>CAYQKW010000001.1:0-68990 GCA_964418245.1 uncultured Oscillospiraceae bacterium
TAAACGAAACTGATGACGGCATAGAGCTGTGTTTCGGGATTTCGGAATACGGAGAAAACAGATATGCGATTGAATATGTTGTAACCGATTTTATAAAAAGCTATACGGATTATGACGGAACGAATTTTATGTTTGTAAATCCCGATATGTCAACTTTTCCGACGGACGGACGTATTAATATTGTTTTGGAAAACGGTGTTGAATTAAACGAGGATAACAGCGGAATCTGGGCTTTCGGATACAACGGAACGGTGGAATTTCAAAACGGAGCGGTTGCGGCAATAACGGAACAAAGTCTCACGGGCAGTGATTCCATGATTGTTATGCTCCGACTGGATAAGGGGATTATATTCCCGAAAACGGAAACAGGAACTTCTTTCGATACGGTTAAAGATGCGGCATTTGAGGACAGTGATTATGGTCATGAAGACGAAGAAGCCGGCACTTTGGAAATGATTATAGGGTTCATTGTTATGCTTGCCATAGCGGCAGTGGTTATTGCGGTGGTTGTATTTTTAATGAAACGCAAAAAAGCAATTAAGCGGTTTTATAAAGAAGCGGAATATTTTCGTGATGTTCCCAACAACGGGAAAATTGAAGTATCTCATTATCTGGCACAAAATTTTGATGTTTCAAAAGAAGAAAGTTTGATTATAGGAACGCTCATGCTTTCTATGATAAACAAAGGTGTGCTTGAACCACAGGTTGAAGAAAAAGTCGGATTTTTCGGCAAAGTTAAAGAATCGGTTAATCTTAAATTAATAAAAGAACCCGATACTTTGGCGGAGACGAATTTATATCATCTGCTTTCGGTTTCTGCCGGAGATGACGGGATTTTGCAGGAAAAAGAACTTGAAAAATATTCATACAAAAATCCCGAAAAAATTAATGATTTTATCGACGGCGTAAAAAAAATCGGTAAAAGTGAGTTTGTTGCATTGGGCGGTTTTTCGGGCGGTGCCGGAAATTGTATCAAGGATTTGAGCGACAAAGGCAAATCAGAACTTGCGGAACTTATGGGGCTTAAAAAATATCTTGAGGATTTCACGCTTATTGCCGAAAGAAATATAAACGAAACAATAATCTGGAAAGAATATTTGGTATACGCAACACTTTTCGGAATAGGCGAACGGGTTATAAAACAGCTCAAAACGGTATATCCCGAAAAAATTCCGGAAATCGAGAGTTATAACAGAAATGTGATTATAGCTTCGTCATATCATCGCAGTATGTATATGTCTTCGCAGAGAGCTATTCAGGAACGAAGAACAAGCGGCGGGGGCGGCAGAGCATCAATCGGCGGGGGCGGAGGTTTTTCCGGCGGCGGTTCGGGCGGTGGCTCAAGATAAAATTGTTACTTTTTTTGAACAGAATATTAAAATAAGATAAAAAACGGAGGAATTTATTATGAAAAAATTATTTGCACTTATGGTTACGGTTGTTATGTCTTTTGCATTTTTAACAGGATGCGGAAATCCTGTTTTCGATGATTTTGAAAATTTTCTCAATGTTGAAATGAAAGAAATTAACGCGAATTACGATGTAATAACCGAAGAAACGGGAAAATGGGAAAATATCGAAGAAGATGCGGAACTTTTGTCGAGTTTGCAGGATGTTTTGATTCCGACAGTGGAAGATTCACTCAACAAACTCAAAAACGTTACAGCCGAAACAGATGAAGTTAAAGCATTAAAAGATAAATATGTAAAAGTGATGGAAGCCTATAAAGAAGGATTTGACGGCATTCTTGCGGGACTCCAAGAAGCTGATGAAGATAAACTGAATGCCGGAACCGCAAGAGTGGAAGAAGGACTTAAATTGCTGGATGAATATAACGAGGGATTAGAAGAATTGGCAAAAGAGGTGGATGCGGAAATCGAATATTAATTCGATGAACACAGAAAACGGTTAGTTTGAAAATATTATTGGGCGGACAGTGATGTCCGCCCACTGTTTTATCTCGGTTTGTTAAATATTTGTTTCTGTGATGCCGAACCGATGTGCCCGGCGATATGTGCTGATTCGGTTTCTGTAAAAAAATCTGTGTTTTTTTATTTTTATCTTTGAATGTGTTGACTTTTGAATGAAAGTGTGGTATAATAAATCTACGGATTAAATAAGCGTCTGCGGACGCAGGATACAAGGTAGATTTATTGATACCGTTTTTATGAATGCAAACCGCTTTGCGGTGCATAAAGGCAATTTAAATTGGTGGAGCGAAGCGAGAAATCACGGCGAATCCGATTTATGACAACAATAGTTGTCAAATCATTTAAAATGACGGCAGTTGAATTATTTGCCGATTTTATATCGGCATGTATGCGATTGTGATAAAATAATAAAGGTATAATGCGAGAGGTTTATATGTATAATGTAAAATTATGTCTGGGGACAAGCGACCAATTCGGAATAACGGTAAAAGAACAGATAAAATTGTTTAAAGATACGGGATTTGAAGCTTTTTTCGTAAATTGGAGCAAAGGCGAAAATATATCCGAAATAAAAGAATATGCGGATTCTCTCGGAATGATTTTTCAGTCTGTACACGCTCCGTTCGGAAAATCGGCGGATATGTGGACAAGCGGAGAAAAAGCAACGATTGCCGTTGAAGAACTTTCGGAATGTCTTGCGGATTGTGCCGCAAACAATGTGCCGATTATGGTATGTCATGCGTTTATAGGTTTTGAGGAACACAGCCCAAGTGAAGTCGGTGTTGAAAATTATCGTAAAGTGGTGGAGAAAGCGAGAAAACTCGGTGTAAAAATCGCATTTGAAAATACAGAGGGTGAAGAATATCTTGCCGCTTTGATGAAAGCTTTTGATGATTATGAAAATGTTGGATTTTGCTGGGATACAGGACATGAAATGTGTTATAACCGTAGCTGTGATATGATGGAACTTTACGGAGAAAAAATCATATGTACGCATTTGAATGATAATATAGGAATAAAAGATTACGACGGAACAATTTTCTGGACTGACGATTTGCATTTGCTGCCGTTTGACGGTGCTGCCGATTGGAAAAATATCGTACACAGACTCAATAAATATAATTATAATGATATACTTACGTTTGAACTTAATAAACTCAGTAAACCGAACAGACACGAAAATGACGTGTATGATAAAATGACGATTGAAGAATATATTTGCGAAGCATATAAACGTGCTTGCAAAACGGCGATGCTTAAGACAAGAGATTCAAAAGCATAAAACGGATTAAAAAAACAAATTTGGTGAATTAAAATGAAACTTATATTTTGTGACCTTGACGGCACGCTGCTGTTTTCAAACAGCAAAATACAGCTGCTGCGGACAAAACAACTGCTGCCGAAGCTTAAAGAAGCAGGATATATATTTTGCGTATCGAGCGGACGAGCGTATTTTGAATTGAGAAATTTTTTCGATGATGCCGATATATATTATTGTGCAAGCGACGGTGCCATATGTGCCAAATCAAAAACAACGCTTTTTGAATTTCCGATAAATAAAGAAGATATACCGAATAATCTGACGGATTTTGCGGCATACGGAAAAGGTATCGCATATGTTAAATCGCATAACGAATATCTGATAAGAAAAATAAAAAAAGCATATAACGGATTTATATGCGAAATTTCCGATGTATCTGAGATTAAAGAGAATGTGGCAAAACTTGCACTGTTCGGCAGTAAAATGAACAGTGAATCAAAAAATAAATTTAATATTATATATGATAAAAACGGAATTTCGGAACTTGTATCCAAAGGCACCGATAAAGCACGGGCGGCACGTGAGCTTGCCGAAAGGCTTAATATTAAGCGTGAAGATGTGCTGGCGTTCGGTGATAACGAGAATGACATAAGTCTGTTTGAGTTTGCCGGAAAAAGTTTTGCGGCACCCGGAGCGAACATAAAAGTCAGACACGCCGCAGATAAGGACTGCGGAAGCGTGTCGGGGGAATTATATAAATTGATTTGCGGAAAGGATGATTAATATGAAAATAAACGAGGAATATAAAAATATTGAAAAATCACCGAGAATAGACAGGCTTATTTCGGCACTTTTCGAGAAAATGCCCGAAATTGAAGCGGACAGGGCAGAGCTTATAACCGAATCTTATAAGCAGACGGAGCATTTGCCGATAATCACAAGACGTGCGAAAGTATTTGCGCATATACTCAAAAATATACCTATTACAATACGTGAAGATGAACTTATCGTGGGCAGTGCAACCAAAGCTCCGAGAGGCTGTCAAACGTTTCCCGAATTTTCATATTCATGGCTTGAAGATGAGTTCGATACGGTAAGCACACGAAACGCAGATCCGTTTTATATATCGGAAGAAACAAAAGCACGACTTAAAAAAGTATATCCGTACTGGAAAGGCAAAACAACAAGCGAACTTGCCACAAGTTATATGGCTCCCGAAGCAAAACGTGCAATGGAACATAATATATTCACAACCGGAAACTATTTTTACAACGGTGTCGGTCATGTTACGGTTGTTTACGGAAAAGTGCTTGAAAAAGGCATGAACGGCATTATTGCCGAAGCAAATGCGGAACTTGAAAAATGCAAACCGGAAAATCCTGATTATTTTGAACGTTCAACGTTTTTGGAAGCGGTTATAGAAAGCTGCGAAGCCGTTAAAATATATGCCGGCAGATATGCGCTTTTGGCACTCGATGAGGCAAAAGAATGCCGTGACGAAAAAAGAAAAGCCGAACTGCTGCAAATTGCGGAAAACTGCTCAAAAGTACCGGCAGAGGGCGCAAAAAATTATTATGAAGCCTGTCAGTCGTTCTGGTTCATACAGATGCTTTTGCAGGTTGAATCAAGCGGACATTCAATTTCACCCGGCAGATTTGATATGTATATGTATCCGTATTTGAAAAACGATACGATAAGCAAAGAATTTGCACAGGAACTCACGGATTGCATATGGGTTAAATTGAATGATTTAAATAAGGTCAGAGATGCGGCATCCGCAGAGGGATTTGCGGGATACAGCCTTTTCCAGAATCTCATAGCCGGCGGACAGACAAAAGACGGCAGAGATGCCACAAACGAACTTTCGTATATGTGTATTCAGGCAACAATGCACGTACTTCTGCCGCAGCCGTCGTTCTCGGTGAGAGTACATAACGGCACACCGCACGATTTTCTGCTTAAAGCGGCGGAACTCACAAGAACCGGTGTGGGACTTCCGGCATATTACAACGATGAAGTTATAATTCCGGCACTTATAAGCCGTGGTCTTACAATGGAGGATGCGAGAAATTACAATATAATCGGATGTGTTGAACCTCAGGTGTCGGGAAAAACGGAGGGATGGCACGATGCGGCATTCTTTAATATGTGTCGTATTTTGGAACTTGTATTCTCGAACGGAGAAGATAACGGCGTAAGAATTTCTCCGGAAACAGGTGACGTAACAAAAATGGAAACATTTGAAGAATTTTTCGATGCATATAAATCACAGATGAATTATATGATTAAAATGCTTGTTAATTCCGATAATGCCATAGATAAAGCCCATGCGGAACGCTGTCCGCTGCCGTTTGAATCGTGTATGGTTGAAGATTGTATAAAACGAGGAAAACCTGTTCAGCAGGGCGGCGCAATATATAATTTCACCGGACCTCAGGGCTTCGGAATAGCCAATATGGCGGACGGACTTTATGCGGTTAAAAAACTTGTTTACGATGATAAGAAAATAACAATGGCGGAACTTAAAGATGCGCTCGAAAACAATTTCGGCAGAGGCGTGAACGAAAAAGAAAGCATTGAAATCACGGCAAGAATCGCAAGTGAACTTGAAAAATCGGGAATCACGGCAGATGAAAAGGTGATTTCGGGTATATATAACAAAGTAAGCGGCGAATCCGAAAAATATGATTATATTCTTAAACTTATAGACGAACTTCCGAAATTCGGAAACGACATAGACGAAGTTGATGAACTGGCGCGTGAAGCGGCATATACATATACGCGTCCTCTCGAACAATATAAAAATCCGAGGGGCGGAATGTTCCAGGCAGGACTTTATCCGGTATCGGCAAATGTGCCGCTCGGTGCACAGACGGGTGCAACTCCGGACGGAAGGTTTGCATATACGCCGGTTGCGGACGGTGTTTCGCCGTGTTCCGGAAAGGACGTGAACGGTCCTACGGCGGCGGCAAATTCGGTGGCAAAACTTGACCACGGCATAGCATCAAACGGAACTCTGTTCAATATGAAATTCCATCCGTCGGCACTTTCGGGTCTCAGTGGCTTGAATGCATTTGTAAATCTCATAAGAGGATATTTTGACCAAAAGGGTATGCATATGCAGTTTAACGTTGTAAGCCGAGAAACACTGCTTGATGCGCAGAAACATCCGGAAAAATATAAAAGCCTTGTTGTACGTGTTGCGGGATACAGTGCGTTGTTCACAACTCTTTCAAGGTCTTTGCAGGACGATATTATAAGAAGAACGGAGCAAACTTCGTTTTAAGGAGTAATTATGCAGGATTATTATAATGAAAAAGGAAGAATTTTCGATATTCAGAAATTTTCCGTTCACGACGGGCCGGGTATACGGACCATAGTTTTTCTTAAAGGTTGTGCAATGCGATGCCGCTGGTGCTGTAATCCGGAATCGCAGAACGGCGGAATTGAAATTATGAATATGGACGGAAAAGAGAAAACCGTCGGCGAAGACATAACCGCGAAAGAAGCTATGGAACTGGTTATGAGTGATATGGTTTATTACCGACGTTCGGGCGGAGGACTCACGCTTTCGGGCGGAGAGTGTTTACTGCAACCCGATTTTTCCGCGGCACTCCTAAGGATAGCAAAAGAAAATGGAATATCCACGGCGATAGAATCTACCGCAAACGTTCCGCTTGAAAATATAGAAAAAGTTTTGACGTATCTTGATGTGTTTTTGATGGACATAAAAAATATGAACAGCGAAAAACATAAAATGTTTACGGGAATCGGAAACGAAAGAATACTTGAAAATGCGAAAATAACAGCGAAAAAAGCGAATAAACTTATTGTTCGTGTTCCGGTTATACCGACGTTCAACGCAACCGATTCGGAAATATCAGAGATAGCAAGGTTTGCGGCATCGCTTGATAACGTAACGGAAATTCATCTGTTGCCGTATCATAGATTGGGGCAGGATAAATACCGCTGGCTTGGCAGAGAATATGCCCTTGAGGGAATATCTCCGCCGGGAGACGAACTTATGAACAGATTTTTGAAAATTGCCGAAGGCTTTGGGCTTAAGGCACAAATCGGAGGGTGAATATGGATTTGTTTGACAATAAAGATAAAATGCGTATTGTTCAGGAACTCGTTCCGGGCAAGCAAATAACGCTTGCTCATATAATCGCAAATCCCGACAGAATATTATATAAAAAATTGGGACTTGACCCGAATGCCGAAATGTCCGCAATAGGCATCATAACGATGTCGCCGGCGGAAACCGCAATAATCGCGGGTGATATTGCAATCAAATCTTCGGGAGCGGAAATCGGTTTTGTTGACCGTTTCAGCGGTACTCTCATAGTGACAGGCAGTGTGTCGCAGGTTCAGACGGCGGTTGCAAGCGTAACCGAATATTGCCGTGATACGCTTAAATTTACGGTGTGTGAGATAACAAAAACATGAGAACGATAATTTTTATGGGGAGGAGCGAAAGCGGAAAAACTTCGCTCACACAAGCAATTTTAACCGGTAAGGTTGAATATAACAAAACACAGTATATAAATTATTATAACGGCATCATAGATACGCCGGGCGAATATGCCGAAAATAAAATTCTCGGGCGCGCGCTGGCACTGTATTCTTACGAAGCCGATGTTGTGGGATTGTTGCTTTCGGCAACCGAACAATATTCTTTGTTTCCGCCGAACATAACGTGTATGACAACTCGTGAAGTGATAGGCATTGTGACAAAGATAGACCGCGGCGATGCCGACTCGGAACGTGCGGAGCGTTGGCTCAGACTTTCAGGTTGTGAAAAAATCTTTAAAATAAGCAGCAAAACCGGCGAGGGTATTAATGATTTGATTGATTATTTAACAAAATAATGCAGATACGACCGCAGACGTGACAGAACGGAGAAAAAATATGAAAATTATTATAAGAGTTATGACAGCTAATATTTGGGGAAATTATTTTAATAATCCTGTTTCGGTAAGAGAAGACGGCTTAATAACGGTGTTCGATAAATATTCACCCGATGTGTTGGGATTACAGGAGGTTATGGATGAATGGTATAAAAGTAAAATGTTTCCGCAACTTGCCGAAAACTATAATCTGTTCGGTACGGAAATGTTTAACTCCAATATATTTGTTCCGATGGCGGCACGAAAAGAATTTAAAATTCTTGCAAAAGGATTTGAATATTTTACGGATACACCGGATGCTTCAAAATCGGTAGACTGGGCGGTTCTCGAAAATAACGGAAAAGTATTTGCCGTATGCAACACACATTTTTGGTGGATGACGGGAGAAGAACACGATAAAATAAGAGTAATAAACGCAAAACAAATTTCAGCACTTATGAAATATCTTCATGAACGCTTTAATTGTCCCGTATTTGCTTTCGGTGATATGAATACAACAATTTCGAGTGATGTTTTTAAAGTTTATGAGGAAAACGGAATAAAACATCTTTATGACATTGCGGAAGAAAAAGATGATATTACTTCGCATCACGGTGACCCGATAAAAGATGAAAACGGAAAATTCCACGGAAAAACTTCGGATAATGACCATACATATTCGATTGACCATATTATTGCACTCGGCGACGGATTTGAAGTTAAAGAATACAGAGTTGTAACAGACCAAGAAGTTCTCGATGCAACGGATCATTCTCCGGTGTATGCCGATATTGTGCTTTGATAGCGGATAAAAACCAAATCCAACAAAAAACAACATAAAAAAAGAAAAATAAACAAAAAACCTATTGACATTTCATTTGTTTTGTGGTATTATATCAGTAGGGGAATTTGCGGAAGTTATAAAACGCAAAATATAAAATGTATATAATAAAAATTTTATTATAAATAAAAAAGCCGAAAGGCTGAAAATAAAGGAGATAAAAAAATGGTATCAGAATACGAAATCAAAAAAGAAATCTGTGAAATCGGAAAAAGAATTTACAACAGAGGCATGGTTGCCGCAAACGACGGTAATATTTCCGTTAAATTGAACGACAATGAATTTCTTTGCACACCTACGGGCGTAAGTAAAGGTTTCATGACACCCGATTATATTTGTAAAGTTGATAAAGACGGAAACGTTTTGCAGGCAAACGGAAACTTCAAACCGTCATCGGAAATAAAAATGCACATGAGAGTATATGCTCAAAGACCTGACGTTAATTCGGTTGTTCATGCTCATCCTACATATGCAACAAGCTTTGCAATCGCAGGTATTCCGCTCACACAGCCCATAATGCCCGAAGCGGTTATAGCACTCGGATGCGTACCTATAGCAGAATACGGCACACCGTCAACAATGGAAATTCCGGATGCTGTTGAAAAATATCTCCAGCATTACGATGCGGTTCTTCTTGAAAACCACGGAGCACTTGCATATTCGGATTCACTTCTTGCGGCTTATCATAAAATGGAATCGCTTGAATTTTATGCTGAACTTCTGTTCAAATCAAGACTTCTCGGCGGTCCGAAAGAACTTTCGCAGAGCCAGGTTGAAAGACTTTATGAAATCAGACGTCAGTTCGGTATGACGGGTAAACATCCGGCAGATTTATGTCCGAATGCAAAAGAAGGCAAAAAGAGCTGTCACAGCTGCGGAGCTTGCGGAAGCAAAAAAGCCGAAACATCGGCAGCAGATGAAGATGTAATCGCTGCTATTACCAAAAAGGTAATGGAACAGCTCGGCAAATAATCATGAACAAAAAAGATATAAGCAGTATTGTATCTGAAATTGTAAACAGTCTTGATACAAAAATGACACTTGCACTTGCCGAAAGAATTTCGGCGCGTGTAGAGGCAAAGGCGGCGGAAATCGGTGTTAATGCCGTTGTTGCAATTGCCGATGCCGGGGCGAATATTGTGCTTATGCACGCAATGGACGAGGCGTTTATCGCAAGCCGTGACATAGCCCTTAATAAGGCATATACCGTAGTTGCTTTGAAAATGTCAACCGCAAAGCTGAAAACTTTAAGTCAGCCGGGCGAAGAACTTTACGGAATACAGTTCACAAACGGCGGCAGAATAGTGATTTTCGGCGGCGGTGACCCACTTGAAGCAAACGGAAAGGTAATAGGCGGAATAGGTGTTTCGGGCGGCACGGAAGCGGAGGATACGTTCTTAAGCGATTTCGGAAGAAAAGTCTTTGAGGAGGAAATATCGTGTCCGATGAAATAAAAGTGTTTTTATCTGCCGATGAAACAGACCTTAAAGAACCGTGTAAAGCGGTTATTGCAAGCAAAGAAGCATATCCTGAAGTGCTTTACCGATTGGTTCGGCTCGGCGGATATGTTATGAGTGAAAAAGAATATTGCTTATTTGAAGAAAAAAATATCAAAACCAAAAATTTAAGTGCGGCACTTTTTGCCGTTGGTGCAAAAACCTGCATGGAACATAAATTTTTGATATATACGGTAAAGAATGTAAAACGGATTACGCCGGAGGAAAAGAGCGTTCCTTTTGTGTATGTAATCCCGGCAATAAAGGAGGTTTTGGAATGAACTTAAGTTCAGACAAAATAGAAGAAATCGTAAAACAGGTATTGACCGAAATGGGCGGCACAGCCGCACCGGCATCGCGTGATATACCGAAAACAAGCCGCGTTGCCATGCTTACCGGGCTTGAAAATTACGAAATAAAAGAATTTCCGATTCCCGAAATCGGCGATGATGATATTCTTGTTAAAGTTGAAGGCTGCGGTGTATGCGGTACGGATGCTCATGAATTTAAAAGAGACCCGTTCGGGCTTATCCCTGTTGTACTCGGTCATGAGGGTACCGGCGAGATAGTTAAAATGGGTAAAAACGTTAAAAAAGACAGTGCCGGTAAACCGCTCGGTATAGGTGATAAAGTTGTTACCTGCATGATATTTAAAGATAACCCGGATATTACAATGTTCGATTTAAACAAACAAAACGTTGGCGGTGCCGATGTATACGGACTTTTACCCGATGACGATATTCATCTTAACGGATGGTTTGCGGATTATCTTGTTATACGAAAAGGTTCGACAGTGTTTAATGTAAGTGATTTAAGCCTTGATATGCGTATACTCATAGAACCGTGCGCAGTGCTTATTCACGCTGTTGAAAGAGCAAAATCGACAGGTATTTTAAGATTTAATTCACGTGTTGCCGTTCAGGGATGCGGACCTATAGGTCTTATTTGTATTGCTGTTCTGCGTACAATGGGGATTGAAAATATCGTAGCCGTTGACGGTGAGGACAAACGTCTTGCGTTTGCCAAAGAAATGGGTGCGGAAAAATCCGTAAACTTCAAAGAACATAAAGGTATAGATGCGCTTGCAAAAGCTGTTGAAGACGCATTCGGCGGTTATCCGGCGGATTTTGCGTTCCAGTGTACGGGGTCACCGGTCGCACACAGCAATATATATAAATTCATAAGAAACGGCGGCGGTTTATGTGAACTCGGATTCTTCATAAACGGCGGCGATGCAACAATTAATCCGCATTTTGACCTTTGTTCAAAAGAAATTACACTTGTCGGCTCATGGGTATATACATTAAGAGATTACGCAACAACGTTCGATTTCTTAAAACGTGCAAAAGCTATCGGTCTTCCGATGGAAAAGCTTATAACGCACAAATTCCCACTCAGTCAGATTAATGAAGCACACAAAACAAACCTTGCAATGCAAGGACTTAAAATAGCAATAATAAATGAATAATCAGGAGGAATAGAAAATGGCACAGGAAGCACTCGGAATGATAGAAACAAGAGGTTTGGTTGCGGCAATAGAAGCAGCCGATGCAATGGTTAAAGCAGCAGAGGTAACACTCATAGGAACAGAGAAAATAGGTTCGGGTCTCGTATCCGTTATGGTAAGAGGTGACGTAGGCGCGGTTAAAGCAGCAACGGAAGCGGGAAGCGCAAGCGCTCAGAGACTCGGAGAACTTATTGCGGTACACGTAATTCCCCGTCCTCACGGTGATGTTGAAAAAATTCTGCCGACACTTAAATAATCGGAGGAAGTAAAAATGGCTGAAGCAAAAAAAGGCAAAAAGCCTATAATAAAAGAAGAAACAAAAATTATTAAGGAGGAAATAAAAATGGCACAGGAAGCACTCGGAATGATAGAAACAAGAGGTTTGGTTGCGGCAATAGAAGCAGCCGATGCAATGGTTAAAGCGGCAAACGTAGTATTGATAGGAACAGAGAAAATAGGTTCGGGTCTCGTATCCGTTATGGTGAGAGGTGACGTCGGTGCGGTTAAATCCGCAACGGAAGCGGGTCAGGCCGCCGCACAAAGACTCGGTGAAATAATTGCGGTACACGTAATTCCCCGTCCTCACGGCGATGTTGAAAAAATTCTGCCGACACTTAAATAATTTATAACGGTTGTGAGAATATGATAATCGGTAAGGTTGTGGGAAGTCTTGTTTCCACAAGAAAAAACGAAAAATTAATCGGCAATAAATTTCTTATAGTACAGCCGGCAAAGTCAATGTCCGACGGAAAAAATCTTGTCGCAACAGATGATGTCGGTGCCGGAATAGGCGAGATTGTTCTTGTTGCCACGGGCAGTGCGGCAAGAGTTGGGTGCGGCGCACCCGATTCGCCTATCGACGCGGCTATAGTCGGAATTGTTGACGATGGCGCGGATTTGGAGATATAAGTTATGCAGATTAATGAGTTAAAACAATTGTTAAGAGAAAACGGAATCGTAGGAGCGGGCGGCGCAGGCTTCCCGTCCTACGCTAAACTTGATTTAAGGGCAAATACGGTTATTCTCAATTGTGCCGAATGTGAACCGCTGTTAAAACTGCACAGACAAATGCTTGAAAAATATGCTTATGAAATAGTAAGTACACTTGCGGTTATAGCCGATGCGGTTGAAGCGGATGAGTTTGTAATTGCCGTTAAAGGCAGTTACAAGGGTGCGGTTTCGGCGGTGAAAAATGTAATCGGCGAGTTCAAAAAAGGACGTATCGGGATTTTGCCGGAAATGTATCCGGCAGGTGATGAGGTTGTTACGATATATGAAACCACCGGCAGAGTTGTTCCGCCGGGTAATCTGCCGATTTCCGTCGGCTGTATAGTGTATAATGTTGAAACGGTATATAATATGTATTGTGCAATAAATTCAAAATTGCCCGTAACGCATAAATACGTTACGGTAGCCGGCGAGGTTAAAGAACCGAAAACAATAAAAGCTCCGCTCGGAACAAGCTTCAAAACGCTTATTGATATGTGCGGAGGAGTTACGGCAGAAAACATACGTATAATCAGCGGCGGTCCTATGACGGGTAATCTTGCCGATGAATACGGTGTTGTTACAAAAACCACAAACGGTATACTTGTAATGTCCGAAAATCATGAGATTGTTTTGAAACGTCTTGCAAATGTCGGACTTGAAATTAAACGTGCAATGAGTGTTTGCTGTCAGTGCCGTGCCTGTACGGAACTGTGTTCGAGAAACTTGCTTGGGCAACCCATTGAACCGCATAAATTTATGCGCGCACTTTCAAGAAATGTTATAACAGACCCGCAGGATATGATTAATACAATGTATTGTTCAAGTTGCGGAATATGCGAAATGTATGCTTGTCCGCAGGGACTTAATCCGCGTTCGCTGATTGCGGAATATAAAGCCGGATTACGTAAAAACGGAATAAAACCGACAGCACTCGAAGAATTTGACGAGGTACGCGACGACAGAGAATATCGTCTTGTGCCAATGCACAGGCTTAAGGAACGCCTTGACCTTATAAAATACGATATTAACGCTCCGATAACGGATGAAATACCGAATGAAAAACGAATTAAAATTATGCTTTCTCAGCATATAGGCGCACCGGCGAAACCGGTTGTTAAAACGGGTGATAAGGTTGTTGCCGCTCAGGTGATTGCAAAAACAGATGATTCGGCACTGGGCGTGAATATTCATGTACCGGAGAACGGAATTGTTGAGGAGATAACAGATAGATTTATTATAATAGCGGTCGGCGCCGGAAAGGAATGAAACAAAGATGGCAAATGCAATAGGTATGGTTGAATATGTAACGGTATCAATCGGTGTTCAGGCGGCTGATATAATGGTTAAAACGTCTGAGGTTGATATACTTGAAGCAAAGGTCGTTTGTCCGGGTAAATACATAGTTATAATAAGCGGAGATTTAAGTGCCGTTAATGCGGCGGTTGAAGCTTCTAAGGTGAAATTCCCGAAGAAACTTATAGACAGTTTTGTACTCGGCAATCCGCATGAGTCCATTTATCCGGCAATGTACGGCACAAGCGTTGTTGAAGACGTGAATGCACTCGGTGTGATAGAAACATTTTCGGCGGCATCGGCGATAGTTGCGGCAGATGTATGTGCAAAAACATCAATAGTAGACCTTATAGAACTCCGTCTTGCTCACGGTATGTGCGGCAAGTCGTATGTGATGATAACCGGTGAAGTTGCCGCTGTTCAGGCTGCAATCGAAAAAGCAAAAGCCGGTACGGGCGACAAGGGTATGCTGCTTGACAGTGCCGTTATACCGCGTCCGGACAAAAAACTTATAAAAAGTATTATTTAACCTGAATATCGGCGGTAATTTTGCCGGTATATTTGAAAGAGGTGTTAAACTTGGCAATAGATGAAGAAAGAATAAGCAAAATTGTGGAGCAGGTTGTGAAAAGCATGAAATCCGCTCCAAAGAAACAGCTTGGCGTGTTCGATAATATGACGGACGCACTTGAAGCCGTGAATGCGGCTTACAAAACATTTCGCAGTTACACAATAGAACAGCGCGAAAAAATGATTTCAAAAATACGTGAATTTACACTTGAAGAAGCTGAAAATCTCGCTCGTCTCGGAGTTGAAGAAACGGGAATGGGAAGAGTTGAAGATAAAGTTATAAAACATCAGTTGGTTGCAAACAAAACGCCTGGTACGGAAGATTTGAAAACAAGTGCGTTCAGCGGCGATGCCGGACTTACTCTTATAGAACAAGCACCGTTCGGTGTAATCGGAAGCATAACGCCGTCCACAAATCCGAGCGAAACAGTAATTTGTAATTCAATCGGTATGATAGCCGGAGGAAACGCGGTTGTGTTTAATCCGCATCCGAATGCAAAGAGAACGGCAAACTATGCGGTTGATTTGGTAAACCGTGCGATTTTGGAAGCCGGCGGTCCCGAAAATCTTGTTGTAACAGTTGAAAATCCAACAAAAGAATCTTCGGACGAAATGATGAAAGCTCCAATAGTTCGTATGCTTGTTGCAACGGGCGGTCCCGGAGTTGTTAAAGCACTGTTATCCTCCGGTAAAAAAGCAATCGGGGCTGGTGCAGGAAATCCGCCTGTTATCGTTGATGATACAGCAGATATTCAAAAAGCCGGAAAAGATATTGTTCTCGGCGCAAGTTTCGATAATAACCTGCCGTGTATAGCAGAGAAAGAATGTTTTGTTTTTGAAAATAAAGCAGATGAGCTTATCGAAGCTATGAAAGCAAACGGTGCATATTACATAAATGCGGAGCAGACCGAAAAACTTAAAAATATAATTCTTAAAGAGAATAACGGTAAATGGTCAATCAATAAAGATTGGGTAGGCAAAGATGCACGTCTTTTCCTTAAAGCAATCGGAATTGATGCAGACCCCCGTCTTGTAATCTGCGAAACAACAAACGAGCATCCGTTCGTTCAGACGGAAATGATGATGCCTGTACTTGCAATCGTTCGTGTTAATAATATTGATGAAGCGGTTGAAAAAGCTGTTGCGGCAGAACACGGCAACAGACATTCGGCACATATCCATTCCAAAAACATAGATAACATAACAAAATTCGCAAAAGCTGTGGAAACAACGATTTTTGTTAAAAATGCTCCGTCGTATGCCGGTATAGGTGCGGGCGGCGAGGGATATACAACTTTCACAATTGCAGGTCCCACGGGCGAAGGACTGACGGCGGCACATTCGTTCACACGTCAGCGCCGCTGTGTTATGGTAGATGCAATGCATATTATTTAAAGAGGAGTTAAAATTATGAAAGCACTTGGCATGATAGAGGTTTACAGCTTTACAACGGCGGTATGCACGGCTGATGTATGTGCAAAAGCGGCAGATGTAAAAGTTATTGCCTTTGACAGGAACAGACCGTTTGCACCGTCTGCTCCGGCTCCGCTTATAATGATTGTTAAAATAGAAGGCAGTGTTTCGGCGGTGCGCGCCGCGGTAGATGCCGGCGTGAATTATGCAAAATCGCTCAATAAATACATTGTATCCCATATAATAGCAAATCCCGGAGACGATGTTGATATAATGGCATATAAACTTGATATCAACAAGGATAAGTATAATAAAAAATTACCAAAATCGTTTCTCAATGCAGAGTATGATGAGCAAAGCCCAAAGTCGATAGGACTTTTGGAAGTACAAGGGCTTGTTGCGTCGATAGAGGGTCTTGATTCGATGCTCAAAGCGGCGGAAGTGAGACTTGTACATACAGAAAAACGGCTCGGCGGAAGGCTTGTTACACTTGTTGTAACCGGGAATATATCCGCGGTAAAATCTGCGTTGGAAACCGGTAAAGAAAAGGCGGCGGCACTCGGAACGGTATACGGTTGTGAAGCAATACCCAATCTCCATAGTGAAGTTGCAAAGTTTTTTGACTTTGAAATTGAATAACCGAATTGAGAATTACTCATATATGCGGCCGATTCCGCCGAAAACGCTGAATGACGGGGCTTTGCCCCATTATTGAAAGAAAGGATTGATTTTAAATGGCACAGGAAGCACTCGGTATGATAGAAACAAGAGGTCTGGTTGCGGCAATAGAAGCGGCAGATGCAATGGTTAAAGCGGCAAATGTTGTATTGATAGGGACAGAAAAAATAGGTTCAGGTCTTGTATCTGTGATGATACGCGGCGATGTTGGTGCAGTGAAATCTGCCACGGAAGCAGGCAGAAACGCGGCCGAGAAACTCGGAGAAATAATTGCGGTACACGTAATTCCCCGTCCTCACGGCGATGTTGAAAAAATTCTTCCTACATTAAAATAAAAGGAGAATAAACAATGCTTGATGTAAAGGAAATAGAAAAAGCCGTTGCGAAAGCAATTGCCGAATATAAAGCAGACGGAATAAAAATAGGCGTTTCTCAAAGGCATATTCATTTGTCTGCCGAAGATTTGGAAAAATTATTCGGAAAAGGATATGAACTCACAAAG
This sequence comes from uncultured Oscillospiraceae bacterium, assembly GCA_964418245.1. Taxonomy (GTDB): domain Bacteria; phylum Bacillota; class Clostridia; order RUG12999; family RUG12999; genus CAKVOK01. The sequence continues at coordinate 17,372 of CAYQKW010000001.1, forward strand.
AAGAAGACGCTTATGGGCAGGGAATATGCTGCCGAAGAAACCGTTACGCTTGTCGGTCCGTCGCTTCGGGCAATAGAAAAAGTGAGGGTTTTGGGTCCCGTAAGAAAAAATACACAGGTTGAAGTTTCCAGAACAGATACTTTTGTACTTAAAGTAAGTCCGCCGGTACGTCCGTCGGGCGACATAAAAGGTTCGGAACGTATTGCCGTTGTTGGTCCGAAAGGCACAATATATCTTAAAGAAGGCGTAATCATTGCCAATCGACATATTCATCTCACACCGGAATATGCCGCAAAAGAAGGGCTTAATGACGGTGATTATGTTGACGTACTTGCCGAAGGAATAAAACCCACAAAATTCTATGATGTACAAATTCGTGTGCGTGAAGATTTCAATACCGAAATGCATATTGATATAGATGACGCGAATGCGGCAGGTCTCAGAAACGGCGACAGGGTTAAAATTGTGAGAAAAAAATAACTGATTCAAGGCGGATACCACCGTTAAGAACGGCGGTATCCGTTTGGTTTTTCTCACAGGTGAAAACAGTCTGCACATTTATTCAATACAGAACGTGAAATATAAATTGAATGATGTATATACCGCTGTCTTGAAATTGAAAGCACGGGAGCGGAATTAATTATTGAAGAGAACCGATTTTTACGGAGGTGAACAAATGTTTGCGCTTGAACGTCAAAAGCATATATTGGAAGCGTTGAAAGAAGAAGGTTCGGTTTCGGTCAAAAGCTTAAGCAAGGCACTTTCGGTTACGGAGGAAACAATTCGCCGTGATTTGGAAAAATTGGAAAAAGAAGATGCGTTAATGCGAACTCATGGCGGAGCAATCCTGATGGACAATCAAGAAATGCCGCTTGAAAAACGTAAGCAGACAAACACGGTTATAAAAGAAAGACTGGCAAAAGAAGCTGTTAAGTTTATAATGCCGGGGGATACAGTGTTTCTTGACGCATCAACAACGACGTTTTTTATTGCAAAAGAATTGAAAAAACGCAAAAAAATCACTGTTGTAACAAATTCGTTGAGAATTTTAAACGAACTGGACGGCGATACGGATATTAAAGTTATCTCTGTCGGAGGGCTTATGAGTCAGAACCAGTCATTAATCGGCAGTCGTGCGGAAAATTGCATAAAAGAGAATTATTATGCGAATAAAATGTTTTTCAGCAGCCGCGGTATCAGTATAGATGCGGGAGTGCTGGAAAGCAACGAACAGGAATGTGCGGTAAAACAGTGTATGCTCAAAAATGCAAGAGCAAAGTTTTATATGTTTGACCGCTCGAAAGTCGGAAGAATAGGACTTTCAAAGCTTGCACGTTTTGATGAGATTAATCACGTTATAGCCGAAAAGAATTTTTCGGAAGAACTCCGCAGAAAATTTGATGAACATAATATAGAAATACATGAAATTTAACCGAAAGTAAGGTGAATTTGCCTTACTTTCGGTTAAATGCTTAAGTGGATTCGACACGGATTGTTTATGATTTAATTGGATTTTCTGCCGTCTGTAATAAATTGTTCAAGCCTGTCAAGCCCTTTCGCGATGGATTCCATTGAATTTGCATAAGACCAACGTATAAAATCATCGTCACCAAATCCGCTGCACGGAACTACAGCAACAAGTGATTTTTCAAGGAAAAGCTCGGCAAAATCATCACTGGTGGATATTTTTTTGCCAAAAAGATATGAGCCTTTGATTTTTGATATATTCATCATTACATAAAAAGCACCGTTTGGTTTCAAACACGAAAGCCCGTCAATCGAATTTATTTTTTCTACCATATAATCACGGCGTTTTTTAAATTCGTTGTTCATATAGCGAACGTTATCAAGATTACCCAGCAAAGCTTCTTCTGCGGCGGCTTGTGCAATAGAGTTCGGGCATGATGTGGCGTGGCTTTGTACATTTGAAATGGCTTTGGCAAGTTCGGAAGTACAGCCAAGGTAGCCGATGCGCCAGCCGGTCATTGCATAGGTTTTTGAAACGGCGTTCACCGTGATGGTAAGTTTCTTTATTTTGTCGCCGAAAGAGGCAATACTTATGTGGCGGTTTCCGTCATAAATAATATGTTCATACACTTCGTCGGAAATAACATATATGTTATGTTCAACAGCAAAATCGGCAATTTCTTTTAATTCTTCTTCGCTGTAAATCATACCCGTTGGGTTTGATGGGCTGTTGAGTACCAGCGCGACCGTGCGCGGAGAAAATGCTTTTTTTAAATCATCAACGGTTATTTTAAAGTTGTTTTCTTCTTTTGTTTCAATGATTATAGGAATACCGTCGGCAAGACGTATCATTTCGGGATAGCTCACCCAATATGGTGCAGGAACAATAACTTCGTTTCCGGGATTGCAAATTGCTGTGAAAACATTCATGAGAGAATGCTTTGCACCGTTTGATATGACTATATTGTCGGGTCTGTATTTAAGATTGTTATCACGAAGAAACTTTTGACAAACAGCTTTTTTAAGGCTTAATGTGCCTGCGGCCGGAGTATATTTCGTTGCTCCGTTTTCAAGAGCGGCAACTGCGGCTTCTTTTATATTGTCGGGAGTATCAAAATCCGGTTCGCCGGTGCCGAAGCCCACAACGTCAATGCCTTTGGCTTTCATTTCTTTGAATTTAGTATCTATTGCAAGAGTTGAAGATGCCTTTACGGCACGAGCTTTGTCTGAAATATGCATAATTAATACCTCCAAAAATTATTTTTAATAATATTCTATTAAATATTTTACACCAAAACGGCAAAAAATGCAAGAAAAACTTTGCAAAAATTCATTTTTCGTTAATTATACCAGTTTATTTAAAAAAAACACTTACATAGTTATTTATTTTTTTTTGAAAATTGACGTAAAATAAAATACTCACAAAAGATGTATATTGTGTTCGCCGCATAGTTTATTCGGGTAACGCTAAATTAACTTTTATCAAAAATATATTTAAATTTGTGCAAAAGTGTTGACTTTTGTGTGTATATGTGGTATAATGTGCAAAGTTGAATGTTTTGTATAAAATTTATTTATCGGAGAGTGATAAATTATGCTTGCAATAGAGCGTCAGCAAAAAATTTGTAAAAAACTTGAGATGAACGGTTCGGTATCAATCGGTGAGCTTACGCACGAGTTTGATGTTTCGGTAGAAACGGTACGTCGTGATTTGCTTCAGCTGGAGCGTATCGGGAAATTATGCCGTGTGCACGGCGGAGCGATTCCCATCGGAGAAATGAAAAAAGAAGAGAGTTTGTCGGTGCGTCTCGGCGAATATGAAAAAGAAAAAGAAGAACTTTCGCAAACCGCATTGTCGCTTATATCCGAGAAAGATATTATCGCCCTTGACTGCGGAAGTACCGCAATAAAACTCTGCGAAGCGATTGTAAGAAAATTTGATACGCTTACGGTTATAACCGCCGGAATAGATAATTTCAACATTCTGCGCCGCGGCAAAAACATAAACATCATTTTAATCGGCGGAATGTTCGATTCAAAAGAAAATATGTTTTACGGGCGTGCGGCGCTTGAAATGATAAAACGCTATCATGTTTCAAAATGTTTTATATTCCCCGCGGCAGTATCGCTGAAAAACGGCATATCCGGTTACGGAGAGCATTTTGCCGATATACAGGAGGCATATATAAACATTGCGGATAAAACGGTTATACTTGCCGACAGCGGAAAGTTTGAGAAAAATGCTTTTGAAAAACTTGTCGATATGCAGAAAAATTTCACATATGTGACGGATTCGGGGCTTCCTGAAATTATACAAACGGAATATGCCGAAAACGGTATTGATTTGCTTATATGCGAGAAAGGAAATGATACAAATGGAAAAGACGAAAAATAAATATGTCGCAAGACTGGTTATGCTGTGTTCAATGCTTTATTTTATAAGTTACATAACACGTATCAACTATGCGGCCGTACTTGTTGAGATTATAAAAAATCTTAATATCACAAAAACGGCGGCGTCGCTTGCGCTTACGGCAAGTGCCGTGAGCTATGGGTTCGGACAACTTATAAGCGGATATTTGGGAGACAGAATCAAACCGGACAAAATTATTGTATCGGGACTTATATGTACAGCGGCAATGAATTTGCTGATACCTTTGGCAACCTCAACCGGATATATGACGGCAATATGGTTTGTGAACGGATTTGCGCAGGCAATGATGTGGCCTCCGATAGTCAAAATAATGACTTCAATGATGACCGCCGAAGAATATAAACGAGGCTGTGTGAAGGTTTCGTGCGCAAGCTCTGTTGCAACGATTTTCATATATGTTGCGGCACCGCTTATCATATATATTTCAAGCTGGAAATGTGTGTTTGTATTTTCGGCAATTTGCGCCGTATTGATGTGTATTTTCTGGATTGTGGAATTCAAGGAAATAAAAACCCATTTAAATCCAAAAGAAAAAATACATACAGAGAATAAAACAGAGAAAAAAGAAAAATTTACATTGCCTGTATTTTCCTTGCTCATCGCAATATTGTTTTCGATTATTCTTCAGGGCAGTCTGCGTGACGGAGTTGCGAATTGGATGCCTTCGTATATATCCGAAACGTTTAATCTGGGCAGTGAAATATCGATACTCACAAGCGTATTATTGCCGATATTCAGTATATTTACGTTTAATATCGTGTCGATTGTGAATCTCAGATTTATCAAAAACGAGTATTCCTGTGTTACACTGTTTTATTCATTGGGAGCTGTAAGCGCACTTATGCTTGCGCTGCTCGGTTCGAAAAGTGCCGCCGCAGCGGTTTTTGCCGCCGCGATTCTGAATGCGGCAATGCACGGAGTGAATTATTGCCAAACAGCACTTACGCCGATTTATTTTGCACGTTACGGAAAAGTTTCGTTTATATCCGGCATTCTGAACAGCGGAACATATATAGGGAGTGCGGTTTCAACATATGGTATTGCCGCACTCACAAAATCACTCGAATGGGATAAAATCGCGCTTTTGTGGTGCGTGACATCGGCATTCGGTGCTGTATTCTGCTTCTTTGTTTCCAAAGTGTGGAAAAAGTTTAAGGCATGACACGCAACGTTTACAGATGATAGCCACTGTGCCGAAACAAGCACATAAAAGAAATGTTTTGTTTGAGGCAACAGCAAAAAATATGGGGTAACGTATTCGGCGGCGATATTGCTGTAAAATTCACTGCATATCTCCGGTAAAATAACGGTTATAACTTTTTTTTCATATTTGCCGGTATAATATTTTTCCAAACAGCCGAGTTCCTTTGCGGCGTTTTTGACTTTTATTATTGTTGCGTCGCTCATTTCGCCGCTTCCGTGCATAACTTTCGATACCGTTGAAACAGATACACCCGAAAGTTCGGCAATTTTTTTCAGTGTCATAAAGCCACATCCCGTAAAATATTTGTGTTTATTTTACCATAAAGGATTATTAAATTCAAGCGTATTGTTAAATATATTTTTAATGAAATAAATATTGAAAAGGATTTTTAATACGGAGTGAAAACCGCGGTTTGCGGTTTTTTGGAAAAATTTTGATTTTCTATTGACAACCGGCGTGAAATGTGATATAATTATAACATACCAAAAAGGTAGGAGAAAAATACAGCTGTTGAAAGGGGTAATATTTATGGCTAAAATTTATTCATCTGCCGATATGCTTATCGGCAAAACACCGTTACTTGAACTTAAACATATCGAAAAAGAATTAAACCTTAAGGCGAAAATCATAGCAAAACTTGAATATTTAAATCCGGCAGGGTCGGTTAAAGACCGTGTGGCAAAAGCAATGCTTGATGAAGCGGAAAAAAGCGGAAAATTAAAACCCGATTCGGTTATCATCGAACCGACATCGGGTAACACGGGCATAGGGCTTGCATCGGTTGCGGCGGCAAGAGGATACAGAATAATAATCGTTATGCCGGATACAATGTCGGTTGAACGTCGGCAAATCATGAAGGCATACGGTGCAGAACTTGTATTGAGCGACGGCGCAAAAGGGATGTCGGGAGCAATAGCGAAAGCCGATGAAATTGCCGCAGAGATACCGAACAGTTTCATTGCCGGTCAATTTGTCAATCCGGCAAATCCGAAAGCACATATAGACACCACCGGACCGGAAATTTATGAAGATACGGACGGCGAGGTTGATATTTTTGTTGCCGGAGTGGGCACGGGCGGCACAATAACCGGAGTGGGAGAGTATTTGAAATCAAAAAATCCGAATATCAAAATTGTTGCGGTTGAACCGGAAACATCGCCTGTTTTATCCAAAGGAACGGCGGGTGCACACAAAATTCAGGGCATTGGTGCCGGATTTGTGCCGGAGGTACTTAACACAAAAATATATGACGAAATTATTGCCGTTTCAAACGAAGATGCCTTTGCATTCGGAAAGCTTACAGGCAAAAAAGAGGGTATCCTTGTGGGTATTTCATCGGGAGCGGCATTGAGTGCGGCTGTTGAACTTGCAAAACGTCCGGAAAACGTGGGAAAAAACATTGTTGTACTTCTTCCGGACACGGGTGACCGCTATCTTTCAACACCGCTTTTTGCGGATTGATAAACGAATTTAAAAGGAGAACCCTACATGATGATTTCAACACGCGGAAGATATGCTTTAAGAGTTATGATAGACATGGCGGAGCATGAAGAAAGAGGATATATCCCTCTCAAAGAAATTGCCGACCGCCAGGGCATATCACTTAAATATATCGAACGAATTATACCGATTCTTAAAAAAAATGATCTTGTTGAGAGCGCATACGGAAAAGGCGGCGGATACAGACTTTCAAAGCCGCCGGAAAAATGCTGCGTGAAAGATATTCTTGTTCTTACCGAAGGAACACTTGCACCGGTTGCGTGTTTGGAATGCGGAGCGACTGTGTGTGAAAAAAAAGATACTTGCCGCACGATTAAAATGTGGAAAAACCTGCACAATACGGTGAATGAGTTTTTTGATAATATTACAATTGCGGATTTGATGGCAGACGTGTGATGCGGCATAAAATCAATACGTCAGGCTTAAAGATTGTGTGATATAACAATAAACGGAGGGAACCAATGAAGTTTATACATTTATCCGATTTTCACATCGGGAAAAGAGTGAATGAATATTCAATGCTTGAGGACCAGGAATATATATTAAATCAAATAACAGACATAATAGACGCGGAAGTGCCGGATTGTGTAATTATAGCCGGAGATGTGTATGATAAGCCTGTTCCGCCGGCAGAGGCGGTAGCTCTTTTTGATGATTTTTTGGTGAGATTATCAAAAAGAAACATATACGTTTTTGTAATCAGCGGCAATCACGATTCGCCTGAACGTATTGCTTTTGGCGGCAGACTTATGAAAGCAAGCAAAATATATATGTCGCCTGTGTATGACGGAGAACCGAAACCTGTGACGCTTGAAGATGAATACGGTAAAATAAATGTTTGGATGCTCCCGTTTATAAAACCTGTTCATGTCCGCAAATTCAACGAAGACACCGAAATTAACACATATACGGATGCGTTGCGCACTGTGACGGAAAATTTGAATATAAACACAAAGGAACGTAACGTTATGATAACACACCAGTTTGTGACGGGTGCGGACAGAACGGAATCCGAAGAAATATCGGTCGGCGGAACAGATAACGTTGATGTATCGGTTTTTAAAGATTTTGATTATACCGCTCTCGGTCACATTCATCGTCCGCAGAACTGCGGTTCCGAAAAGGTGCGATACTCCGGAACGCCGCTCCAATATTCATTCTCAGAGGCAAAAGACAATAAAAGTGTTACTGTTGTTGAACTTAAAGAAAAAGGACATATTTCAGTGAATACCGTTCCGCTGACGCCGATGCGAAATATGGTGGAAATCAAAGGTAAATATGATGAAATTATGTTTCGTGATTTTTATAAAAATACAACCTTGCGTGAAGATTATGTACACATAACGCTTACGGACGAAGAGAATATTCCGGAGGCAATAGGTAAACTGCGCACGGTTTATCACAATCTTATGAAACTTGATTATGATAATATTCGCACAAGAAACAATAATTCCGTTGACATTGCGGAAAATGCGGAAAGCAAGTCGCCGTATGAGCATTTCTGCGGATTTTACGAAAAACAAAACAACCGCCCGATGAGCGATGAACAAAGTGAGTTCATAAAAAAAGTAATCGAAGAAATATGGGAGGGGAAATCATGAGACCAAACAAATTGACAATGTCTGCTTTCGGACCATATGCCGGAAAAGTTACCGTCGAGCTTGATAAGCTTGGTCAAAACGGTCTTTACCTTATAACCGGCGATACCGGTGCCGGAAAAACCACCATATTTGATGCAATTGCATATGCTCTGTTCGGCGAGGCAAGCGGAGAAAATAGGGAAACGTCAATGTTTCGCTCCAAATATGCAAAGCCGGAAACGCCGACAGAGGTGGAATTATATTTCACATGTAAAAATAAGGATTATTATATTAAAAGGAATCCGGAATATGACCGTCCAAAGTCAAGGGGAGAAGGATTTACAAAAGAAAAGGCCGATGCGGAATTGCATTTGCCCGACGGACGGATAATTACAAAATTGAAAGAGGTCAACGGTGCAGTTGTCGAAATTATCGGAATCGACAGAAATCAATTTTCTCAAATTGCCATGATAGCACAGGGTGATTTTCTTAAATTATTGTTGGCATCCACAGATGAACGAAAAAAAATATTCCAAAAACTTTTTAAAACACAAAACTATAATGAACTTCAGGAAAAGCTGAAATCCGAAGCCGGGAAACTCGGCGGAAAATACGTTGAAATCGAAAGCGGTATCAAACAATATATTGACGGTATTATGTGGAACGAAGAAAGTTTTTGTGATGATAAAATTGACGATTTAACCACCGAAGAACTTGCGGAACGCTTGGAAAAGCTTATAGCGGACGATGAAACCGCCGAAAAAAATATTACCGAAGAAAAAGAAAAGGTACAAAAGAGATTGAATGATATAAACGTTTGCATTGCAAAGCTTGAAGATGTTTTTGCGGCAAAAGCGGATTTGGAAAAAAATAAAAATGAGTTTAACGCGGAATCTCAAAAAGGAATTGCATTGAAAGAGAAACTCAAAGCCGAAAAAGAACAACTTCCCAACGTCAGGAAGCTTACAGATAAAATGGCGGAAATAAAGGCATTTTTGCCCGATTATGACGAACTTGCCGAAAAGCAAAGCATTTTTGAAAAAAACAAAACTCTTATTGATAATGGCTTAAAAAACATAGCAATAACAGAGGAAAAAATCAAATTGCTTGCAGATGAAACGGAAGTACTTGCTGCAGAAAGCAAAGCACTTGAAAAAATCGGCGAAGAAAAACTTAAACTTGAAGCAGAAAAAGAAAAGCCGGAAGCAGAAAAGGTAAGATTGGAAACTTTGAATACAGAGCTGGACGAAGCGGTAAGGTTGTGTATGGAATATGATGAAGCCCGGCAAGACTATATAACAAAATATAACAAATCCGAAGCGGCAGATGCCGAACTGAAAGACAGAACAAAAATTTATCTTGAAGCACAGGCCGGGATTCTTGCGGAAACTTTGGAAGAAAACAAACCCTGCCCGGTATGCGGTTCGACAATACATCCGCAAATAGCCCGAAAACATAGCGATGTACCGACCAAAGAAGAACTTGACGGTCTTCGTGAAAAGTTTGACATTGCCGACAAAGCCGCAAACAACGCAAGAGTTAAAGCCGGGGAGCTGAAAGGTGCGGCAGAACGTGAAAAAGCGCGAGTTCAAAAAGAAATATCGGCGGTTTTGGGTGAGGCAGTGCCGGACGATATAAAGTCTGCCGTTGCAATGAAAATAGCGGATGCGGATTCTTTGATTGCGGAATTTAATGTAAAGATAACAGAGGTTATTAATAAAATTGACCGCAGAAAAAAGCTTGATGAATTGTTGCCGCAAAGAAACGCGGAACTTAATGAGATACAAGAAAAATTGCTTGAATTTAAAGATGATGTTAAAGAAAAAACAAACGAGAACACGGCTTTGAAAAAACGTATCGAAGAACTTAAAACCAAACTCTTTTTTGAAACAAGATTTGATGCGGAAAAAAGAATAGCCGATTTAAACCGAGAAGCCGAAAATATTCAAAAAATGTATAATAATACGTTGGAAGCGGTAAATGAAAACGAAAATCGGCTCGCATCGCTGAAATCCGCCGAAGAAGAAATTATGAAACGCATAGGCGGCAGTGCGGATGCCGATATTGAAAAAGAAAAAGAAAATAAAAGAATATATGAAGAAAAACAAAGAGAACTCGATTTAAAGCTAAAAGCGGTAAGCCGACGAATATATTGCAATAAATCGGCACGTAACAAAATTTTGGAAAAACTCGGAGAAATAAAAGATGTTGAAGAAAAACTGAAATGGATGAAATCTCTGTCTGATACGGCAAACGGAAACTTGAACGGCAAAGAAAAGATTATGCTTGAAACATATATTCAAATGACTTATTTTGACAGAATTATAAACCGCGCCAATATGAGGTTGATGGTTATGTCCGGCGGTCAGTATGAGCTGAAACGCAGAAAAGAAGCGGAAAATAACCGTAGCCGGAGTGGGCTTGAGCTTGATGTTATCGACCATTATAACGGCAGCGAAAGAAGCGTAAAAACCTTGTCGGGCGGAGAATCGTTCAAGGCATCGCTTTCGCTTGCGCTCGGTTTGTCCGACGAAATCCAATCATCATCGGGCGGAATTAAGCTTGATACAATGTTTGTGGACGAGGGGTTCGGTTCGCTTGACGATGAATCTTTAACACAAGCAATAAAGGCACTTTCGTCTCTTGCGGAGGGGAACCGGCTTGTGGGAATCATTTCTCATGTAAGTGAACTTAAAGATAAAATAGACAAACAGATAGTTGTAAAAAAAGATAAAACCGGCGGCAGTAATATCACGGTTATATCGTGACAGCACGGCAAACGGGCGGTTTTTACGTGAAAAAATAATTTATTTGCAACATTCACATAAATGTGCTTGAAATCGGTTGACTTATTTGCCGGTTTGAGGTATAATATATAATATATTGCTTTCGGTGCGGAATAATACTCTCATCGTAAAACAATGATAAATTGACCAAAGGAGATAAAAAAATGACCGAAGATACAATTGTTGCGCTGGCAACGCCGCCCGGAACGAGCGCACTTGCAGTGATACGCCTGAGCGGAGAAAAATCCGTTGAAATTGTGGACAAACTGTTTTCAAAAAATCTGTTGAACGCGGCAACGCATACGGCACATTTCGGGAAAATATGCGATACAAAAAGAAATGTTCTTGATGAGGCTGTTGTAACCGTTATGCTTGCTCCAAAAAGCTACACAGGCGAAAATTCGGTTGAGATAAGCTGTCACGGTTCAATGACGGCGGTCAGAAAAATTATACTTGCATTAATTGAAAACGGTGCAAGACAGGCACGTGCCGGTGAGTTTACAAAACGTGCATTTTTAAACGGAAAAATGGACTTGTGCCGCAGTGAAGCGGTAATAGATATAATTCATTCAAAAAGCGAACTTGCGCTTGAAAAAGGGTTGGATCAGCTTTCGGGAAGTATTTCGGCAAAAATAAATGAAATACGTGACAAAACGGTTTATCTTGCGGCGGCACTTTCGAGTGAAGCCGATTTTCCGGACGAGGGTGTGTCGGGGCTTACCGATGAATTTATTGCGGAAACGTTATCCGTTGTTATCGAACAAACCGATAAACTTCTTGAAACTGCCAAAAACGGTAAATATATCCGTGACGGAATATCCGTGTCGCTCATCGGCAGACCGAATGCAGGAAAATCCTCGGTACTCAATGCTTTGTCCGGGGAACAAAAAGCAATCGTAACAAATATTCCGGGTACAACGCGTGATATTGTTGAAGAATATATAAACATCGGGGGCATATGCGTGAAACTTACTGATACCGCCGGAATAAGGAATACAGAAGACGAAGTTGAAAAAATCGGCGTTGACCGTGCAAGAACATCTGCCGAAAATGCGGATTTGATACTTTATGTTGCGGATGCAAGTATGCCGCCCGATAGTTACGATACCGAAATTGTCGGTTTCATAAAAGATAAAAATGTTATAATGCTGCTTAACAAGACGGATATATCCGAAGAATATGCCGAAGAATATAAAAAGCTCATCAGAGTGCCGGTTATATACATATCCGCTCTTTGCGGCAAAGGATTGGAGAATATTAAATCCGCAATATCGAATATGTTTGAAACCGGAAAAGCCGTGTCAGAGGTGACAATCACAAATATACGCCATGCCGACGCGCTGACACGTGCGAGCGGATGTCTGCATACGGCATATGATGCTTTCAAAAGCGGAATGCCGGCGGATTTGCTTACGGTTGATGTTGAATCGGCTGTGTCCGCTTTGGGCGAAATTACGGGCATGAGTGTGTCCGAAGAAATCGTAGATACAATATTTAAGGAGTTTTGTGTGGGAAAATGATTAAAGAAGAACCGTTAATATTAGCAATAGAAAGTTCGTGCGACGAAACATCCGCGGCAATATCGAAAGGCGGAAGAGAAATTTTATCGAACATAATTTCGACGCAGATTGCAATACATACGCAATATGGCGGCGTTGTGCCGGAGATTGCATCAAGAAAGCATATTGAAGCAATTGACGAGGTTGTGGATCAATGTATTAAAGAAAGCGGCGTATCACTTGAAGAAATTGATGCCGTTGCTGTCACCGCCGGACCGGGGCTTGTGGGTGCGTTGCTTGTTGGTGTGTCATATGCGAAGGGGCTTGCATATTCTCTTGGAGTGCCGCTTGTTCCCGTACACCATATCGAGGGACATATATGTGCAAATTTTATTGCTCACAAAGACCTTGAACCGCCGTTTGTCTGCCTTGTGGCATCGGGAGGTCACAGTCATATAATTTATGTGAATGATTACAACAGCTTTGAAATACTCGGCAGAACACGCGACGATGCGGCGGGAGAAGCCTTTGACAAGGTGGCGCGTGTTATTGGACTTGGTTATCCGGGAGGGCCGAAAGTGGAAAAGTGTGCCGAAAACGGCAACAAAGATGCTATAAAATTTCCGAGAGTGCATTTTGAAAACAGCCTTGATTTCAGCTTCAGCGGCGTTAAAACAGCTGTGCTGAATTATATGCATAAAGCGGAGCAAAAAGGTGAAAATGTGAATATTTGCGATGTTGCGGCAAGTTTTCAAGAAGCGGCAACAGACATTCTTGTGGAAAACCTTATGAAAGCTGTTAAAATAAAAAATGCGTCTGCGGTTTGCCTTGCTGGAGGAGTCGCATCAAACGGATATTTACGGAAAAAACTGAAGAACGAAGCTGAAAAATGCGGCATAACAACATTGTTTCCGCCGCCGGTTCTCTGTACTGACAACGCGGCAATGATAAGCTGTGCGGCATATTACGAATATAAAAAAGAACGTTTTGCATCACTTCGGCTCAATGCATATCCCTCTGTGAAACTCGGCGATAAGTTGGAAGTATAAGTATTTGTGCCGTAACGCGGAAAACACAGAATATAATAATGCCGCAAAGGAAAAAACTTTGCGGCTTCTTAACATTATGCGCGGAATTTATCAATGTTGCATAAATGTGCAGTGTTTTACTTGTGATTTTTATATAAAAAAGCTATGGATTTTAATATATAAAAGTAGTAGAATATTGTATTATAAATAAAACAGAACAGGAGAATCAGCATGAAAGCAGTTCTTACGGTTATAGGACGAGATACAATGGGAATAATCGCAAAGGTAAGCGGATACCTTGCCGACAATAAAATAAATATACTTGATATTTCACAAACCATTATGGACGATATATTCACAATGGTTATGCTTGTGGATTTAAACAAAGCCGAAAAAGATATTTCCGTAATTTCGGATGACCTTGCAAAAGCGGGGGATGAAATAGGTGTAGAGATAAAAATTCAGCATGATAAAATATTTAAGTCAATGCACAGAATATAACAAAAATGTCAACGCCTTCATTTGATTGCACGAAAGGATAATGATATGATAAACAGCCGTGAAATAATGGAAACCATACATATGATTTCCGATGAACACCTTGATATAAGAACAATAACAATGGGAATATCGCTTGCGGATTGTGCCGGCGAGGATATGAACAGAGTTGCCGAAAAGGTATATGATAAAATAACCGAAAAAGCCAAAGATTTGGTAAAAACCGGCGAAGCAATAGAAAAAGAATACGGAATACCGATAATAAACAAACGCATAAGCGTTACGCCGATTTCTCAGGTGACAGCACCGTCAGACGGGGATCCGGTAAAGGTTGCATCGGCACTTGAACGTGCGGCAAACAATGTCGGTGTGAACTTTATCGGCGGCTACAGTGCACTTGTTCAGAAAGGATATTCAAACAGTGATATTCGTCTTATAAATTCAATACCGCAGGCACTTGCCGAAACGACAAAATTGTGTTCGTCGGTGAATATTGGGTCGACACGTGCCGGAATAAACATGGATGCAGTGCGCAAAATGGGTGAAATTGTTAAAGAATGTGCCGAAATGACAAAGGATAACGGTGCGATGGCGTGTGCAAAACTTGTTGTATTTTGCAATGCGGTTGAAGACAACCCGTTTATGGCAGGTGCGTTTTTGGGTGCCGGCGAACCGGAATGCGTAATAAACGTTGGTGTAAGCGGTCCCGGAGTGGTGCACAGCGCACTCAAAAAACTCGGGAAAAATGCGGATTTCGGTCAGGTTGCGGAAAAAATAAAGAAAACAGCGTTTAAAATAACCAGAATGGGTCAGCTTGTTGCGTCCGAGGCGTCGAAAAGGCTTGGTGTGCCGTTCGGAATTGTTGATTTGTCACTTGCTCCGACACCGGCAATAGGCGACAGTGTGGCACATATACTTGAGGAAATGGGTTTGGAAAAATGCGGTACACATGGCACGACGGCGGCACTTGCATTGCTTAACGATGCCGTGAAAAAAGGCGGAGTTATGGCAAGTTCGTATGTCGGCGGACTTTCCGGGGCATTCATACCGGTCAGCGAAGATGCCGGAATGATAGACGCGGCAATGTGCGGCGCACTCACGCTTGAAAAGCTTGAAGCCATGACTTGCGTATGTTCCGTGGGGCTTGATATGATAGTTGTTCCGGGGGATACATCGGCAAGTACCATATCCGCGATAATAGCGGACGAAGCCGCAATAGGTATGATTAACACAAAAACAACGGCGGTAAGAATAATACCGGCTCCGGGCAAAAAAGTTGGAGATGTTGTTGATTTCGGCGGATTGCTCGGAAGCGGACCTGTGATGAGGGTCAATAATTTCGGCAGTGAAGAATTTGTTGCAAGGGGCGGAAGAATACCGGCTCCCGTAAACAGTCTTAAAAATTAGTATTATATCAGCGGAAAGGCTATGAAGTATAATGGAAAATCTTATTGAAAAGGTAATCAGGCTTGAAAAAGAAGCGCAGATTGCGTCAAAAGCCGCAGATGATGAAAAATTGAAGAAAAAATCCGAAATTGAGAAAAAAGCGGAAGCGGCAAAAAAAGAATTGTATGAACAGACAGACAAAAAAATTGCCGAAATAAGGCAAAGAGAAGAAGAAATATTGAACGAAAAAACCGCCGAAACAGAAAAAAGTACCGAGGCGGCAAAAAAACGGTTAAACGAGCTTTATGAAAATTGTCACAAAAAATGGGAGGACGAATTGTTTGATTCACTGTTTGAATAACCGAAAGCAAAATGTTCCGCTCGATTTTACGGGCAATTCTGTCGGTTCAACACTTGCAGTCCGTTGCTAATGTTGAATGACGGGGCTGCGATCCCTATTGAAAAAAGAGGTGTTTGAATGTATAACGGTTTGTTGAAATACAGCGCGATAGTAACAAAACTTCATGCGCTCGGCGGAAAACTGCTGTCATACAAAGATTTTGAAACAATGTCGAAATTTGAACGTGTGTCGGATGCGGTTAAAATGCTGCAAACCAGAACGCTTTACGGTCATGAGATTAATATGGCGGCCGACGAGGTACACAGAGATGTTCTTGAACAAAAACTGCGGTACGGATATATGGACAATTATATGCGTATAAGCCGTTATCTCAACAAAAACGACCGAAAGTTCATATCGGCGGCAATGAGCAAATACGAAATAGATATATTAAAAAAAGTTATAAGAAACTGTATTGAAGAAAACATTTCCGGAAACGGTTTTTTATACGATATACCTCAAGACATCGGTGCCGTTTTTGATTTTGACGTAAAAAAACTTGCAGAAGCGTCCGATTTGAACGATGTGTTGAGTATCACGGAAAAGAGTAAATACAATAAGGTTATTGCGGCACTTATGCGGCGCGAAAAATCTGTTGATATATTTGAAATAGAAACAGGTCTTGACATATATTACTTTAAAAATCTTTGGGAAACGGCAAAAAAATGTTATTGTGAGAAAAAAGAAAACAAAATTGCGGAACTTGTGGGCGACGAAGCAGATATATTCAATGTTTTGTGGATATATCGATGCAAAAGATACTACAAACTTCCGCCGGAATATATATATGCACTGCTGCTTCCGGTACACAACAGGCTCACCCCGGCAAAAGTAAAAAAGCTGGTTGAAACCGGTTCGGTCGAAGAGCTTAAAGAAACTCTTTCAAAGTCGAAATATGCCGCATATTTCAATTTCGACAATGCGGCACTGCTTGAAAAAATAATGCGGAAAACAATAATAAAAATAATCGGAGAACAGGTTAAAAAAAATCCGTACAATGTTGCAAGCGTAATGCTTTATTTATACAAAGAGGAACTCGAACTCGAAAATATTTGCTCGGTTGCAGAGGGAATACGCTACGGATTGCCGAGTGAAAAAATTCTTGAATATGTGGTGATGTAAATGGCTGTAAAAAAAATGAGCATGATTAACATTATAGGGCCGGTAGATATGTTTGAAACTGTGCTTGACGAATGTATCATGGACAAAAATATTCATATTGAAGATATTACCGAAACGGCGGGAAAACGTCGCGGAGTTTATACTTTCAGCGACAATAATCCGTATGAGGAAAAATATCGGCAATGTGGTGAATTGTGTGATATTCTTGAGATAAAACCGCATGAAATAGATAATCCGGATAATATAGAAGATATTAAGTTTACGGATTATGTCGAAACGGTTAAAACAGAATTTTTGAAGCTTAAAGATGAAATCGCAAAAACAGAGCAGGATTTTGATGACAATGCCGTATTGCGCGAGCAGTTACTGCTGATGGGTGATATTTCCGAAAGGCTTGAAGATATATTCAATCTTGAATTTATGAAAGTACGGTTCGGCAGGTTGTCGAGAGATGCATACGACAAGCTTAACACATATCTTTCGGAGTTGGACGCACTGTTCGTAAAAGGCAGAGAAGACGGAAGATATGTATACGGAATTTATGTAACTCCGCGGCTTGCGGCGGAAAACGTTGATAATGTGTTTGCATCACTCAATTTCGAGCGTATACGAATATCGGAAAAGGCTTGTGACATACCGTCGGTTGCGGCAGAAAAAATAAGAGAAGAAAACACAGAGCTTGAAAAGAAAAAGACAGAGCTGAAAAACCGAATGGCGGAATTTTTGAAAACCAATGAACATCGGATTTTATCGGTATACGGTTTTTACAAACGCAAATACGAACTGTTTAAAATACGCACGCTTTCGGTCAGAACTTCGGAAAACTTTTATATGTCGGGCTGGACAACCGAAAAGGAAGCCGCCGATATTGCGGAAAGCGTGAACTTGAAATTCGGTAATACGGTGATGTCGGAGATAGCCGACGATGTTAATGATAAAAACGCACCGACGTTGCTTTCAAATCCAAAGATAATAAAGCCGTTTGAGTTTTTTGTCAAGCTTTATTCAATGCCGAAGTATAACGAAATTGACCCGACGCCGATGATGGCAATAACATATTTTATATTGTTCGGTATGATGTTCGGCGATATGGGTCAGGGAATCATAATTTCAATAGTCGGTTGGATTTTATATGCAAGAAAGAAAATGGATTTGGGTGCCATAATGGGTACGGTCGGCATATCGGCAACAATATTCGGAGCACTGTATGGCAGCGTATTCGGCATAGAACTCGAAAACGGGATTTTCCCGATATGGATAAACCCATCGGAAGAAACCGTTACAATACTTATTTCTGCAATAGGTGTCGGAGTAATGCTCATCGTTGCGGCAATGTGTATGAACCTTATAAATGCTTTCAGAAACCGAGATTGGGGAGAGTTCTTCTTCAGTAAAAACGGTGTTGCCGGAATTGTGTTTTATGTTGCGGTTATAGCCGTTGCGTGTGCGGTAATGTTAAACGGTGCGTCAATAAACAAAGTTGTCGGAATATTCCTGTTTGCTGTTCCGCTTATAGTGATATTCTTAAAAGAACCGCTTTCAAATATACTTAAGAAACAAAAACCCATAGAAGGCAGTGCCGGAGAGTTTGTTACGGAAAGCTTTTTTGAAATGTTTGAAGTATTGCTCAGTTATGTAACAAATACGGTATCGTTTATAAGAATAGGTGCGTTTGCACTTGTTCACGCGGGTATGATGTTGGTTGTGCGTTCGCTCATGGGAATGGTGGGCGGATTTTCCGGAAACATCATATTTGTGATTGGCAATATATTTGTTATGTGTCTTGAAGCACTGCTTGTCGGCATTCAGACATTAAGACTTGAATTTTTTGAAATGTTCAGCAGATTTTACACCGGCAGCGGCAGAGAATTTACCGCGGTCGGAAAAGATAAAAATTAATTTTTTGGAGGAATAAATCATGATATTATTAACAACAATTTTACTTATACTCACAACGGCAGTGCCTTTCTTTGCTTATCTTAAAAGCGAAAAAGGATTGAAAAGCAAAAAAGTTACAATGTTCAGCAATATAGGTATGTTTTTTGCAAGCCTTGTTATAATGACGGTTTGCATGGGCGGCAAAGCCCTTGCCGCGGCGGCTGTTTCGCCGGCATCAAACGGTATGGCATTTTTAAGTGCCGGTCTTGCAACGGCCGGTGCAACAATCGGTGCCGGTATTGCTGTCGGAGCGGCGGCTTCGGCGGCACTCGGTGCGTTAAGCGAAAACGAGGGCATATTCGGTAAAGCACTTATATTCGTTGCACTTGCCGAAGGTATCGCACTGTATGGTGTGCTTGTTGCGGTTCTTATTCTTAACAACGTTGCATAAAAGAGGCATTTGATATGAAAATGTTTGTAATCAGCGACAATGTGGATACCGAAACCGGTATGCGGCTTGCGGGTGCAGACGGTGTTGTCGTTCACGAAAAAGAGGAGTTCAATGCGGCACTCGACAAAGTTCTTGCAGACAGTGAAATAGGAATTTTGCTTATAACGGAAAAACTTGCAAAAACTTTCGGCGAACAGGTCGGAAAACTGAAGATAAGCCGCAGACTTCCCATAGTGATAGAAATACCCGACAGACACGGAACGGGGCGCACACCGGATTCCATAACGTCATATGTCGGTGAAGCAATCGGTGTAAAAGTAAAATAACGGGGGCACGTGAAATGGCAGATATTCAAACCGAGAAAAAACTCGGTAACTTTAAAAATCTGATAATGAAAGATATAGAAGAAAAAAAAGAACTGTACGACAAGGAACTTGAAGAATATAAAACGGTACTCGAAAATTCGGTAAAAGACGAGGCTTTGCAAAGGGCTTACGGAGTTATCCAACGTGAAAAAAACGCAATTATAAAAGAACGTCACGAAAAAGAATCGAGATTTGCGGCAGAAAAAAAGAAAGAACTTTTGAAATATCGTGATGAAATTCTGAACAAAATATATTCACAGCTTGATAAACGCCTTGAGGAATATCGAAAAACGCCCGAATATGAACAGTTTATGGTTAAAACCGTAACCGATGCAAAAAACGCACTCGGCGGCGGTGATGTTACGGCATATATCGATAAAGCGGATGAATTTATGTCGGAAAAACTTGAAAAAGCAACGGGTGCAAAAATTGAAGTGACTGAAAATAAAATCATAGGCGGTGCAAGAGTTAAATGTATGACGGGGAATATGATATGCGACAATTCTCTTGCCGAAAAGCTTAATGAAAATAAAACGGAGTTTTTTGAAAAATCCGGTTTATTTATTTAAAAAACGCGGTGAGGTGGAATACAGTGGCAGAAGGTAAAATTTACGGAATAAACGGACCGGTTGTGAGTGTGCGCGACGTAAACGAATTTAAAATGATGGAAATGGTGAAAGTCGGGGACGATGCGTTAATCGGTGAAGTTATAGGAATATCGCAGAAAGAAACCACAATACAGGTATACGAACCCACGGCGGGTATAAAACCGGGCGAACCGGTTGTCGGAACGGGAAGCCAGCTTTCGGTAACGTTGGCACCGGGTATAATCGGCAGTATATTTGACGGAATACAGCGTCCGCTTAATGTTATCGAAAACATATGCGGAGATGGTTTCATCAAAAGAGGAATTGATGTAAGTTCGCTTGATACGGAGAAAAAATGGAAAACAAAAGTTCTTGCGAAATGCGGTGATAAGGTGAGCGGCGGCAGTGTTATAGCCACGGTTGAAGAAACACCGGCAATTCTTCATAAGGTAATGGTTCCGCCTGATATATCGGGAACGGTGCTGGCGGCAGCAGCCGACGGAGAATATAACATAACGGAAAATCTTGTGCGTATCGAAACCGAAAAAGGTGTTGTTGAGATACCAATGATGCAGAAATGGCCGATAAGAAGCGCACGTCCGTATTTATACAGACGTCCGATAGAAAAATTGCTTGTAACGGGTCAGCGTGTTATAGATACAATGTTCCCGATAGCAAAAGGCGGAACAGCGGCAATACCGGGCGGATTCGGTACGGGAAAAACAATGACACAGCATCAGTTGGCAAAATTTGCGGATGCGGATTTGATAGTATATATCGGATGTGGGGAACGCGGAAACGAAATGACACAGGTTCTTGAAGAATTTCAGGGGCTTATTGACCCACGCACAAAACGTCCGCTCATGGACAGAACAATACTTATAGCAAATACATCAAATATGCCGGTTGCGGCACGTGAGGCATCCATTTATACGGGTATTACAATAGCGGAATATTATCGTGATATGGGTTATCATGTCGCTATTATGGCAGATTCCACGTCGCGTTGGGCAGAAGCACTTCGCGAAATTTCGGGTCGTCTTGAAGAAATGCCGGCGGAAGAAGGTTTTCCGGCATATTTGCCGTCAAGACTTTCGGAGTTCTATGAACGTGCCGGTTTTGTTGATAACTTCAACGGAACACAGGGGTCGGTTTCCATTATAGGTGCGGTATCTCCGCAGGGCGGTGATTTTTCCGAACCCGTAACTCAAAATACAAAAAGATTCATAAGATGTTTCTGGGCACTTGATAAAAGTTTGGCATATTCCAGACACTATCCGGCAATAAACTGGATAGACAGTTACAGCGAATATCAGGACGAACTTGAACGCTGGTACGATGAAAATGTCGGTGAGAAATTTATGCAATACAGAGAACGCTTTATTTCCATATTGCAGGAAGAAAGCAAACTTATGGAAATCGTTAAGCTGATAGGCAGTGATGTTTTGCCCGACAGCCAAAGACTTGATATTGAAATTGCAAAGGTTATACGTGTCGGATATTTACAGCAGAATGCATTTCATGCGGAGGATACGTGCGTTCCGCTTGAAAAACAGTATAAGATGATGGAAGTTATTCTGTATCTTTACGATAAATGCAGAACACTGACCGCAAAAAATATTCCGCTGTCAAGAATAAAGAAATTCGGAATGTTTGAAAAACTTATAAATATTAAATATGATGTTAAAAACAGTGAAACCGATAAACTCAACGGATATATGCGTGAAATTGACGAAATGTATCTTAAGTTGATGAAAGAATACGAATAGAGGCGAAAATATGGCAATAGAATATATGGGGCTTAGCGACATAAACGGTCCGCTTGTGGCAATCGAAGGTGTTCGCGGAGCCGCCAACGAAGAAATTGTGGATATATTTTTGGATAACGGCGAAAAAAGAACCGGTCAGGTAATAACGCTTAAGGGTGATGTTGCCGTGGTACAGGTTTTTGAGGGAAGCAGCGGAATGTCAAGAGTAAACGCAACATCAAAGTTTACGGGGCATACACTTCACATACCGGCGTCAAAAGAGATGCTCGGAAGAATTTTTGACGGTGCCGGTCGTCCGATAGATGGACTGGGTGATATTTATCCCGAAAAAAGACTTGACATTAACGGAAGCCCTATCAATCCCGTATCAAGAGAATATCCGCAGAACTTTATACAAACGGGTATATCGTCTATAGATGCACTCACAACTCTTATAAGAGGGCAGAAACTGCCTATCTTTTCGGGCAGCGGACTTACACATGACCAGCTTGCCGTGCAGATTGCGAGACAGGCAAAAACGTACGGTGATGAAGAATTTGCGATTGTATTTGCCGCAATGGGCGTAAAGCACGACGTTGCCAATTTCTTTAAAAAGAGTTTTGAAGAAAGCGGCGCACTCGAAAGGGTTGTTATGTTCCTCAACCTTTCAAACGACCCGGTTGTTGAAAGAATAGTTACACCGAGATGCGCACTCACGGCGGCGGAATATCTTGCGTTTGAACACGATATGCAAGTGCTTGTAATTTTAACGGATATGACATCATATGCCGAAGCGGTGCGTGAAGTATCTTCTTCAAAGGGTGAAATTCCGTCACGAAAAGGTTATCCGGGATATTTGTACAGTGATTTGGCAACGCTTTATGAGCGTGCCGGCATGATAAAAGGCAAAAAAGGTTCGGTAACGCAAATACCCATACTGACCATGCCCAATAATGATATAACACATCCGATTCCCGATTTAACAGGTTATATAACCGAAGGTCAAATTGTGCTGGAACGTGAATTGCAGCTTAACGGTATATATCCGCCGATAAATGTTCTGCCGTCACTTTCAAGACTTATGAAAGACGGTATAGGCGAGGGCTTTACAAGAGAAGACCACCCGGCTGTGTCGAATCAGCTGTTTGCGGCATATGCAAGGGTTGCCGAAGCAAAGGCACTTGCGTCCGTAATAGGTGAAGACGAACTTTCAGATACCGATAAGTCTTATATCAGGTTCGGCAAAGCTTTTGAAAGCCGTTTTTTGAAACAGGATAAATACGAGAACCGAACAATTGCTCAAACACTTGATTTGGCATGGGAACTTTTATCCATGCTTCCGAGAACCGAACTTGACAGGGTGGAAGCAAAATATCTTGATAAATATTACAATCTGAGTATAGCGGATGAAAATTCCGAAACGAATGAATAAAGTAATTTATAAACCGGGGGAGGCGGCTTGATTGGCAGAAACCGTTTTTGCGACAAAAGGAAACCTTATGATGATGAAAAATTCGCTTAAGCTTTCAAAACAGGGATATGAACTCATGGACAAAAAACGCACCATTCTTATAAACGAAATGATGCGGCTTATAAGCGAAGCGGAAGAAATTCAGTCGCAGATAGACTCAACTTTTAAAAATGCATATGCCGCATTGCAGAATGCAAATATAACCGAGGGCATAAGCATGGTTAAAGATATAGCGGAAGCGATACCGATAGATAACAGTATATCTGTCAGATTCAGAAGTGTTATGGGTGTTGAAATCCCCGAAGTTAGCTACAGCGAACACGAGCTTCACCCGTCATACGGATTTATGAGTTCTGTGATAGCACTTGATGAAGCATATGAATATTTTGAAAAAGTAAGACGGCTCACATTGAAACTTGCAGAGGTTGAAACCGCCGTATATAGGCTTGCGGTCAATATACGCAAAACACAGAAACGCGCAAATGCACTGAAAAATATCATAATTCCCAAATATACGGCAGTGATAAGCAATATCATAAATGTTCTTGACGAAAAGGAACGTGAAGAATTTACAAGACTTAAAGTCATAAAAAGACAAAAATTAAACAAAGAGGAATAGAATGTATAAATCCGCGGGTGCAACGTTGCATCTGCGGATTGTTTTAACCCCGGTGAAGCTCTTTGATAAGATTGTCGGCGGCATTTTGAACGAATCTTTTTAAATTTTTACGGAATATCGGCAATACAATATATATTATTTCTGCCGATATTTCAAAAAATCGGTCGGGCTTACTCCGAGTGAATATAAATATGGGAAAAACTCTTGACATTTTATGTGGTAATAGTATATAATATATATACCAAAACCGATTCATATTGAAATCGCATATGCGATTTTCGATATATGCCGAAATATCAGCGGTTCAATATGCTGTCTGAGGTAACAAGGCAGGGCGGCTGAAAAACAAAATAAAAAACAAAAGGAAGAATATCATGTCATCTGATGTAAAAATAAGCAGATTTACCAATATTGACATTTTAAAGTGCCTTTGCGCTTTCATGGTAGTGTGTCTGCATGTTCCTTTGCCGAATCCGGCAGGGTCGATTATTATCACGTTATCGAGAACAGCGGTTCCTATTTTCTTTATGATTACGGGTTTCTTTTATTCCGATACGGTTGAACGTAATGATGAAAAACGGCAAATTGTAAAAATTCTGAAGTTAATTGTGTTTTCAAATCTTGCTTATTTTATATGGAATTTGATGATTGGAACGGTTGTGTATATATTAAGCGGAGATGTAAATTCTTTTGCGCATATAGTAAATATATTCAATATGTTTTCAAAAAATGCGGTTGAAATTTTTTTGTGCAATGTTTCTCCGTTTGCGGGGCATCTTTGGTATTTGAACGCAATATTATATGTTCTT
This sequence comes from uncultured Oscillospiraceae bacterium, assembly GCA_964418245.1. Taxonomy (GTDB): domain Bacteria; phylum Bacillota; class Clostridia; order RUG12999; family RUG12999; genus CAKVOK01. Next base: position 42,204 of record CAYQKW010000001.1, read on the forward strand.
GTTGTTGCATATATAATGAGAAAATCCGGTAAATTCAAAGTTTTATATTACCTTACTCCGGTTTTGCTTTGCGCCGACCTGATTTTCGGGAAATATTCCGTTGCAATATTCGGAAAGAGTTTTGGTGTTGTATATGTAAGAAATTTTCTTTGTGTCGGTATTCCGTATTTTATGCTCGGAAATGCCATAAGATATGCTTATGTGCATCACAATAAAGAAAGTGTTTTTTGCCGAAAATCTTTGCTGATTTTAGGTACCGTTATATTTGCGGTGCTGTGTGTGGCAGAAAATCATATCATCGTTTCGCTTGGGATAAATTCGGAAAGAGACCACTATATTACCACCACTTTTCTTGCATGTATGCTCTTTATCCTGTTTTTAAATTTATTTAAAAATATAAATGACAAAAACATATTTGCGGTTATAGGCCGAAAATATTCTTCGTTAATTTATATTTTGCACATAATGGTTAGGACTGTCTTTAATATTGCCGCAAAAGTGTTGCCGTTCGGAACGGTTTACTCATATGTTGCACCTGTGGCTGTTTTCGCCGCAACGGCGGTTATAGCCGTGTTATACAGCAAGTTAATACATATCCGCAAAACTAAGTAATAAAATGTATAAAAATAATAGCCGAATCAAAGGATTTTTGAAAGTTTCAAGAAGAATGCTTTAATTCGGTTATATTTTTAATCTTTCGGCTTATCACCGCGGCAAGAATAATTTTTACGGCATCAAACGGAATAAACGGCAGTACGCATATCGTAACGGCGGTTTTAAATCCGGAAAAGTTTTTTGTATATAACAGCATATATTGCAAACAGCCGATAATATAGCATATCATCAACCCAAAAACCATCGAAAACACTGAGGCGACGGTGGATTTTTTGAAACGTTCGGTAAAGAACCCAATGACGGCGGCAGAAAACAGAAATCCCCATATAAATCCTCCGGTCGGACCGCAAATCACACCTATACCGCTGTTGAACCCAGAAAAAACGGGAAGACCGAGAATGCCGAGCAACATATAAATCAACACGCTTAAAACACCGTTTTTAAAGCCCAGAACAGCGGAACTCAGAAAAAACGCAAAAGTTTGCATTGTGAAAGGGATGGCACCGATACTTGCGGAAATTTGTGCACATATTACGGTAACGGCAGTGAAAAATGAAATTTTTGTCATGTCACGTATATTCATTGGCAACCTCTTTTTTGAATTTTGCATTTTAATTCTATCATAAAAAGGACAGGTTGTCAAGCGTATTTTGATGTGACCCCAAAAAATTTGTAGGTTTACAATAGATGTGTTACATTCCGACATAAATTTGTTTTTTAGCATTAAATTCTGTTTTAAAATTTATGTCAAAAAAATCAAAAAAGGTATTGTTTATATAAAAAAAATATGTTATAATATAAATATGATATTGAAAATTTATTAAACAGGAGTTGTAATTTATGCTTGATTACTTTACCGAAAACATTGTAAAAAGAAAAAAAGATGCGAAAGACATTGTCCTTTCGGCAATTATTGTTGTGGGTGCTTTGCTTGTGTTTCTTATATTGTGCTACATAGGGCTTCTCACGGGGCTTATGCAGATATTGTTTCTGTTTGCCTGCGGTGCTTTGTGGGGTGCATATATTCTGCTCGGCAAACTGAGCATTGAATACGAATATATCGTAACAAACGGCGAGATGGACATAGATAAAATTATGCAGCGCCGCAAAAGAAAAAGAATTATAACAATCAAACCAAAAAACATACGCAGCATTGAACCGCTCCGTCCGGATAATTCATCTTACAAACAGGTTTTGGACGTTTCAAAAAACGATAAAAACGCCGCGGACACATATATGCTTATAACAGAGGATAATATAAAAATAATTTTCAATCCCTCTGAAAAAATGCTTAAAATATTTGCAAAATTCCGTCCGCAGTGCATGAAAGGGATAAACTTAAATGAATAATCTTGTATCTGCGGCACAGATGCGTAAACTTGAACAACGTGCATTTGAAAAAGGTATCTCCGGCGAAGTGCTTATGGAAGAAGCGGCATATGCCGCCGCCTGTGAGATAAAAAAAGATTTTAACAGCACAAAAACCGTGACCGCGGTATGCGGAAAAGGTAACAACGGCGGTGATGGGCTTGCACTTGCGCGTATCCTTCACTGCATGGGATTTGATGTGAAAATATGTCTTACGGATGACACCTTAAAAACAGATTCGGCTCAGCTTAATTTGAAGCTTGCCGAAAGTTTCGGTATTGAATTTACAAAAGAGATACATTCCGATATTGTTATCGATGCGATATTCGGTATTGGTATAAAAGGTGCCGCAAACGAACCGTATATTGATAAAATCAACCAAAGCGGAGCATATATCATATCTCTTGATATACCATCCGGGGTGTGTGCCGATACCGGTGCGGCAGAGGGGGAAGTCGTCAACGCCGATCTCACCCTCACTTTCGGATACAAAAAATGCGGACTTACGCAATATCCCGGTAAACAGCTTGCCGGTGAAATTCGTGTACTTCCCATTTCTGTTCCGTTTGAAACTTCGGGTATTTTTGAAGTAACATCAGTAAACGGTGGGTTACCGGAATCGAAACCCGATGATAACAAAGGCTCGCGCGGAAAAGTTCTTATAATTTCGGGCTGTGTCAAATATTTGGGTGCCGCAAAAATGTGTACCCTTGCCGCACTGCGAACAGGCTGCGGACTTGTTTCTCTCATGCTGCCGAAAAACTTGTGTGCCGTGGTTCAGTCGAGCATTAGCGAGGCTGTTGTACTTCCGCTTGAATGTACCGACTACATATCATATGACGCATTTATTCAATATGAAAAAGAAATCATGTCTGCCGACAGCATTGTGATAGGTCCGGGGCTTTCGGCTTCCGATGAAGTTTTAAAGATTCTTGATTATCTTTCGGATATAGACAAACCCGTAATAATTGATGCAGATGGAATAAATTCTGTTTTCGGGAATATAAATATATTAAAAAAATATAAAAACGCGGCAATAACTCCGCATCCCGGTGAATTTGCACGACTGTTCGGAACTTCGGTTTACAAAACACAGAACAATCGCATCGAATACGCAAGAAATGCGGCATTAGAAACCGGTACGGTGGTTGCTTTGAAAGGGGCATCAACCGTAACCGCCTCACCGGACGGTACTTGCTATATCAATACGACCGGCAATCCCGGAATGGCAACCGGAGGCAGCGGAGATGTTCTTGCCGGAATAGCCGGTGCACTCTCGGCACGATGCAAAAATTTGACCGAAGCTATGTATCTTAGCGTATATCTGCACGGATTTGCCGGCGACGCTGTATGTGAAACCATCGGCACAGAGGGAATGCTGCCCACCGACTTAATCAACGCACTTCCCAATGCTATTCAAAAGACAAAAATTTGAAATTTTTTATTTTTTGGAGGCATAGGTATGAAAAAATTCGGATGTATTGTTTTAATTCTTTTGCTCTGCGGCTGTGAAAAAATTTCTTTGCCCCATGCAGATACGGAAAAGAGCATTTACGAAACATTTTCCGCGATGCAAAGCTACTCGGCAAGAGTTAAAGTGTTTACATATTCAAACACAAACGAAAATGTGTATGAAATGACGCAATATTACGATTATCCGGAAAAATACCGCAGTGAATGCGATGGGAATATAACCGTTATAAACAACGATAAAGCTTATGTATTTTACGGGACAAAATCCGATAAAGAAATTTTCGATAAGCTGAGCGATAAAAAGAATTTTATGTATCTCAGCAGTTTTTTCGACAAATATTACAGAGATGAAAATGCCGGGGTAAAATCATCATCAAAAAACGATAAACTTGTTACTTTAAATGTTGATACGGAATCGGTCAGCAAATATAAACGCCGTGCCGAGCTTATTATAAACACTTCGGAAATGAAACCGATTTCTTTAAAGATAACGGACGATAAGGGAAAAATATATATGAAAATCGAATATATATCGTTTAAAATAAATCCCGAAATCGATTCAAAGCTTTTTGCTGTAAGCTAAAGGAAAGGAAGAACCCAAGATGAACAATGCTTCAAAGAGAACATGGGCCGAAATTGACCTTGAAGCTTTGAGAAACAATATGACAAATATTAAAAATTATGTGGGGGAGAATGTGCAGATTCTTGCTGTTGTGAAAGCAGATGCCTATGGTCACGGTGCGGTGAAATGTGCCGAAATAATGACCGAATGCGGCGTTTCGAGATTTGCCGTTGCCTTTACCGACGAAGCGGTTCAACTTCGTAAACACGGAATAACCCTGCCGATACAGCTGTTGGGGTATACTCCGCGTGCGGATTATGCCGCACTTATCGAATACGATATAATTCCGGCTGTGTTTTCTTACGATGACGCGGCTGTATTGTCGGAAATGGCACTTAAACAGGGGAAAAAACATAAAATTCACATAAAACTCGATACAGGTATGCACCGCATAGGCTTTGACACCGTCTCTCCCGAAACAATATCTGAAATTGCCGAAATATCAAAACTCGACGGCATTGAAATTGAAGGCATATTTACTCATTTTTCCTGTGCCGATATGTCTGATGACGACTATACTTATATGCAGTTTGACCGGTTCATGCACGTTGTGAACGAACTTGAACGCATTAACGTCCATATTCCGCTTAAACACGTATGCAACAGTGCGGCAACGATAAAACATAAGGATATGCACCTTGATATGGTTCGCCCCGGAATTATAAATTACGGGCTCATGCCTTCGGAATGTGTGAATATCGATATTTTAAATTTAAAACCGGTAATGAGCATAAAAACCAACATCTCTCATATACATTATATTGATAAAGAAGATAAAATCAGTTACGGAGCGGCTTTCACAGCCGATAAAAAAATGAAAATCGCCACGATACCAATTGGGTATGCAGATGGGTTTCTGCGTACATTTTCCGGAAAAATTCCGGTAATTGCCGGCGGAGAATATGCTGATATTGTCGGAAGAATTTGTATGGACCAATGTATGATTGACGTAACTTCCGTCAATAATATAAATGTCGGAGATGAAGTAACAATAATCGGCGAGCAAGCCGGAAAACGCATAACCGCCGATTATGCGGCTCATGCCGTCGGTACGATAGGATATGAAATTGTGTGTCTTGTCGGTAAAAGGGTGCCGAGATTTTATCTTTGCGGCGGAGGCGTTGTTGACGTTACAAGCGGATTGGTTTAAATTGCATTTGATTTTTACATAGAAATGTTGTATAATGGTATTATACAATACTATCGGATTTTAAAAATCGGATGTGTATCCAAACGGTAATGGTTAAAGGGGGCGTGACGCTTGCCACAGCAAAAAAAAATATTGCTTACTCTTCCCGACTCCCTCTTGAAAGAGCTTGACAATCTTGCAAAAGAGGAAAATATTACAAGAAGCAAGCTGATACGTGAAGCTATGAAAGCTTATGTATCCGACAGAGAAAAAGCCTGTATGCTTGATAGGCTTAAACGGGGATATATGGAAATGTCGGAAATAAATTCCGATATAGCCGAGTTATGTTTTGACGCCGACAGCGAACTGCTGTATCGGTATGAGGAAAAACTTGCGGAGTGTGAGCATAAGTGATTATTAAAAGAGGCGATATTTATTATGCGGATTTAAGCCCGGTTATCGGGTCTGAACAGGGAGGTGTGCGTCCTGTTCTTGTTGTGCAGAACGATGTGGGAAACAAATACAGTCCAACGATAATAGCTGCCGCTATTACTTCAAGGATTAACAAAGCAAAGTTGCCAACACACATTGAAATAAGCGCAGAGGACTACGGTCTTAACAAGGACAGTGTTATTCTTCTTGAACAAATCCGCACAATAGATAAAAGACGGCTCAGAGAAAGAATCGGCAAGCTTGACGACGAGCTTATGGGTATGGTTGATGGTGCCATTGAAGTAAGCTTCGGTTTAAGCGATTATTAATGCGGAGGAATGTTATATGAAAAAACAGTTTTTAACAGGTCTTTCGGCCGGATTTGCAATTATTGCGGTTTGCGCCGTCGTGGTTCTTGCCACACCGGGCGACGAAGACAACCCGTTGATTTCAAAAGCATATCTTGAAAACAACTTTTTTGCGACCGTTAAAGAATATGTATCTTCAAAAACAGAATTTCAGGTGGTTTCGGTTGCAAAGGGCAAATCCTTGATAGGCAGTGCCGGATGTGAACTGATACTGCGTCAGGGCAGCGGCAAAATTATTGCTACCGAAAAAGGCGGACTTGCCGACACGACTGCCGGCTGCGACCTTGCAAACAACACAAAAATGCCATCAAATCATCTGCTGATAGTTCCGGTGAACGACGGCAGAGGCTTTACGGCGTCGGAAGATGTTCTTGTGCTTGTTAAGGGCGGATATGAAATAAAATAGTTTAACAGGGCGGTGATACGGAGCGGTCTTGCAGATTTGCTCCAATCCGTATGGACAGAGTTATTCTTCACTGTGATTGCAACGGATTTTATGCATCCGTTGAATGCGTACTTAATCCAAAATTAAAGAATATACCGATGGCAGTCGGAGGGGACGAGAAAAACCGCCACGGTATCATTCTTGCAAAAAACGAGCTTGCAAAAGCCTTTAACATAAAAACCGCCGAAACCATTTGGCAGGCAAAAAAGAAATGTCCCTATCTGACGGTTGTTCCTCCGCACCATGAGATATATCATGATTTTTCAAAGAGGATAAACGAGATATATTCAAGGTTTACAGACCTTGTCGAGCCGTTCAGCATTGACGAATCCTGGCTTGACGTTACCGAAAGCACAAATTTGTTCGGCAGCGGAAAAGAAATTGCGGACAAGCTCCGCAAACTTGTGTTCGAGGAAACAGGTGTAACCATATCGGTGGGCGTTTCTTTCAACAAAATTTTTGCAAAAATGGGCAGCGATTACAAAAAACCCGATGCCACCACGGTTATTGACCGCAGTAATTATATAGATATTTTATATCCTCTTCCGGCGGAAAATATGCTGTATGTCGGGAAGTCCACGTTGCAGAAACTGCACAGCACAGGCGTTTCAACCATAGGCGATATTGTGAACCTCGGTAAAGACACGCTTACTCAAATGTTTGGCAAAGCCGGTACTGAACTTTATATAAATGCTGCCGGGCTTGACGACACGGCAGTTAAGCATATTGATGACAAACACGAAATAAAATCTGTCGGAAACGGCACAACCTTTCGATATGATTTAACTTCTTACGAAAGTGCCGTTCCGGAAATTTATGCGTTAAGCGACAATATCGCCTCTAAAATGCGAAAATCAAACATTAAATGCCGTGGTGTACAGCTTACTTTGAAAGACAGCGAATTTAAGGTTATAACGCGGCAGAAAATGCTTGAATCGCCAACAAATCTCGCAAGAATTATATCAAAGGCGGCACTTGATATTTTAAAACAGTCGTGGAGTTTTAAAAAACCTTTGAGAATGATTGCGGTGACCGGCATTAACATTATAAACGAAAACGATATGGGCGAACAATTGTCGTTTTTTGAAGATGTGTCGGAGGAAAAATACGAAAACATCGAAAAATCCATTGATGTTATAAGAGAAAAATACGGTAAAGACATTATTAAGCTCGGCAGTGCAAAAACGCTTGCCGAAAAGGACGGAGAATGAATTATGATTATTGAAATTATTAAATCGATTATACTCGGTATTGTTCAGGGAATAACCGAGTGGCTTCCCATTTCCAGCACAGGTCACCTGTTGCTTATCAACGAATTTTTAAATTTAAAATGTTCGGACGATTTTCTGAATATGTTTAAAGTTGTTATCCAATTCGGTTCAATCATAGCCGTTATCGTGCTGTATTGGAATAAGCTTTTTCCGTATACGCTGAAAAAAGAAAACGGAAAGAATGTGCTTGCAAAATCCAAGCAGGAACGAATCGATACGTACATATTGTGGGCAAAAGTTGCCGTTGCATCAATACCGGCGGCAATATTCGGATTTTTGTTTGAAGATATTATAGACGATGTGCTTTCCGCACCGGTTGTAATAGCAATCGCACTTATTGTATACGGTATACTTTTTATTGTTATTGAAAATATTTCCAAAAAAGCAAATGTCACGGATTTAAAACAACTGTCGTTCAAACGTGCTTTTATAATAGGCTGTTTTCAGTCGCTTGCGCTTATTCCGGGAACTTCTCGTTCCGGTTCAACAATACTCGGAGCAATAACAATCGGCACGGCGCGTCCGGTTGCATCGGAATTTTCTTTTTTCCTTGCAATACCGGTTATGTTCGGTGCAAGTTTCATAAAAATACTCGGTTTCGGTTTCGGTCTTTCCGCTCTTGAATGGTGGGTTTTGATTGTGGGAACCGTTGTGTCGTTCCTGGTTTCGGTTGCGGCAATCAAATTTTTGATGAACTACATAAGAAAACACGATTTTAAGGCCTTCGGATATTACAGAATTATACTCGGTATACTTGTACTTATTTATTTTCTGTGATGCTCGTTTGCCTGTGAGGTAATATCAAAATGAATGACAAAGCATTAAAAACACTTGAATATGACAAAATATTAAATAAAGTTGCGGATTTTGCCGTAACAAAAGCCGCAAAAGAAAAAATAACCGGGCTGAAACCGTCAAAAAAATCGAACGTTGTCGAATATATGCAAGAGGCTGCCGAACAAGCATCAAGCATGGCGATTATGTTTTCCGCCCCTCCTATGTCTGCGGTAAGCGACGTAACATCGGCATTGAAACGGGCGAAAATGGGCGGTATGCTCAATCTTGCGGAAATATTGGCTGTCGGCGGAGTTTTGAGATGTGCAAGAAATCTTTCCGCGTACATTGCAAAAACCGATAAGTTTGAAATTTTAAGCAATATGGCAAAGGGACTTACAGCAATAAAAAGTCTTGAAACCGATATAAGCGAATGTATTTTAAGCGAAGAGAGCGTTGCCGATGATGCAAGTGCCGAACTTGCGGCAATACGGCGGAAAAAAGCCGCCCTCAACAACAAAATAAAAGACATTCTTGACGATATGGTGCGTTCCGCATCCTACTCAAAGTATTTGCAGGAAGCAATTGTCACAATGCGTGACAACAGATATGTTTTACCCGTAAAAAACGAATACCGCGCCAACGTACCCGGCATTCTGCACGATTCCTCCGCAACAGGCGCAACAGTGTTTATTGAACCTATGGCAGTTGTTCAAACGAATAATCAGATACGCGACCTATCCATTGCCGAAGAACGTGAAATAGAAAAAATCATTATGGATTTTTCTGCCCAAATTGCCGAAAATGCAGACGTGATTTTAATTGATATGCAAACAATAACAGATATTGATGTGCTTTTTGCAAAAGCTCTGTACGGCAACGCCAACAAATGTATACGCCCCACGCTGAGCCGTGGGGGGGAGCTTGAGTTGAAAAATGCACGCCATCCGCTGATAGACAAAAAAACGGTTGTTCCAATAACTGTGTATCTCGGCAAAGATTTTGATACGCTTGTTGTAACAGGACCGAATACCGGCGGTAAAACGGTTACGCTCAAAACAGTGGGACTTTTTGCACTTATGTTTCAAACAGGGTTGCCGTTGCCCTGCGACATAGGCAGTACAATGCCTGTATATACGGATATTTTTGCCGATATAGGCGACGAGCAAAGCATTGAACAAAACTTGAGTACCTTTTCGTCGCATATGGTGAATACCGTTAATATATTGAACAGTATAGACAAAAACTCACTTGTGCTGTTTGACGAACTCGGTGCCGGAACAGACCCAGAAGAGGGTGCGGCGCTTGCAATTGAAATATTGGAATTTGTTCATTCTCTCGGTGCATTTGCGGTTGCTACCACTCATTACAGCGAACTCAAGCTATATGCCCTTTCAACCGACCGTGTTGAAAATGCTTCCTGCGAATTTGATGTGGAATCATTGCGTCCGACATACAAACTGTTAATCGGTATACCGGGAAAAAGCAACGCTTTTGCAATATCACAGAAAATCGGTCTTTATGACGTTATAATCGAAAATGCAAAAAAACGTATGACAACCGAAAGCATACGCTTTGAGGATGTTATTTCACAGTTGCACAAAGACCGTGAACTTGCTCGTGAAGAGTATGCATCGGCTTCAAAAAATGCCGCAGAAGTTAAAGCATTGAAAGAGGAACTTAAAAAATCTCAGAACGAAATTAAATTGAAACGCGAAAACATAATAAATTCGGCAAAACGTGAAGCACGTGAAATTATTGAAAAGGCAAATGACGAAACCGCCGAACTTCTGCGTGAAGTCAGAAAGCTTTCGGCACAAGCCGTCACAAAAGACAATTTGAGAAAAATGGAGGAACTCAAGCTTTCGATAAACAAGAAAGCCGGAAATTCCGAACTTAAAGAAAAACGTATAAAAACCGGTACAAAAACAAAAGATATACGTCTTGGAATGACCGTAAATATAGTATCCATGGACAATACCGGCACGGTGCTAACGCTTCCTTCCGCAAACGGCGATTTCTTTATACAAGCCGGTATCATGAAAATAAAAACAAACGTAAACGATGTTAAAATAATTAAAGAAAAACCCGAAAAAGCTGCGGAAAAAGTTATTTCCAAACGAAATATCGGAAGTAAATCAATGACAGTTAATACAGAACTCGATTTAAGAGGTTATATGGCTTACGACGGTATTACCGAGCTGGATAAATTTATTGACGATGCAATGCTCGCTTCACTTCCGAGAGTAAGCGTTATCCACGGAAAAGGTACGGGAGCGCTGCGAGCCGCCGTTCACGATTCCTTAAGACGTAATAAAGCCGTGAAATCCTTTAGATTGGGCGGATACGGCGAGGGCGATACGGGCGTTACCATTATTGATTTAAAATAACTGCGAGGTTTTTATATGGCATTTATAAAACATTGCTGCGATTCTCTTGTTTACTATACAGATGAACATATTGATTCTCTGAACGGTTTGGATTATATATTCACCACCAGATTCGGAGGTGTCAGCTGCGATAGTTTATATTCTTTGAATCTCGGCACACATCGAAATGACACAAAAGAAAATATTATTGAAAATTACAGACGTGCCTGCGGCGCCGTACATATTGATTACACCAAATGCGTACTTGCCAAACAAACTCATACGACCAATATACGCATTGTTACGGAAATCGATGCCGGAAAAGGATTGATGTGTGAAAGTGATATAACAGATACGGATGGGCTTATAACAAACATTCCTGAACTTCCGCTTGTTATATTTTATGCCGACTGTGTACCGATTTTGCTTTTCGACCCAAAACAAAAAGTTCTTGCCTGCCTGCACGGCGGCTGGAGGGGTACAGTGAACGGTATTGCCGAAAAAGGTGTTGATATTATGAAAAACAGGTTTAACTGTAACGATATTTATGCCGCCGTAGGTCCGTCAATAGGGCAATGCTGTTTTGAAACCGGGCTTGAGGTTGCCGATGTTTTTAAAGAAAAGGGATTTTGCGATTTTATTGAATACAGAAACCAAAAAGCATTTATCGACTTATGGGGTGTGAACGAAAATATTCTTAAAGACTGCGGTGTAAAAAATATAAGTCTCGCAAAAATATGCACCGTATGTAACAAAAATGAATTTTTTTCACACCGCGGATGCGGTTCTTCAACCGGAAGAATGGCTCTTATCGCATCAATACGCAAATAACATTGAACTGCGAATAACGTTACGTATATGAAAAATAACCAATCGGCGGAATTGATTGACTTGTTAATCAGTTCCGCCGTCGGCATCATAAAAATATATTTTGCGTAATGTAACACACTGCCGTATTTCGGAATATTATATAATATAAAAATTCCCGCCGAAGCGGAGGTAAATAATAAATGAGGGTGGATACATAATGTTTAAAAAATTCAAATGCAGCAGATTTTTTTACGGCATTGTCATGATAGCTGTCGGCATGGGCGTTATATTATCATTAATGTTGCCTACGCCCTGGACTGTGTTTTGCCTTGCTATGCTGCTTGTTTTGGCCGGATTTTTGTTGATATGCCATTAATCCGCGTAATTCTTATACGTCCGCCTATAAGAATACGGAATAAACTTTAAAGTGCGGACAGAAAGGCTGATACCGATATGAAAGTTGTTGTTGTAAAACCGTCAAAATTTATAAGTTCCGTGCTAAGGACAATATTCAAAATCTGATTTTCAAACAGGGAGCGGCTCCAAAAACGGAGTTGCTCCCATATAAATAAGAATTTTACAAGCGAAAAATGACATTGGTTACACCAACCTATGTTGACGCACCAAAAACGTAGGGGCAATATTAGCTGGCAGTGGGTAGCGGTTAGTGATTAGCTGTTAGAAATCGTGGAATTACTGCTCACTCCGCACTAATCATTAAATCTCGTAGGGGCGGACGACCCTGTCCGCCCGAGCAATGATTGAACAAATTTAATCAATATTATCAAATTTGTAGGGAACGAACTGTGTGTCGTTCCGCAATTATTGCAAAAAAATATTACAATTAATTTTCAAAGTAAAATACAATTTTAACCGCAACTGTTTGACAAATCATAATTTTTATGATATAATAAATATACACAGTGCAAATTTTGCATAATAAAACCGTAAAGAGGGATAAAAATGGATAAAGAAACAAGTTTGAAGCTCACAGCTTATAAAATCCGTCGTCATGCACTTGACGCCGTATACACTGCAAAGTCGGGGCACCCCGGCGGTTCGCTCTCGATTGCGGAGATTCTCTCCGTTTTATATTTTCACGAAATGAATATAGACCCGGCAAATCCGAAAAATCCCGACAGGGACAGATTTGTACTGTCTAAAGGGCATTGTGCTCCGGCACTTTACGGTGTGCTTGCCGAAAGAGGATTCTTCCCGAAAGAAGATATTAAAACATTCCGAAAAATTGACAGCTATTTGCAGGGTCATCCCGATATGAAACACGTTCCGGGCGTTGATATGTCAACCGGGTCACTCGGTCAGGGAATATGTGCCGCCAACGGAATGGCACTTGCCGCAAAGCTTGATAAAAAAGATTACCGCGTATATACCGTTCTCGGCGATGGGGAACTTGAAGAGGGGCAGGTTTGGGAAGCGGCAATGTTTGCGGCTCATTACAAACTTGATAATTTAACGGCGTTTGTTGACTTGAACCTTTTGCAGATTGACGGCGATGTCCGAAAGGTTATGAATCCGACGCCGGTCGACAAAAAATTTGAAGCTTTCGGCTGGAATGTTATCATAACCGATGCACACGATGTCGGCAAACTCATAGATGCTGTGGATACGGCAAAAACGGTTAAAGGCAAACCGACTGTTATAATTGCGGAAAGCACAAAAGGAAAAGGTGTATCGTTCATGGAAAACAATGCCGCATGGCACGGAGCCGCACCGAACGACGAACAATATGAAACCGCAATAAAAGAGATTGACGAAAAAATCGCAGGTTTTCAACAATAAATCACTCTGCGCACAAAAGGAGATTATTAATATGTCTGAAATAAAAAAAACAGCTACAAGAGAGGCATACGGCAAAGCTCTCGCAAAATTCGGCGAAAAATATGATATAGTCGTTCTTGATGCCGACCTTTCAAAATCAACCAAAACCGATACTTTCAAAAAAGCATTTCCCGAAAGATTTATCAACTGCGGAATTGCCGAAGCCGGTATGATTTCAACGGCAGCGGGTCTTGCCGCCTGCGGAAAAACGGTGTTTGCAAGTTCGTTTGCAATGTTTGCGGCGGGTCGTGCGTTTGAACAAGTACGAAATTCTGTATGTTACCCGAATTTGAACGTGAAAATCGGAGCTACTCACGCCGGTATTTCCGTTGGCGAAGACGGTGCGACACACCAGGCAGTTGAAGACATTGCAATTATGCGGTCAATCCCCGGAATGTCTGTAATAAGCCCGGCGGATGCCGTTGAGACGGAAGCGGCGGTGGAAGCTGCAATTTTACATAACGGTCCCGTATATTTGAGATTTGGGCGTCTTGCCGTACCTGTTTTTAACGATGAAGCAACATATAAATTTGAATGGGGCAAAGGAATTGTTTTGAAAGACGGAACCGACGTAACAATAATATCAAACGGGCTTATGGTTCCCGAAGCTTTAAAAGCCCACGAGATTTTGAAAGCCGAAAACATATCCGCAAGAATAGTAAATATGCATACAATTAAACCTATTGACACAGAGCTTGTAATCGACTGCGCAAAGAAAACGGGGGCTATTGTAACCGCCGAAGAACACAGCATTATCGGTGGGCTCGGAAGCGCCGTTGCGGAAGTTGTGTGCGGAAACGTCCCCGTACCGGTTGCTATGGTCGGCATTGAAGACAAATTCGGCAAATCCGGTGTTCCGACAAAATTGCTTGAAGAATATGGTCTTACCGCCGAAAATATCGTAAAGAAAACTCTTGATATAATAAAAAGGAAATAAGCATGACTGAATTTTTATTGTTTTTGCAAAGTTTTTCAAGTGAATTTCTTGACAGTTTGTTTTTGTTTGTTTCATCGCTTACCGGCGAATTGGTTTATATTGCCGTGATATGTGCAATATATTGGTGTATAAACAAAAACAAAGGGATTATTGCCGCAATAACGCTGGTATTCAGCTTTTCGGCAAATACACTGCTTAAATATATATTTGCTGTGCCGCGACCCTATACATATTCCGCGGTACGGCAAATTGATACCGAAACGGGTTACGGATATTCGTTTCCGAGTGCACACGCACAGCTTTCGGCAACGTTTGCCGGGCTCGGAATGATTAACATTCGCAGAAAATCCATGTATATTGCCGGGATATTGCTTGCACTGCTTACCGGTATTTCAAGAATGTATCTCGGTGTGCATACTCCGCTTGATATTGCCGTGGGGTATATACTTGGAACGGGTATTATATTTGCAAGCAGCATATTGTTTAATCACGAAAAATATAAAAATGCAGTTGCAATTATTCTTTTTGCCGTGAATATTCCGCTTATTTTCTTTACTGCGGACAAAGACCTGATGAGTATAAACATTCTTTTTGCCGGCTGTATTGCAGGGCTTTTACTTGAAGAACGTTTTATAAAGTTTGACGTATCGGGTTCTGTGAAAGAAAAAATTTTCCGTTATATTTTTGGAATGGCGGTGCTTATTGCCGTCAAATCACTTTTCGGCTTATTTGGGAAATATGTTTCATATGTTTTCACCGGGCTTGCCATTACATTTATTGTTCCGGCAGTTTCAAATATTATAAAGAAAAACGTGAATAAATTTATGCATTAACACAGGTTGGTGCAATTTGACGGACGAATATTTTTTTCGGGGCAGATATTATCTGCCCCGAACGTGTTTGTGTGCCGCCGAAACTTATACATTAACACAGATTTTTGAAAACATGGTTTGCATATCATTTCACTATTTCCGCTTCGCAAACGGGTATCATGCTTTCAAAACTTTTCCACACCATGATTTTTGCCGATGTGAAATCTGCATTCGCAACAAAATGTACGTTTTCGTCTGCGTTTGTTACATACTGAAAATCAACAAGCTTGTTGTTATTGTAACAAGCAAGTGCAACACACACTTTTTCGGGCATATATTTTAATTCCGAAATAAAAATCTTCTCTCCTCTTGCGGCAATTTTACAGCTTGTTGAAGTGGTCGGTTTATATTCCCATGAAGCATATAGTGTTTCGGCACTGCCGCAATACGGAAAAGACACGGGCGAACTGCTTAAATCTTCGGTTTCATACCAACCGAAAAGTTTTTTGTTTTTATCTTTCAGCTCCGGAGATTTCAGCACGGCATAGTCTGTTATATCCGGCAATTGCTCGTCATATCCCGAATTAAATTTATATGTCTTTTTATTTGCGTTGCAAATAACATTTTTATCGCTCAAAGGATTATTCTCAATCTTATTCCAGCTTTCGTCGTCACCTGCATAAAACACGGTATCTATTGAAGAAACGGGATTTAAATGGTGCATATTCTCAAAGTTTTGCGGCAACCCTATATATTTCAATTTAACACCATCGCCCAAAAAAGGAACTGATTTTATTTCACTGCCGAAAGAAATATATTCCAATGCCGGGCAATTTCGAAAAGCATAATCACCGATGTTTGTAACGCTGTCGGGGATTATCAGCGACGTCAAAGAGGAACAGCCCGCAAATGCCAATTTGCCTATATTCGTCACGCTGTCGGGAATTGTGATTTCTTTCAACGACAATGCCGTTTGAAACGCAAAATCTTCAATTTGTGTTATACCATTCGGAATTATATATTTGCTTTCGGATTTATTTGGAGCATAACATATTAATTTCGTTTTATCTTTACTGAAAAGATTTCCGTCAACCGAACAGAAATCGACATTTGCAATGTCAACACCGAAATTTGAAAGAGCTTGGCAGTTTGCAAAAGCCCAATCTCCGATATTCGCAACACTGCTTGGGACGGAAATGTTTTTAATTCCACACCCAAAAAATGCACTCTCTCCGATAGCCGTAATGCCGTTTGCAAGAGTAATATCCGTTATGTTGCTGCAAAGTAAAAACGCTTCTTTTCCTATTGATATAACACTGTCGGGCAAACATACGCTTTTTAAATTTTTATAGCCGTAAAATGCATAATCCCCAATCTTGGTAACACCGTCCGGAATTACAAGATTCTCAACCGCTTCGCCGTTAAGATATAAATTTGCGTAATACAGCGGATTTGAATATGAAATATGAACATACGGATAACCTTCCGCAAAGCTGCCGCCTTTAAATTCAATACCGCACCATGCGGCAAGGTCCGAAATATGCACACTTGTTAAACCTGTGCAGTCGGCAAAAGCATCTTCACCAATTAAATTCACGCTGTTCGGTATGGTTATGCTTGTGAGGTTGCGGCAACCCTCAAATGCATATTTGCCGATAGCCGTGACGGAATATCCGTCGATTTTTTCCGGAACGGCAATTGAAGTAACATCGTGAGAGCAGTCTGTGATTGTAATTTCACCGTCGGTAATTACATAAGAAAGTCCGTTAGAATATTCCGCAGAAACCGTAAACGCTCCGCAAGAAACAATACATACAAAAATAATCATAAGCAAGAGTAATTTCTTTTTCATTTATCATTCTTCTTTCGTAAAAATTCGTATATTATAATTATATCACAAACCTTGCGAAATGTAAAGAGTTTTTTTAAAAATACACAAAAGTATGTTTATGATGCAAAACAACTGCTGTTTTCTGTGGAATTTACCTTAAAAAATGACAATCGAAAAGAAAATTTATTTTTTTTGTAAAAAACTCTTGTTTTTATTTAAATTTGTGGTATAATATATATTGAGACAAATGATATGTATTTATTGAGGTTTATGTAAGAAGGTGGAAGTGTGGAAAAAAACAAGCTTAAGGTTTTGATAGACGGCAGAGAATATACGGTTAAATCCGAGATGCCGGTTAAGGACATTCAAGAGGTTGCTTTTACGGTTGATTCGCACATCGGAGAAATAAGAAAAAGCGAATGCGGAATAGGCTTGAGCACGGTTATGGTTTCGGTGCTGGCGGCTCTTAATGTTGCGGAAGATTATATAAAGCTTAAAAAAACATATGAAGAACTGAACAAAAAATACACACAGCTTCTGAAATCCGATGAAAAAAACAAGGCAGAGAATCTGGATTTAAAGAGTATTAAAGAAGAATACGAAAAATTGCAGAAAGAATATATCAAAGCAGAAACAATGTTAAAATCACGGGGAATAAATTCAAATGACAAAAAGTAAATTATTGCTTCCGGCATCACTTATTACATATAAAACAGCTGTTCAGGCAGGTGCGGATGAAATATATCTCGGAACAGAAAAGTTCGGAGCAAGAAGTTATGCGGAAAACTTTGATATTGAGCAACTTGAAGAGGCGGTTGATTACTGCCATTTAAGAAATGTGTCGGTTCACCTCACAATGAACACTCTTGTGAAAAAAAACGAAATGAAAGAATTTGTTCGCATTGCCGAAAAAGCAATGAATATCGGTGTTGACGCTTTCATTGTGCAAGACCTTGCGGCGGCGGAAATATTGATAAAATCCGGAGCGGAAGTTCACGCAAGCACACAGCTTACAATTCATAATACAGCCGGGGCGAAGTTTGCGGAAGATTTCGGGTTTTCACGTGTTGTCCTGTCACGCGAAATGAATAAAGAAGAAATAAGAAAAATAACAGAAAATTGTAATATAGAAACAGAAATATTTGTTCACGGGGCTTTATGTATGTGTTACTCCGGGCAGTGCCTGATGAGCAGTATGATTGGCGGAAGAAGTGCAAATCGCGGCAAGTGTGCCCAGCCGTGCAGACTGCCGTATAAATTTTTGAAAGACGGCAAATTTGTTAAGCAGGGATATTTTTTAAATCCTTACGATTTATCGCTTGCGGATATGTTGAATGAAATCAAGACGCTGAACATAACCTCGCTGAAAATTGAAGGCCGCATGAAAGGGAAAGAATATGTTGCGGCGGCGGCACACGAATATCGTGCGGCACTTGACGGCAGTGAATATGACAAAGATGTTTTAAAAGCGGCATTTTGCCGCGGCGGAAAGTTTACGCATGGCGGTTTCGGCGGAGAAAAAGGCAAAAAAATAATCTCGTTTGCCAAAGGAAACAGCGACGTATATGCAATACGTGACGTAACAAAGCTCAATAAAATCAATACGTACATTGCGGATAATGCCAATATAAAAAAACAGCCGGCGGATATTAAAGTATATATAATTCCCGGCAAACAAATGACAGCCGTATTAAAATGCGGTGATTTTGAAGTTACAGCATTGGGGGCGGTTGCGGATACCGCAGAGAAAAGACCTCTCAGCCGCGAAGATGTTGAAAAAAGCATGAATAAAACCGGGGATATGCCGTTTTATATAAAAAATACGGATATAGTATGCGAAAATGCATTTGTCCCCGTAAGCTCGCTTAACGAACTGCGCAGAAAAGCTTTCGGGATGCTTGCGGAAAAAATTGCGGAAAACAGCAAAAAAACAGCTGTGTTCAAATTGCCGCAATTATCCGAAACCCCAATATATCCGAAGAAAAAAACAAACATTTGGATAAGCACGAAGAAACAGCTTGAAGCCGTGAAAAACAAAGCGGAGATAACACTGTTTGTTCCGCTTGATATATATGACGGAGTGGGATTCTGTGTTATCCCCGATATAATCCGCAACACAGATTATTATATAAACGAAGTGAATAAAAGAAATATCAAAAAAGTTGCATCGGGAAATTTGGGATTTATATACGAGGCTTTAAAAGCCGGTCTTGATGTGTATCTTACATATGCGGCAAATGTATTTTCAAAATATGATGAAGAAATGTGGCTCAGGCGCGGAGTGTGCGGAATGCAGGTTTCTCCCGAACTGAGTTTGAAAGAAATTGACTTTTCCGATAAATCTTCTGTTATTGTTTACGGCAAAATTGTCATGATGAAAACGGCAAATTGCCCGGCGTACACGGTATTCGGAAAATGCGGAGAAGCCGCGGAATGCTCGCTTACCGACAGAAAAAACGAAAATTTCAAAATGTATTCGGATTGCCGCGAATGTGTTACATATATATATAATTCAAAACCTGTATATATGGCGGATAAATTGCGGAATATTAAAAACGCCGGAGCTTTTGACATTGTATTTACCGACGAAGCCCCGGATATGTGCCGTAAGGTTCTTGAACTTTTTGATTCGGAGGAGCCATGTCCGTTTGATTTTACGAGAGGACATTTTACAAGAGGTGTGCTGTGAAAAACAAAAAACTTGTTTTGATTGCCGTAACGGGCGCGCTGAGCGGTGGGCTTGCGGCAGCCGAAAGCATGATTTCGATTAATATTTTACCGGGAGGAAAAATAGGACTTGCAAATATTGCACTGATTATTACGGCACTGCTGTACGGGTTTAAAGAAACGGCGGCAGTGGGTATACTGAAAAGCATATTGGCATTGTTTATCACCGGCAGTGTAACGGGATTTGCATATTCGGTATGCGGCGGACTTGTGTCGGCGGCAGTTATGAATTTTGTTAAAAAATTCAAAAACATAAGTGCGGTCGGAATGGGTGTTTCGGGTGCATTTGCAAATAATCTTGTGCAAACCGGTGTTGCGGCGGTTATTATGTCAAATCCATATATAATGTATTATACCGGTATTTTGGGCCCGGTAAGCATTGTAACCGGTGTATTCACCGGCTGTGCGGCAAAAATGTGTGTGAAATATATAACCGAAAGCAATCTTCCGTTTGCCGCATAATGCAACGAGGGTTCGTCCACTACTAAGACAAAGAGGGAAATTATATGTGTAAATTTATATTGGCGTCAAAATCGCCCAGAAGAAAAGAAATTTTAAAAGCAATAGGAACAGATTTTAAAACGGCGGTGTCGGATGCGGATGAAAACATAGATAAAAACATCGAGCCATCGCTGTATGTACAGGAACTCGCGATGATTAAAGCCGCGGCGATTAAATCAAAAGATGCAAAATATATAATAGCGGCAGATACTGTTGTATACTTTAACGGCAGAATAATGGGAAAACCGCATACAGAGCAAGAAGCATATCAAATGCTTGAAGCCCTTTCGGGCAATACACATTGTGTTTATACCGGGATATGTGTATGCGATACCGAAAACGGCGTTTCCGCAACCGATTACGAGAAAACGGATGTTACGTTTGGCATACTTGCGCCCGATGAAATCAATAAATATATAAAAAGCGGAGAGCCGTTTGACAAAGCCGGAGGATACGGAATACAGGGCAAGGGTTCGCTGCTTGTTGAAAAAATATCCGGAGATTATTTTAATGTTGTGGGTTTGCCAGTTGCAAAACTGAATAAATTATTGAAAAAAGAATTTAATACAGAGTTGATATAAAAGGAGAGATACAAATGTTTTCAAAAGATATAGGAATTGACCTTGGAACAGCCAACACGCTTGTATATTTAAAAGGTGACGGAATTGTTGTGAACGAACCGTCGGTTGTTGCGATAAATCAGGCTACCGGAGAGGTGCTTGCCGTAGGGAACGAAGCAAAAGAAATGATAGGCAGAACGCCCGGAACAATAATGGCAGTAAGACCCATGAAAGACGGCGTTATTGCAGATTTTGAAGTTACGCAGGCAATGATAAAAAAATTCATTGAAAAAGCGGTTAAAAAAAGAAGTTTCTTTTTCAAACCGTTGCTTGTTGTTGCAATTCCGTCGGGGGTGACGGAAGTGGAAAAGCGTGCGGTTGAAGAAACGGGACTGCAAGCCGGAGCAAAAGAGGTTTATATGGTGTATGAGCCGATGGCATCATCTATCGGTTCGGGGCTTCCCGTCGGCGACCCCACAGGAAGTATGATTGTTGATATTGGCGGCGGAACAAGTGAAGTGGCGGTTATTTCGCTCGGCGGAATAGTAATATGCAATTCACTCAGAGTTGCCGGTGATACATTTGATTCTTCAATAGTAAATTATGTAAAACGCGAATGCAATCTTCAAATCGGAGACAGAACGGCGGAAGAAATAAAAATCGGCATAGGTTCCGCATATCCGTATGAGGACGAAGCGTATATGGATATAAAAGGGCGCGACCTTGTAACGGGTCTGCCCAAAGTGACAAAAATCAAAGCATCGCAAATACGGGAAGCATTGAGCGAACCTGTCAGTGAAATTATTGAGTGTATAAAAACAACACTTGAAAAAACACCTCCGGAGCTTGCGGCGGATATTATGGAAAGAGGTATTATGCTTGCGGGCGGCGGTGCACTTCTGCGCGGTCTTGATAAAATCATTTCAATAGAAACCAAAATACCGGTAAATGTTGCAAACGAACCGTTGAACGGTGTGATACGCGGAATAGGAACAATACTTGAAGGTGACGAAAGAGAAAAACTGCGTAAAATTCTTGAAACATCAAAAAGATGATTACAAAAACAGATTTTATTGTAATTTGTTTTGTTGCAATGTTTTCACTATTGGTATCTTTCATTTGCGGTTTTGCCGAAATTGAAACAAAAACCGCTGTTATCGAAGTTGACGGCAATGTTTTTGCGGAATATGAGATGGATAAAATATCGAGAGAAAAAATTGTTGATGTATACGGCAGAAACACAGTGAAAATAACAAATGAATACGTTCAGGTCACATACGCCGACTGCCCCGATAAACTCGACGTAAAACAGGGTAAAATCACAAAACCGGGGCAGACAATAGTGTGTTTGCCGAACAAAATGACTGTTACGATAAAAGATAAAAAAGAATATGACGATATAAGCAGATAAGTATTCTGCATTTTTCGGTTCGGGAGAAATCTTTAAAAATCGCTTTCTTATCATTTTACCTGCGGATAAGGGCGGTCTGAAAATGTTTGTGCCGTGCAGGCGGCGGAATAGAGGGGTTTATGATAATCGGAATCTTAAAAAAGAAATTCATTCCGTTTATTCTTGTTGTTTCAATTGCAATAGGTGCGGTTGCGGCGGCAAAACACATATTTTTTAAAGACGGAAACGGCAAAGTCAATTTTATATCCGACGCTGTCGGAATTATTATATCTCCCGTTCAGGGGGCATTTTCGTGGGTATTTGATAACATAGCCCACATAGGCGTGTATTTTTCAAATGTGGACAGGCTCGAAAAAGAAAATACAGAACTTAAAAAGAATGTTCTTCGTCTTCAGGCGGATTTGAGCGAAAAAGAAAAATTCGAGCAAGAAAACGAACGCCTGCGTGGATTGCTTGATTTGAAAACAGCAAACAAAAACTATGATACGGTAGGTGCGTCGGTAATCGGCAGAGAAGCCGATTTCAGCACAGGAATAATCAAAATTGACAAGGGTACAATAGACGGGATTTCAAAAAACGATGTTGTAACAGACAGTGCCGGGCTTGTCGGATATATTTCGGAAATCGGCACAACATGGGCAGAAGTAACAACAATTTTAGCTCCGGAAACAAGTGTCAGCTGTATACTTCCGCGTACCGGCGAGATAATCATGCTTGGTGCAGATATATCGGGAAGCAAAAAAAAGCTATGCAAACTGTCGTACATTTCTTCCGACAGCACAATCTCTACCGGAGAAGCGGTTGAAACATCCGGAGAAGGCGGTATATATCCCGAAGGGCTTTTTGTCGGAAGGGTTGAAACAATAAGTGATGAAAAAAACGGCATCGCCAAAGAGGCAACACTCAAACCGACGGCAGATTTCATGTCACTCAGAGAAGTGCTTGTCATAAAACTCGGCGAAGGCGGTTAAGAATAGTTATGCCGATGGAGTACGGCGGAACGGAGGCAATATGATAGCAGAAACAATTACGGCTGTTTTAATGTTCATATTTTATATAATCAGGACAACCGTTGCGGCACGAATGAGCATAACATCGATATTGCCCGATTTTGTCATGGTACTTGTAATGTGTTATGCAATTTGGGGCGGAAAAGAAAAAGGTGTGCTCATGGCTGTTGCCGCAGGCATTTTTGTTGATATTTCCGGCGGTGGCGGCGGCAAATTTACCGCAGTTTATATGTTTTCTGCCGCCGCGGCAGGCATGTTCGGCAGCGGTTTGTTCGGTAAAAACTTTATAACCGCCGCGGTTATATCTTTGATTATATCGTTTGTATACGGTGCTATATCGGCAATATGTGCCTATGTGCTTAAAACCGATATGGCAACCGGGTCATATATTATTTGTAAAGTAATACCGTTTACGATTTGCAACGGTATATGTGCGGCAATATTCTATCCTATCATAGATGCCGCAGGTGTATCGTACAGAAGGTATATTTGAACACAGAAAGGGAAACCGAATGTTAAAAAAAATCTTCAAACGTGAAAACATTTTAATATTTATCGCGATTGCCGCAGGCTTTTTGTTACTCGCCGGGATTATGGATTTGCAGATTGTGAAAGGCGAATATTACAGGCAAGTTGCGGACAGCCGAATGTACAGAAGCACCGCAATAAAAGCACCGCGCGGTGAAATTACCGACAGATACGGCAGAGCTATTGTCACAAACAAAGCGGCATTGAGCATTATGATTAACGATGATTTTGAAAACGATGAAGAAATGCACAATGTTCTGCTGAATTTGCTTAAAGTTACCGCGGAAGAAGACAGAGAATATGACGATTCTCTTCCGATTACTTACAAAGAACCTTATAAATTCAGGTTCGATTACATGAACATATCAACAACAGAAGAAGAATGGAAAAAGAATCATGATTTCGGTGCGAAAGCCGATGCCGGAAAGATTATTAAAAATCTTATAAAGGAATATAAAATATCGGATAAATTTACAGCAGAAGAAAAAAGAAAACTTGTCGGATTGATATATGATATGAAAGAACGTAATTTCAATTCGAGAAATGCTTTTTTGTATATGAACGATATAGGAATTGAGCTTGTTTCAAAAATCAAAGAAAACTCCGATATTTCGAGTGCTGTGGAAATACTTTCCGAACCCGTCAGAGATTATCCGATGGGCGAAATAGCCGCTCATATTTTGGGTCAGGTCGGCATTATTTATAAAGAAGAATACGATACGCTTAAAGACGAGGGCTACAGCATGAACGATATGCTGGGCAAAGACGGTCTTGAAAAATATCTTGAACACTATCTCAAGGGAAAAGACGGAATGAACAGCGTTGAAGTTGATATAAACGGCGAAACGGTGACGCTTTCCGAAAACAAAGAGGTTGTTCCGGGAAACCGCGCGGTACTTACAATAGATTCCGATGTTCAGCGAGCGGCAGAGGAAACTCTGGCACAGTCAGTGAAAAATTTATATCGGGACGGTGCGCACGATGTCGGCGGCGGTGCGGCGGTTGCCATTAAAGTGGATACCGGCGAAGTGCTTGCACTTGCCAATTATCCGACGTATAATCCGGCAACATTTAAAGAAGAATACGAGAATTTGGTGAACGATATAAAAAAACCCATGTTCAACCGAGCAATTGCGGGGGCATATCCGCCGGGTTCAACTTTCAAACCGCTCACGGCAATTGCGGGGCTTGAAACCGGAAACATAACGGGAAGTACACTCATAAACTGCAACGGACCGTATCAATATTATGCTCCGTCGTATACCCCGGCGTGTTGGATATATAATGATTATAGGGGCAAACACGGTCCTATAAATGTTGAAAAAGCTCTTGAGGTTTCTTGTAATATCTTTTTCTACGAAACCGGCAGAAAAGTTGGTATAAATACTCTTAATGAGTACGGAAAAAAAGTCGGTCTCGGTGAAAAAACGGGAATAGAACTGAGCGGTGAGGTTGCCGGAGTGCTTGCCGGTCCGGAGTACAGAGAGAAAAACGATGAAGAATGGTTTCCGGGCGATACAATTCAGGCGGCAATCGGGCAGTCCGATAACACATTTACGCCGATTCAGATGGCGAATTATGCGGCAACAATCGCAAACGGCGGAACACGATATGCACCGCACCTTGTAAAAGATATAGTCAGCTACGACGGCACTGAAACGATACTTTCGGTTGAACCAAAAATTTTGAGCAATCTGGATGCGGACGAAAAAAACATGAAACTTGTTCATAACGGAATGCGGCGTGTTGTTGCGGACGGAAGTCCGAAAAGTGTGTTTAAAGACTGCGGTTTTGCGGTTGCCGGAAAAACAGGAACGGCACAGACACGAAAAGACAAAACACCGCACAGCTGGTTCATTTCGTTTGCACCGTATGAAAATCCGCAGGTTGCCATTGCGGTGGTTGTTGAAAATGCCGGTGTAAACGGACTTGGAAAGCACGTTTTTGAAGTGGCAAAAAAAATGTATGAAGCATATTTTTACGGAAATGAAACAGAAACAACATCGGCAAAGAATACTTTGCTGAATTAAATAAGGGAGGCAAACACACATGGAATTGGTGCAGTTAAAGGGAACAAGAGAGGGGTTTAAAATTGTTGTTTCCGCAATAGCAAAGGGAGAAGATATTTTACCCGAACTTAAAGAAAAACTTGAAGGGGCAAAAGAACTTTTTTCGGCAAAACCGGAACTCAATGTTATAATAGAAGGCATAACGCTTACTTTTAAAGAAAAAGTCGATATACAAAAATGTATACATGATGTTTTCGGAGAAAATGTTCTCATAATTTCCGAACAGCAGAAAAAAACCGTGATAGCACCCGAAACAATATTCTATACGGGAACGGTGCGTTCCGGTATGAATTTGAAATCAGAGGGTCATCTTGTTGTTAAAGGAGATGTAAATCCGGGCGCGGAAATCAGCGCATCCGGGAATATTGTCGTCCTCGGTGCATTAAAAGGTATTGTTCATGCCGGTACCGGCGGCGACAGAAGTGCATATGTTGCGGCATTGCAGCTTTCTCCGACACAGATAAGAATAGCCGATATAATAACAAGAGCACCTGATGATGCTGTTGAAACAACAGCTCCGGAATATGCATATATTAAGGATGACCGTATCTATATTGATGATATTGTGAAAAAATAATGAAAATTTATGTAAAAAAACGTTATATTGGTTAAAACTGCACAATATATTGTTGTTGGTATTATATAAATTTAATATGGACAAAACAATATATTTGTGGTATAATAAATCTATGGGTTAAATAAGCGTCTGCGGACGCAGGATACAAGGTAGATTTATTGATACCGTTTTTATGAATGCAAACCGCTTTGCGGTGTTGCTTTTGTGGTATAATAAATCTATGGGTTAAATAAGCGTCTGCGGACGCAGGATAAAAGGTAGATTTATTGATACCGTTTTTATGAATGCAAACCGCTTTGCGGTGTTGCT
>CAYQKW010000001.1:69090-98995 GCA_964418245.1 uncultured Oscillospiraceae bacterium
TTTGTGGTATAATAAAGTAGAAAGAATTGCTTTCGCAATTCTTTGCGGACTAACGTCCTTACTGTGCTTCGCACAGCTACATAACCCATGGCGTTGTAAAAATGCCATTGCAAGCATTTTTACTTCCAGGTTAAATAAATTTATATGATAAAAATGAAAAATTTAAGGGTGTGAAAATATGAGTAAAGTAATAGTTGTAACATCAGGAAAGGGCGGAGTCGGAAAAACCACAACAACCGCAAATTTGGGTACCGCTCTTGCGATGGCAGGGTATAAAGTTGTATTGGTTGATGCCGACATCGGTCTTAGAAATCTTGACCTTATTATGGGGCTTGAAAACAGGGTTGTTTATGACCTTGTAAATGTTGTTGAGGGGTCTTGCAGATTAAAACAGGCACTTATTAAAGATAAACGGCAGAAAGAGCTGTATATGCTTCCGGCGGCACAGACAAGAGACAAAGATGCGGTATCAGCTGAACAGATGAAACAGCTTTGCGATGATTTGAGAAAAGATTTTGATTACATATTTATTGATTGTCCCGCGGGAATCGAACAGGGTTTTAAAAATGCGATTGCCGGTGCGGACGAAGCTATTGTGGTTACAACACCGGAAGTTTCGGCTGTTCGCGATGCCGACAGAATTATTGGATTGCTTGAAGCAAACGAAATAAGAGACCCGAAGCTTTTGGTGAACCGTGTACGTGTTAATATGGTAAAAAGCGGAAATATGCTTAATGTTGAAGATATAATAGAACTGCTGGCAATTAATCTGCTTGGTGTTGTTCCCGATGATGAGGATATAATCATAACTTCAAACAAAGGTGAACCGGCTGTGATGAATCAGAACACCAAAACCGGACAGGCTTATATGAACATTTCAAAAAGAATACTCGGAGAAGATGTGCCTTTGCTTGATTTGAACAAAGATACAGTACTCAAAAAGTTTATGAATTTGTTCCGTAAGGACTGATAAAATTTTTCCGTCACACGTTTTATCTGCCCACAGATAAGACGCAACGGAAATATCTTATTATTTGTGTGGGCAGAAAGGCTATGGAGTTAATATGTTTGAAAATTTTTTGGGAATGTTTTCACGGCAAAAATCCGGTGCTGTTGCAAAAGACAGAATGCAGTTGTTGCTGGCTGTTGACCGTCAGAAAACCTCTGTTATTTCAGATGATACCATAAATAAAATAAAAGAAGAAATAATGCAGGTTATCGGCAAATATCTTGATGTGGATATGGCTGAACTTGATATTAAAGTCGAAAGGAAAACGGATGATACAGGCAGAGTTATGTCTGCTGTTGTTGCTAATATACCGATAAATAAGGCGTCAAAATAATCTTGCGGGAGGGTCATAAATGAATATAGCATTAATTGCGCATGATAAAAAGAAAGAGTTGATGGTACAGTTTTGCATTGCTTACAAAGGAATATTGGAAAAACACAACATTTGTGCAACCGCAACAACCGGCGGCCTTGTTTCCGAAGCAACCGGGCTGACTATACACAAATTTCTTTCCGGACCTCAGGGCGGAGATCAGCAAATCGGGGCACGAATTGCATATAACGAAATTGATATGGTTCTGTTTTTCAGAGATCCGCTTACTGCACAACCGCATGAGCCTGAGATAACAACACTGTTAAGACTTTCGGATATTCATAACGTGCCTATTGCAACAAATGTTGCCACCGCAGAAGTGCTGGTTCAAGGTCTTGCAAGAGGCGACCTTGACTGGCGTGAAATTGTTAATCCGAAAGCAAAAATCGGTATAAGCTGATTATGTAGTCAAAGTAAAAAGTTATATAGCAGAAAAACTGCCATATAACTTTTTAATACATTTTGTGTGCCGCTACTTTTGATTTTGCAATTCAATTATGTTTTTTTGATATTTTTTCGGCATGAAACTTTGGCGCAGTTTAGGGTTTCTGCGTTCATCAATTGCTATTGTTTTATAAAAAATTTTCCATGCGGTTTCAAATTCATCTTCTTTAATGTTCGGTGAAATCTCGTCTTTATATTCGCCGAAATTTGTAACACCGTTAAACCGTATGGCAACACATTTTCTTTTTGTATCGCGTATAATCCAGTTTTCATTGCACATTCGCCGTTCAAAATGCTTATAAAAAATCGGCAGAATGTTAAAGTCCGGCGAAATGTCGGCAACATAAAAATCCTCTGCTTTTCTGAAACGCAGTAATCCTTTAAGCCGATGATTTTCATATGTTATTCTTTTATAAAGCTTAACGGCTTTTTCTATATCCGGTATGTTTAAATATGTATCCGCATATTTTCCGTATTTAAGTCCGCAAGAGATATATCTGCGTATTATATTGCCTGTTTCCGGCATATCCGAGAGATACAGCACATAAAGTCGATAAACAAATTCATCGGAAACTTTTTTTCGGCAGCCGTTTAAAACTCTTTCTGCAAGTTCGGAACTTGATTGCACTTCGGTAATATCAAAAAAAGAGCAGTTTTTGAAATATTTTACCGACTTTATTTCCGCCTCCGGACATTTGTCTTTATAACATAAGAAAATTGCGGTGAGCAATCCGTCAAAACTGTCATCATACAAGTAGTACATTGTTAGTCTCCTTTACAGTATCGAATAAAGAAAGCTGGCGATATGCCGTATCGCATTCCGTGAGTTTAAGCCCCACAGCACTCGGTGAAAACTGTAGCAACGACGCACTTTTATAACTGTCGGCTGTGACGATAAAATATTTTGCACGTTTCAAAACAACTCCCATCGCTTTAAGGTGCTGTATTGTAAGTTTGCTGTGCCGCCTTGCGCTTATTATTCTTTTTGCCGACACAACCCCAATTCCCGGAACACGTAAAATCATTGAATAATCGGCTTTATTTATGTCAATCGGAAAAAATTGAGGATTTCTCAATGCCCAAGCACATTTCGGGTCAAAATTCACCGACAGAAAAGGATTATACTCATCAAGTATTTCCTCTGCACGAAATCCATAGTACCGCAAAAGCCAGTCTGCCTGATAAAGACGATGTTCACGCAGCAGCGGCGGAGATGTATCGAGCGACGGCAGTTTCGGGTCGCTTACAACAGGAACATAGGCGCTGAAATAAATACGTTTTAATTTAAACTTGCCGTACAGTGCCTGTGTCAGCGAAATTATCTGTAGGTCGCTTTCTCCGCTTGCACCTATTATCATTTGTGTGCTTTGCCCGGCCGGAGCAAACAAGGGTGCATTTTTGAACTGTTTTCGTTCTGTTATGGCATTGCTTGCTTCATCGGAAATTTGTTTCATCGGAGTAATCACGGCTTTGCGGCTTTTTTGCGGTGCAAGACGTTTCAACGAGGTTTCGGACGGCAATTCGATGTTCACGCTCACCCTGTCAGCAAGTAACCCGGCTTTTTTTGTTAGTATCTCGGACGCACCCGGAATTATTTTTACATGGATATAGCCGAAAAATTTGTACTTGTTTCGCAGAAGTTCAAGCGTTTTAATAATAAGTTCCATTGTATAATCGGGATTTTTTATGACAGCAGAACTCAAAAACAACCCCTCGATGTAATTTCTTTTATAAAATTCAATTGTTAAATCCGCAACTTCCTGCGGAGTAAATTCCGCACGCGGAATATCGTTACTGCGTCGGTTAAGGCAATATGCACAGTCATATATGCAATTGTTGGAAAAAAGAATTTTAAGCAGAGAAATGCAACGCCCGTCAGCAGACCACGAATGGCATATCCCGGCGGCGTTTCCATCACCCAAACCTCTGTTATTTTTTCGGTTGCTTCCGCTTGATGCACAAGAGACATCGTATTTTGCACTGTCGGCAAGGATTTTCAATTTTTCCGAAATAGTCATAATATCACCTTTCTTTTTGCGAACATTTGTTCACTAAATATATTGTATCATAAAATTGATGATTTGTCAAACATTTGTTCGGAAATTTATGATTTAATTACGATATTTCATTTGTATTCGGTTAAAGTTACTTGACATTTTTCGTATGCTATGTTAAAATATAATTATAAGCGCAAGCAAAAGTTTTGCCGCTGTACGCGGTGCTTTTCGATTGCTTTTTCAGCCTCGGTGCATCGGTTACCGAAGCATTGAATAATTTTTTTGAAAGGTAATGTTTTCGTGAGTTTTTTAAGATTTGACAACAGCATTAATTTTAAACTTAATATTTATACAAGAATAAATTCAATCGCATTTGCCGAATTATGTGAAATATTCGGCAACAAATCAGAACCGTCAAAAGAAGTCGGCTGGCTTTTTTCCGGAAAATATTCGTTCGATACATATATATCAAACACCGGGAACGACAAAAATGAAATCAGTATCGTTATGGCTGCCGATACCGATAAAAAGACAAACAGTGCATTTTTAAAACCTATAGACGGTTTCACGGTGTCTATGTTTGCGGTGGTAACGGATAACGGTATTTTTATAACCAAAGCAATTAAAGCACCGGGAATAATCGGCAATGTTTCAAACAGATGCATAAAGTGTGCCGTAACATTTGATTCAACGGGGAACAACGGCGGCAAACCGTTGCCGGAGGATATATGCGAAACGGTATACAAACTTGCACCAATAGGAACGAGTGATATATCAGATGATATTGCCGTATGGGATGAATATTTGAAGATAATGGAACGATATGCGCATTTTGATGAATGTACACTTAAATATTCATCTCACGAAAACAGTAACAATATGTATTCGGCAGTGTTTTACACCGAAGAACACAAGCTTAATTCTCACCATTTAAATTCTTCGGTAATGCTTGTGGAACGTTGCTATGAAGAAAACGGCGATACGGTATTTTGCGGAGATGTTTTCGGCAGTGTTACCGACTTTGACAAAAACAGCATTACCGTAATGCTTGACGAAGAGTTTAAAGAAAATTTTGAATTTCCGAAAAATGGAGTATTACATATAACAAAACACGGTGATTTGGTTCAAATAAAGCGTATGAGAAGCGGACTTAAATATTTTGCGAACGGTCGTGCGTTAAATCCGTATTTGGACCTTTTTATGTTCAATTCCGAAAAAGCGCGTGTTCCTGCCAAGTTCACGGATTTATCCGACGAAAAACTTCTTATGAAAAATATGAACGATGAACAGAGAACAGCTGTGTGCGGTGCATTGAGCTGTGAAGATATGTTTTTGATTCAGGGTCCGCCGGGAACAGGAAAAACAACCGCCATTGCGGAAATCTGCTATCAAAATGCGCTTATGGGCAAAAAAACACTTATCGCATCGCAAACAAATCTTGCGGTTGATAATGCCTTGAGCCGCCTTGCGTCCAATCCGAAGATACGTGCATTACGCCGCGGAAACGAAAAATCCGTACAGCGCGAGGGTATGGCGTTTACCGAAGATAATGTAATCTCAACATGGATTGAAAGAACAACGGCAATATGCAAAGAAAATTTGAAAAAATATGAACAAACAATATCGGGAATCGAAGAACTCGAAAAATCACTTGATAACCTCTGTATTCTGCATGAACAGTATAAAAAGGACACGGCAGAAAGACGAGATACCGTCTCAAGAAACAGAATGATTGAGAAACTTCTTGATTTCGGAAAAAAAGATTGCGCAGAACTGGAACGTGATGTTGAAAAGTTTAAAGAAACACATGACATTGCCGTTGTGAAACGCGCTCTTATGGCAGAACTCGGAGAGTTCAAATGTTCGGAAGAAACAGCTCAGCGGCTGGAAAAAAATCGTGCAGAACTTGAAAAAGCACTTGATGCATCCGAAAGTGCCGTTGTGGGAGTGGAACTTGTTCAAAACGCTTTAACTACGGTTTCTTCATGCAGAGAAAGTCTTGACCGTGCATTTGAAACAACGCGTCCGAAATATTCGGAGTTTGTTTTGAATCCGTCGGTTCTCACAAAAACCGATATTATGCAACTTTATGCCGAGCTGTCTGCACGGACGGACGACTTGCTGAAACGTATTCCCGGCGGATTTTTCAGAATGTTTAACTTATACGGACGGTGGAACAGAAAGGCAATGCCCGTATATGAACGGCTTGTATGTGCCGAAGCCGATTTAAAACTCACATTGCCGGTATTTAAAGAAGAAGAAAAATTTATATTTGAAAAATATGCTGTTGATAAAAAAACCGAAGAAACATATGATATTTTAAAGAAAATATCATCCGAATACAAGATATATATCAATAAAATCGAAAACGAACACACAAAAAACGTTGAAAAAATGAACGAACTTTCGGATTTGAAAGACGAACTGTTTGAAGCAGTAAAAGAATTTGATAAAAAGATACCGGAGAAATTTAAAAGAAAATTACCGGAGGACGCCGTGCATGAAGAAAATCTCAAAAAATATTATACTTCTGTATGGAGTTCCGAACTTTATTGTGCTGAAACATTGAAAATGCTTACGACAAAATGGATAAACCGCATAAATTCGGGTAACAGCGAGGATTATGAAGAGTTGAAACGAATTTATATAAACAACGCCAATGTTATAGGAATAACCTGTAGCGGAAGCGGAAGCAGTGAGTTTATGCAGACTTATCCGGAATTTGATATGGTAATTATTGACGAAGTGAGCAAGGCAACTCCGCCCGAACTGATTCTGCCGGCACTTAAAGCCAAAACGGTTGTGCTTGTGGGCGACCACAAACAACTGCCGCCAATGATAGGGACGGATACATATGAAGAAATATCAAAAGAAATCGGCAGCGAAAGACTTAATCGTATGAAAATAAGTCTTTTTGAAAGTTTGTATCTCAATGCTCCGTCCGATTTAAAAATAATGCTGCGTAAACAATATCGTATGCACAGTCAGATTATGAACACAATAAATCAGTTTTACAAAGAAGAGGGCGGACTGGTTTGCGGACTTGGCGATGACGGTCATGAACACGGTGCAGATGGCGGATTCATAAAAAAAGACGTTCACGCAATGTGGATATACACTCCTTATGAAACAAGGTTTAAAGAAAAACGCGACGAAACAAGTTTCTATAACGAATATGAAATTTTGTGCATCGAAAAGATATTGGAACAGCTGAATGAAAACGTGAGAAGAAAAGGTACAAAAAAAGAGGTCGGGGTGATTACGTTTTATTCGGGGCAAACCAAACGTCTGTACGAAAGAATCTCAAACAGAGATTTTGGCAGTCTTGATATACGTATAGGTACGGTAGATAAATTTCAAGGGATTGAAAAATCAATCATTATATGCAGTTTTGTGCGAAATAATCCTATGTGTGATATAGGTTTCGCAAAAGACCCTCGGCGTATCAATGTCGCACTTTCGCGTGCGAAAGAGCTGTTGATGATAGTCGGATGCAGTGATATGTTCTGTAGTGCCGACGAAAAATATGCCGCAGTATTCAGCGAGATTAAAAAAATTGGTGGTGATATTAATGCTTTGGACATCGTTTGAATATATTGACGACACGGTAAAAAAAGCCGTCAATCTTATGCCCGGGCTTGAAGCGGTTTCGTACAGAGAGTTTAGCCTGCCGCTTGAATACTGTGAGGTAAAATTCAAGGTGAGTACAGGCAGAAAAGCAGATGTTACGGAACAATTTGTTTTAGAGAGTCTTGGATATAATTTCAAGGTGACGCCGGCTTTTTTGGCACAGGTATTCGGTCTTGACAGTGTGTTTACCGAGGAATGTATAAATAGATTAAAAAAACTGAAAATAGTGAAAGAAGACGAGGATTCCATACGACTTACAAAAATCGGAAAAATATTTGCGTCCGCAGGTTGTCTTCCGGATGGTGGCGAAGAAAAAAGCATAGGTTTTTATTATGAAAAAAAATTCGGAATGTATTATATATCCGACAGAGGATTTTGTCCTCAATACGACAAATACGACAGATTGACAATGCCGGAAAAAACCAGGTTCATAAGCCGAGAACTTATTGTTGCGGCGGCCGGGGATATGGGCGAAAATCCCGAAAATATAAGCGAGGGAAAAATAATAAACGAATTTACGGGTTTCGGCAAATTGCCGGCCGGAAAAACAGATTACGTCGAAATATGGCTTTATGATTTTGTAAACGAAAAACTTTTATGCAAAATTTACGATAAGGCAAAAAGCATATTCCGCGATGATATGTCTGAATATATCGAAAACAGCATATGCCCGTCGGATATAACCGTAAAGGGTGTATACGAAATAATCAAAGGAAATGAATATGCCCGTGAAATGAGCGAGCCGTTTAAAAAAGCCAAAATTGCCTATGCGGATGCACGATTCGAGGGTACAAGCATAAACGGTGATATATTGATTGCGGATTGTTTTGATATTGAAAAAAATTTTGAAAAATATACGCAGAATATAACAGACAGAGTGTATATGATTTCACCGTGGCTGTACGGCGAGGTTTTTGATGAAAAAATGCTCAATACAATAAAAAATGCCGATTTTACGGTGATAGGAAGAAATAAAAATCTTTTGCAAAACAAAGATACCGAAAATATGCTGATGAATTTGACCGACAGCAGAGGTATACCGAATGTGCTTATATGCAATATATCCTCCGGGAAAAAAGTATTCTGCACAGAAAAAGTATATATGGAAGGCAGTACCGATTATACGGAACAGCAGGATTTTTATATGCCGGGAGAAACCGTCTGCATATGCCGTGACGGAACTTATTTCGGCAGACTTGAAGAGATGTTTCTCGAAACCGTGGAACGCGAAATTATAACAGATGATTCAAGAAAAACAGTCGCATGCCTGAACTTTTGCCTGAAATGCGGAAAAATCGAATTTATGAATAAACTTGCTTCTGCGGTTATAAATACGTTTTCAAAAAATAAAACCATGCTGCATAATGTATTTGTATTTTTGAAAATTAACGGTATGGCAGAAATTAACGATAAAAACAGGGAACTGCTTAAATATGCGGAATTAACGGACGAAAACGGCAGCATCATACACGAAAATTGGAGATTCATATGGAACTGAGCGGATTGAAAGAAAAGTACGTAAAAAGCCTTGCGGAAATAGAAAAGGAATGTTTTGAATGCCCCTGGACCGAAAATGCATTTTTAAAAGACACCACAAATGAAAACGCACTGTATTCCGTTGCCGGCATACGCGGCAAAGTAGTGGGATATATCGGAGGATATATTGTTTTTGATACGGTATATATTAATAATATCGCCGTATCGAAAGAGTGCCGAAACCAAGGCATAGGCACTGCTTTGCTGAATGATTTTATAGTTAAATCGGGCAGCAGAATCCTCACGCTTGAAGTGAGAAAAAGCAATGTGCCGGCGATAAATCTTTATAAAAAGTTTGCATTTGAAGTTGTCGGGGAAAGACGCGGATTTTATTCAAAACCCAAAGAGGACGCACTCATAATGACAAGAATGCCCACGGTGGTATCGGCAAATTCCGCACAAATCCATGGCAATTCATAATTATGTTTGCACGATGTTTATCGGGAAAATGAAGTACTACACTGTAACAACTAAAACTCAATGTGTTGGTATCGTATTCATATCCCTCAGTCAGTTACGCTGACAGCTCTGCCACAGCACACCTGCGTTGCTGTGCAACTTCCGGTGTCTTTAGGCAAAGTGGCTTTGGATAACGTACCAACCCATGAAGTAGCCCCAACAATGTCCCACCCGGCACACGAAGTGTGTCAAGGGGGATATGTAAGCATGAACAGACTAATATTTTTGCTCTGCGGAAAAAATATAAAGTTTTGTTACGGCATACTACAGATAGCTGCCGCAGGCAATTTGGTGTGCGAAGCACATTTAGCTCACCGTTAGGCGAATTTAGCTGAATTATTGTTCGGTCGGACGACACTGTTCTACCGTTAATTTTCGCATAAGCAACCGTAACTCATACACGCATAATTGAACATCGGGATATTCATATTTCGTTCGGCAAAATATCTTTTTGCTTTTTCAATAATTTCAAAAATCTTTTATCATTCATTTGTTCGTTTGTAACATAATCACCGTCAAAAAACAGCGCATACGTTATAATCGGTTTTTGAAGATACCTGAATATCGTTGTTGTCGGAAATGGCTCCGCACATATGTTCTTTTTCGATATTTTCATCGGTAACCTTAATATAATCTATCATATACCCATTAAATTAATATTTTTCAAGCTGCAAAGAAAATCCGAAAAATCAGGATTTTCCTTACAGCTTAGAATAAAATTAGGTTTTAAACCGCTGTGGTGTCAAATCACTTGCTCAGCGAAACCTGCTGTGCATTACACAAGGGAGCAAAGGTTGTCATATCCGCCCATAAAAATGCTTTTATGCTGTCGGCGTCGGTTATATCGAGTCCGATATTCTCAATGGTGGTATCGTATGATTTTCGTCCAATCGAAATTGTTTTCGCATCTTTTAATGCATTGCCCTTATAGCTTGCCGCAATCAGCACAGCACTGCTGTTATCGCCAAGCCAAACGGATACGTTGTCTTTTGTCAGCGTTATTTTTGCATCTGCCGTAATATCTTTCAATTCGCTTGAAAAATCCGTTTTAGAATCGCCGTTTACTTGCTCGTTGAAAATATAAATCTTATCCGTATCTTTAACGGCAATACCCGTCAAATCAAGAACAGCCGTTCCGCTTTCGCTTTCAACATTCGCAAGTCTGCCGTACCGGGTAACATCGCCGTCGGCATTCGTAATAATTGCCGAAATATATTCATTTGCACCGACTGTTGCATTTGTATACGAAACGGTAACTCGGTTTCCCGAAACGTCACTTGCTTTTGCGGTAAATTCGTTTCTTGTATCGTCTTTCATTGTCAGCTTATATTCGTTGCCTGTATTATCGGCATTTGCCGAAAGTTTACCGACGCTCGTCGCCTTCTTTCCGTTGGCGGCGGAGGTAAAGAGAACAGATGACAAATCCAAGTTAAAAGCCGGACGAGCAGAATAGTCGGTGTTACTGAGAGTGGAGACTATAAAGCCGATTTCGTCGATATAATACACGAGTTTTAAACCCGGAGTGCTCGAAGCGGGAGAACGAAGCCACCACCTAACGGCGACGCCCCTTAAATCCGTTGCCATTATTGCATTTTTATCGGCAAAATAAGCGCTGTTCGTAGCTTCTCTAAGTGAAAGGAAAAATAACCTATCGTTGTTCAATATGTCGTCCGAGTTTGTCTGCAAAATATATTTTTGCTCATTTGCGCCGAAAGCGGATGAATACATATTTGAACACCAATTTTGCGCCGTACTTCCGTTCCAAGCCATTTCTGAACTGAATTTCGTGGTTCCCAAAGTATTTTCCGAAAGCGCCAGCATACTTGTTTTGCTTGAATCGGTTTTATCGTATTTATACGCCGTATCGAGTATACGCCATTTTACGGGGTTATTGTTATATGTTCCGTAATAGATATAGTCATATCCGTTGTCATATCCCGACAGCGCCGAAACGCCGAGCATGATGTTTTTCTCGATTGTTTCAGTCTTGGAATTGCCCGGGTCGGTTTCGTTAATGATATCGTCGGGAACAGTCGATACAATGCTCTCAACTTCCGCCCTTGCATTCGGTGTGAAAGTCGGCAAAAAGGATAACGTTATTGCCACCGCCAAAATAAAAGATAATAATTTTTTGGGTTTCATAAAATTTTCCTCCTTTTATTATAGTTGATTTTTATCGGATTGTTTTTTCACCGTGCAACCGCACAAGGTGTTCCTATAATAATGGTACTTATACCATTATTATAACATGCGTCTCAAAAAAACAATATGTTTTTATACATTTCGCTGTTTTGCATAAGCAAAGTGCTTATAAACGGTCAATATGCACAATGATAAAACAATGGGGTTTTCGTAATGTACGAATTGCCTGTTTTTACGGGGTGTATCTTTTGAAAAAATTTCTTTTGGCTTAACTTGAAAAAACAACGAAAAGTGTTTTTTCCAAAATGATTTGACAACGCGAGCAATTTGTGATATACTAATAAATATGTAATTGCTTGAAAGGATTGAATGAAGATGGCAAAAAAAGTCGTCAGAAAAAAAGCTGTTCGCAAGGAACAGCGGGGAGTGAACGTAATACCTATAGTCTTTATTGCTTTCGGTATTTTGTTTGTGCTGAGCATATGGACGCCGTGGTGCGGTCTTTTCGGAAAATGGATGAAAAATATTTTTACGGGTCTTTTCGGAAATGCGGCATACATAACTCCTTTGTGCCTGCTTGCCGGCGGAACGGCGGCTATTTTTATTCGGCAGCTGAAAAAACTCAGAACAGCCGTGATATTGCTTCTGCCTTTTATATGCTCGGTTATTTTTCATCTTATATACAGAGTGGGAAATGATAAAATAAGCGGAGGAATAAAAGGGATTTACAGTGCGGCACAAAACGGAAGCGGCGGCGGAGTATTCGGTGCATCGGGCGAGGGTCTGCTGATATTGTTCGGCGGAGCCGGCAGTTTTGTCATTGCGTTTGCAATTCTTGCGATTATGATTGCCGTAATGTTTCAGATTTCGGTTATTACCGGTATAAAAAAAGTTCTTATGGGCTTTAAAACAATTGCACTTGACATAAAAGAAGGTATGTTTACAACAAGTGAATATGATGAAGAAGAAATTCACGAATCGGTAAGCAAACCGAAAAAAGAAAAAAAGAAGCACGGTAACAAGCCGGAGGAACACACACTTGAAGAATATAACTGGAAAGAAAATATCATAATAAAAGATACCAATTCAGTTCCCGAACAGTCGGAACCGTTTAAAGAGCCGTTGCCAGAAGAAACTTTTGAAGAAAAAGAAGAAAACCATATTGCGGAACAAATTAAAGAAGAACCCGTTGCGGAGGAAGAAACGATTTCGCCGATAAAGGTGAATGACGACGGAGAGGTTGTTGACGAACACATATATGATAATTACAAGATGCCGGAAACAGAAATTTTAAGTGAGCCGCCCAAAGTTCATACAGGCGGAAACCTTGCACAGCTGAAAGAAAATGCAGCAAAACTTGTTGATATTCTTGAAAGCTTCGGAATACAGGCTCGTGTTACGAATATCACAAGAGGTTCAAGCGTAACGAGATACGAAATATTGCCCGCCGAAGGAATAAAGGTGAATAAAATTACGTCATTGGACAGAGATATTGCACTGCGTCTGCCGGCAAACAACGTCAGAATTGAAGTGCTTCAAGGCTGTATAGGAATAGAGGTATCAAACGATAGTGTAACAACGGTATATATGCGCACAATGCTGGAAACACCGGAATTTAAAAATCATTCTTCAAAACTTGCCGTTGCGGTAGGACGTGATATAAACGGGAATACAGTTGTTATGGATATTGCAAAAACTCCGCATTTGCTAATTGCCGGAGCTACGGGGTCGGGCAAGAGCGTATGTATAAACACAATAATAACAAGTATTTTGTATAAAGCAAAGCCGGACGAGGTTAAACTTGTTATGGTAGACCCTAAGGTTGTTGAACTCGGTTCGTATAACGGAATACCGCATTTGCTCATACCGGTTGTGACAGATCCGAAAAAAGCCGCCGGTGCGCTTTGCTGGGCGGTTAAAGAGATGGAAGAACGATACCTCAAGTTTGCGGAGCATATGGTACGTGACCTTAAAGGATATAACAAAAAAATGGCAGAAGAGGGCGGAACGGTTCTTCCGCAGATTGTTATAATAATAGACGAGTTGGCAGACCTTATGATGGTTGCGCCGGGCGAAGTTCAGGATTATATTTGCAGAATAGCGCAAAAGGCAAGAGCCGCCGGAATGCACCTTGTTGTGGCAACTCAAAGACCGTCGGTAGACGTTATAACCGGCGTGATTAAAGCAAATATACCGTCAAGAATTTCGTTTGCTGTGTCCAGCTCAACAGATTCGAGAACCATTCTTGACACCGGAGGAGCGGAGAAGCTTGTCGGCAAAGGCGATATGCTTATGATGCTTGCCGGAAGTTCTAACTTGAACCGTGTGCAGGGTGCATTTGTTTCCGATTCCGATGTCGAAAATATAGTCGGTTTTATAAAATCGCAGACGGCGGCGGCATATAATGATGATATTATGAATGAAATTGAAGGAAGCGGAGCGGCTCCGGTACCTGTTGAAGATACCGATTCGGATGACGCACTTTTCGCCGAAGCGGCGGAAATTGCCTTTGAACTCGGTCAGGTATCGGCATCAATGCTGCAAAGAAGGCTTAAAGTCGGATATGCAAGGGCGGGGCGCCTCATAGATATGCTTGATAAACGCAATGTAATTTCCACCTATGACGGAAGCAACAAACCGAGAACGCTTATAATGACACGACAGCAGTTTGATGAAATGATGGAGACAAGAAATGGAAAATAATTTTTTGCCCGTTACGGCGGAAGATATGGAAAAAAGAGGATGGTTTCAGCCGGATTTTGTATTTGTGACGGGTGATGCATATGTAGACCATCCGTCGTTTGCGGCGGCGATTTTGTCGAGAGTGCTTGAATCGCATGGATATAAAGTGGCAATATTGGCACAGCCGGATTTTAAATCTGCCGAGGATTTTAAACGTTTCGGCAGACCGAGACTTGGTTTTCTTGTGTCTGCCGGCAATATAGATACAATGGTTGCGCATTACAGCGTTGCAAAACGCAGACGAAACGAGGATTTGTATACTCCGGGCGGTGTTATGGGGAAAAGACCCGATAGGGCAACCATTGTATATTGCAACAGAATACGCGAAGCATACGGAGATATTCCGATTGCGGTCGGCGGCATAGAAGCGAGTTTGCGCCGATATGCTCACTATGATTATTGGGATAATAACGTGCGTCGTTCAATACTTTTCGATTGCGGAGCCGATATACTTATGTACGGCATGGGCGAACGCTGTATTGTGGAATATGCAGATGCACTGAACGCCGGATATGATGTATCACAGATTACATATCTTGACGGTACGGCATATATTGCAAAAACGCTTGACGGTATCATCGATTACGAACTTTGTCCGTCGTTCAAATCTGTTAAAAGCGATAAAAGGCAGTATGCCGAGGCGGTGCGTATCCAATATAAAAATAACGACCCGATACGGGGGAAAACAGTTGTTCAGGAATGTGCCGGCAGATACCTTGTTCAGAATAAACCGCAGATGCCGCTCTCAAGAGAAGAACTTGATGAAGTGTTTTCACTGCCGTTTGAACGTCGGTATCACCCGATGTATGAAAAATGCGGCGGTGTACCGGCAATAAATGAAGTGCAGTTCAGCTTAATCAGTGCAAGAGGTTGTTTCGGCGGCTGTAATTTCTGTGCGCTTGCGTTTCATCAGGGGAAAATTGTGCAGAGCCGAAGCCATGAATCCATTGTTGCGGAAGCGGAAAAGCTTGTTAAACATCCTGATTTTAAAGGATATATTCACGATGTGGGCGGTCCATCGGCAAATTTCAGATTTCCGGCATGTAAAAAACAGCTGAAAGCCGGGGTATGCGAAAATCGGCAGTGCCTTTATCCGGATGT
Source organism: uncultured Oscillospiraceae bacterium (assembly GCA_964418245.1). GTDB lineage: Bacteria > Bacillota > Clostridia > RUG12999 > RUG12999 > CAKVOK01. Next base: position 84,524 of record CAYQKW010000001.1, read on the forward strand.
ATGTCCGAATATGGACGTGTCGCATAAGGATTATTTGGAATTGCTCAGAAAACTGCGTGCGATTAAAGGTGTTAAAAAAGTTTTTGTGCGTTCGGGACTTCGGTTTGATTATATTATGGCAGATAAATCGGACGAATTTTTATATGAACTGTGCGAACATCACATAAGCGGTCAGCTTAAGGTTGCTCCGGAACACGTTTGTCCCGAAGTTTTGAGCAAAATGGGCAAACCCAAAGTTGAAGTATATAATAAATTCTGCGAAAAATATTACAGAATAAATCGTGAGATAGGCAAGGAGCAGTATCTTGTTCCGTATTTAATGTCAAGTCATCCCGGAAGCACACTCAAATCAGCCGTAACATTGGCTCAATATTTGAAAAAAGAGGGATTGAATCCTCAGCAGGTGCAGGATTTTTATCCAACACCCGGAACAATATCCACGTGCATGTATTATACGGGGATTGACCCACGCACAATGGCGGAAGTTTATGTTGCAAAAACAAAAGAAGAAAAGCGTATGCAAAGAGCATTACTGCAATTTGCGCGTCCGGAAAACGCCGACCTTGTACGAAAAGCATTAAAACTTGCCGGACGTGAGGATTTGATTGGATATAAAAATACGTGTCTTGTTAGACCGGAAAATAACGGAGGTAGAAAAAATGATGATTTTAGACGGAAAAAAAGTATCGGCAAGAATCAAAGAGGAAGCGGCAAAAGAAGCGGAACAATTAAAGGCAAACGGCATTAAACCTTGTCTTGCGGTTGTTTTGGTTGGCAATGACCCGGCATCGAAAGTTTATGTACGTAACAAAAAAAGAGCTTGCGAAGAATGCGGCATAATATCGTCGGAATATGTTCTTCCGGAAGAAACAACACAAAAAGAACTTGAAGAACTTATAGATACGCTCAACGAAAGCAACGATACGGACGGTATTTTGGTTCAGCTGCCGCTGCCGTCGCACCTTGACGAAAAGTCTGTAATAAACCGTATAAGCGTAAATAAAGATGTTGATGCATTCCACCCCGTAAATGTCGGAAAAATCATGATAGGTGATTATGATTTTCTGCCGTGTACGCCGGCAGGTGTTATGGAGCTTATAAAAGAAAGCGGAATAGATGTTTCGGGAAAGCATTGCGTTGTTGTCGGACGAAGCAACATAGTCGGTAAACCGCAGGCAATGCTGTTGTTGCACCAAAACGGAACCGTAACAATATGTCATTCCAAAACACATAATCTTAAAGAAGAATGTCTGCGTGCCGATATAATCGTTGCGGCAGTCGGAAAAGAGAACATCATTACTGCCGATATGGTGAAACCGGGGGCGGTTGTTATTGATGTCGGAATGAACAGAAATGCGGAGGGAAAACTCTGTGGGGATGTTGATTTTGAAAATGTGAAAGAAATTGCAGGTGCAATCACACCCGTTCCGGGCGGTGTCGGTCCCATGACAATTGCAATGCTTATGAAAAATACGATTAAAGCGGCTCAAATGAGAAGTGAACGAACAAAATAATATAGCTGTACGTAAAATTGTGTCTGTTCGGTCAAGCCTGTGTGCCTGACAAAACAGACACAATTTATGCCCCGAAGTCGGCTTGAAGAAGTCGATTAATAATAATTAATCGACAATTCAATATGCTATTGTTGACATAAGTGTCATTTCGGCTTGAGATACGTCCATGCAGCTGTGCTGTGCAACAATTTCAACATCGCTTTCAACAAGCACCGAATATGGCGTTTCTTTTGGGATTTGTTCGTTTTTGTCGTTTGTGATTTTATCAAGTCTTATGTGGTTGGAACGTTTTGATTTGCAAACGGCGGTGAAACCGTATAGCGGTTCTTTATCTTCAAAAAACACAGTAAGTTTGATTTTTGCATCACATTCACTCAGATTAAGCACACATATTGCTTCATGACTTACGTAGTTTCCCTTTGCCGTATCACTCATAAATCCGTCCGGTATTACCCATGTTTTTTACCTGTCATTTTGAAAAATCCTTTCTTTTTTAAGTATACATTAATTATGCCATAAAAATATCCGTTTGTCAATACGGTATAATCGGTTTTTGTTAAAAAACGGCTGAAATAATTTGATTTTTCAAAGCAGAATTATGTTATATTATATGCACTGTCCGAAATGACTTCGGGATGGTCCGAATTATGCCTTTGATACCGAAATTTTATGATGAAATGTATTGACAAAACAAAGATATTATGATATGATGTAACAAACGAAACAAACAGGAGGAAATAATATGCGTGATTATGAAAGTTTGGAGCATATAAGCGAAAACCGCGAGAAGCAAAGAAGTTATTATATACCTTACGACAGCCTTGAAAAAGCTCTGGAAGGGGATAAGAACAAATCGGATTTTTACAAGCTTTTAAACGGTGTGTGGCATTTTAAATATTATGAAAGAGATATAGACGTACCGAAAAATATCGAAAAATGGGATTTGATAAACGTGCCGTCCTGTTGGCAAACATCGGGATTCGGAAAACCGTGTTACACAAATGTGAACTATCCGTTCCCGGTAAATCCGCCGTATGTTCCGGACGATAATCCGTGCGGTGTGTATATGCGAGAAATCGAAATTTCTAATGAATGGGCGGAACGCGAAACATACATGGTTTTCGAGGGAGTGAGCTCGTGCCTTTATTTATATGTAAACGGTAAATACGTCGGACATACTCGCGGTACTCATCTTCAAGCGGAATTTGATATTTCAAAATATGTGAAATGCGGCAAAAATACAGTAACGGCAAAAGTGCTTAAATATTGCAGCGGTACATATCTGGAAGATCAGGATTTTTTTCGGTTCGGCGGTATTTTCAGAGATGTATATATGCTGTCGCGCGAAAAAGGTCATATTAAAGATGTGGAAATAAAAGCCGATACAAAAAATATATCCGTATCTGCCAAAAATTATGAAATTTATGACGGAACAACAAAAATCAACGACTTGAATTATCCTGTTTTGTGGAATGCGGAGAAACCGCATCTTTATACCGTTGTTGTAAAAGGAGAAACGGAATATATACCGTTTAAAGTGGGTATGCGTGAGATAAAATTATCAAAAAAAGGCGAGCTTTTGATAAACGGCACACCTGTTAAACTCAAAGGCGTAAATCATCATGACACACACCCGACCGACGGCTGGTGCGAAACGGAATCTTTTTTGTATAACGAACTTTTAAAAATGAAAGAACTCAACATAAACTGTATAAGAACGTCGCATTATCCGCCAACACCGGAATTTTTGAATATGTGTGATGAACTCGGGTTTTATGTTATTGACGAAACAGATATTGAAACACACGGTTTTTTGACAAGAAATGCCGGTCATAACGACTTTACGTACGATGACGGTGACGAATGGTTATGCCGCCGTCCCGAATGGGAAAAGTCGTTTGCGGAGCGTGCCGAAAGAATGGTTGAAAGAGATAAAAATCATGCGTGTGTCATAATCTGGTCAATGGGCAATGAAAGCAATTTCGGCATAAACTTTATAAAAATGCTTGAGTACACAAAAAAGAGAGACCCTTCAAGATTAACACATTACGAAATGGATTTGAAAGCCGAATATTCAGATATTGCAAGTTCTATGTATACCGGTATAAAAGAACTGGAAGAACGTGCGGTCAGGTTTGAAAACAGACCTGTTTTTCTCTGCGAATATTCCCATGCTATGGGCAACGGTCCCGGAGATGTTTACGATTATGTCGAAACCTTTAATAAATACGATAATCTTATAGGCGGATGCATATGGGAATGGGCAGACCATACCGTAATTGAAAACGGCGTACAAAAATACGGCGGTGATTTCGGCGAAGAAACACATGACCGCAATTTTTGCAGTGACGGACTGGTGTTTGCCGACCGCGGTTTTAAAGCCGGTTCACTTGAAGCGAAATATGCATATCAGCCGTTTTATGCGGAATTTGACGGAAAGAAAATTATTGTTGAGAATCGCTTTGATTTCACAAATCTTAACGAATATAATTTTGTGATTACACTTGAAACAGACGGAAAGGTTATACATGAAAAAACAATAAAAATCAATGCCGCACCTCATGAAAAGGCAGAGGTTGCAATTGATTTCAAATTGCCCGAAACCTGCAAACTGGGTGTTAATATCACATTATCGATGCAAAATGAGGATAAATTTGAAATCGGAATGAAACAATTTGAACTTGATGTTCCGACAGAAGAAATAGCTGTATGCAAAGAATATGCGGAATTTAAAGAAGATGAATATCGTGTATATATAACCGGTGCGGATTTTGCATATGTATTTAACAAGCATTACGGAACCATAGAAAGCATGATTAAAAACGGAAAGGTTTTAACCGACGGATTAATGCGACTCACATCATGGAGAGCACCGACGGATAACGACCGCCATGTGAAATTCAAATGGGGATTGTTTGACGATAATATGAGCGGAGAAAATATGAATCATCTTTATACAAAAATTTATTCGTGTGTTCCGGAAAACGGAAAAATCATGGTAACAGGTTCGCTTGCCGGGGTTGCAAGGCGTCCGTTTATGCACTTCACAACCGAATTTGTATTTTTTGCGGACGGAAAAATAAAAGTCAGCCTTAACGGAAAAATCGGTGATGATGTTGATGTATATCTGCCGCGCTTGGGATTTGAACTGAAAACTCCGTATAAAAACGAAAAATTCAGATATTACGGCATGGGTGAATATGAAAACTATGCCGATATGTGTCATTTTGCAAAAATCGGAATGTACGAAAGCAGTGCAAACAAAGAATATGTAAATTACATAATGCCGCAGGAACATGGAAATCATACCCAAACAAAATTATTGAAATTTGAAAACGGTCTTGAATTTTCAACCGACGGCAAATTTGAATTTAATGTTTCTTCGTACGACAGCATGTCGCTTACCGAAGCTCGGCATACCGATGAATTGGTTGAAAACGGAAAAACAAATATAAGAATAGATTACAAAGTATCCGGTATAGGCTCAAACAGCTGCGGACCGGAGCTTTCCGAAAAATATCGTCTTAATGAAAAAAACTTGAATTTTATGTTTTATATTAATTAAAGTAATGATCGTGAAACAAGCAAGATGTTCCGGCGGAACATCTTGCTTGTTTTGGCTTTGGTATATACCGGTTTATTTCATTGCATATCCTTTTTCAAAGGCATTGATATTCACATCGAGAAATTTCGGCGGTACGGTTTCTTTAATCGCTTCAATCCATTTTTCTTTTGCGATTTCGCTGTGCTTGGCAAGGTTGCCGATAAGCACAACATTTGCCGCTTTTGCGGTTCCGGCTTCTTTTGCAAGGCTTAATGCATCAATCGCCGTCACGTCGTGATTTTCTGAAATTGTTTCAATGATTCCCTGCGGATATTCCGTCGCACCGGTTATAACCGGCATGGGGAGCATTTCCTGTGTGTTTACGATGATTTTTCCGCCGTCTTTAACAAAGCTTAACGCGCGCAGTGCTTCAAGATTTTCAAAAGCAAGAACTATATCGGCGTTTTTATCTGTTATAATCGGAGAATAAACCTTTTCACCGTAGCGCACATAAGTAATAACACTGCCGCCGCGCTGGCTCATTCCGTGTACTTCGGATACTTTTACATCATATCCTTCCATTGTTGCGACTTTGCCTATAATACGGCTGGCAAGCAGTGTACCCTGTCCGCCAACGCCCACTATTACAATATTCATTATTCATCCTCCTTGCTTATAGCACCGAATTTACAGATGTTCGTGCAGAGTCCGCAGCCGTTGCACAGTGTGCTGTCGATAATGGCTTTTTTGTTTTCGATACGTATTGCCGGACAGCCTATGCTCATGCATTTTTTACAGCCTTTGCATTTGTCTGCGTTTATGACACACGGACTGCCGTAATCAACATATTTCAGCAATGCACACGGACGACGTGCGATAATAACGGACGGAGCGTCCGCCTCAACTTCGCGTTTGACAATTTCTTCAAAATTGTCAAGGTCAAACGGGTCGGCAACCGTTACACGTTCAACACCTATAGCTTTTGCCATCATTTCCATATCCACACGTCTTGTTTCTTCACCGCGTATGGTATATCCGGTTGTGGGATTTTGCTGATGTCCCGTCATACCTGTTATGGCATTGTCGAGAATAATTACGGTTGAATTGCCTTTGTTGTAAACAATGTCGATAAGACCGGTGATTCCGGAATGCATAAATGTGGAGTCGCCTATAACGGCAACAGATTTGCGACCAAGCTCTCGACCGCGCGCTTTTTCCATACCGTGAAGTCCGCTTATGCTTGCACCCATACAGACAACAACGTCTATTGCGGCAAGCGGAGCGGCGGCACCGAGTGTGTAGCAGCCAATGTCGCCGCTGACGGTAAGTCCGAGCTTTTTGAGTGTATGGAAAACACCTCTGTGCGGACAGCCGGGACACATAACCGGCGGACGAACAGGTATATCGGATTTTTTCGCCGCTTCATATTTTTCGCCTTTAATACCGCTTAAAATAAGCTCCGGTGTATATTCGCCGAGCATTGTGAACACATCTTTCCCGTGAACTTTAAGACCGAGTGTTTTGCAATAATTTTCAATTATCGGGTCAAGTTCTTCAACAACATAAACTTCATCAACGTTTGAGGCAAATTCGCGTATAAGTTTTTCGGGCATCGGGTTTATCATGCCGATTTTCAAAAACGATGCATTGGGCATTGCTTCTTTTGCATAAAGATATGATATTCCGGCTGTGATTATACCGATTTTTTTATCGCCGTATTCAATGCGGTTGAGTGCGGAATTTTCATTGTAAGTTTTAAGTTTTTCCGTGCGTTCTTCAACAAACACGTGTTTGGCTTTTGCCATAGCCGGCATCATAACGTTTTTGGCTATGCTTTTATTATATTCTTTAAGTCCGCCGTCAATTCTTTTGTGTGTTTCAACAAGGCTTTGTGAATGAGATACTCTTGTGGAAAGACGCAGAATTACGGGCGTATCGAACTGTTCGCTTATGTCGAAAGCAAGCTTTGTGAATGTAAGGCATTCCGCGCTGTCCGAAGGTTCAAGCATGGGCAGTTTTGCGGCTATTGCGTAATTTCGGCTGTCCTGCTCGTTCTGCGAACTGTGCATTCCGGGGTCGTCCGCAACGGCAATAACCATTCCGGCATTCACACCCGTGTATGATGCGGTAAAAATCGGGTCTGCGGCAACGTTGAAACCAACGTGCTTCATGCATGTCATGCTTCTTGCACCGGCAATCGCCGCACCGACACAAACCTCGGTTGCAACCTTTTCGTTTGTGGCCCACTCGCAGTATATTTCATCATATTTTGCAATGTTTTCCGTGATTTCGGTACTCGGAGTTCCGGGATATGACGATACAACCCGAACGCCGGCTTCGTATGCACCGCGTGCAACGGCTTCGTTTCCAAGCATAAGTTTTTTCAAAATTATTCCCCCGTTTCAATAATGTATAATATATATTTTACTACATATTATGTCATAAATAAAGGGATTTTTGCAATTTTCGGATTTTTTCACAAAATACCGGCGGCTTTAATAAATTTGATTGTTAATTTACACAAAATTATGCTTGCTATGGAAAATTTATAAATATACAATGAAAAAATGATTGTAATTTGTATAATTTTTATATAGCAATAGACGGCAAAATTTGATATAATAAAGTGTGCGTAAATGCAACATAATTTTGTACTGAATAATTTCAGAATAGATATTACAGGAGGAACAAACGATGGCTAAAAAATATGTATACCTTTTTAGTGAAGGAAACGCTTCGATGCGTGAGCTTTTGGGCGGTAAAGGCGCAAACCTTGCCGAAATGACAAACCTCGGAATGCCTGTTCCGCAGGGTTTCACAGTAACAACAGAGGCTTGTACTCAGTATTATGAGGACGGCAGAAAAATCAATGATGATATTCAGAAAGAAATTTTTGAGTATATGGACAAAATGGAAGGTATTACCGGTAAAAAATTCGGCGATATGGAAAATCCGCTTTTAGTATCGGTTCGTTCCGGTGCAAGAGCTTCAATGCCCGGTATGATGGATACAATCCTTAACCTCGGCTTGAATGAAGATGTTGTTGAAGCAATCGCCGCAAAATCGGGCAACGCTCGTTGGGCTTGGGACTGCTACAGAAGATTCATCCAGATGTATTCCGACGTTGTTATGGAAGTCGGTAAAAAATACTTTGAACAGCTTATAGATAAAATGAAAGAGGAAAAAGGCGTAACTCAGGACGTTGACCTTACAGCCGAAGACTTAAAAGTTCTTGCAGGTCAGTTCAAAGCAGAGTATAAAGCAAAAATCGGTGAAGATTTCCCGACAGATCCTCGTCAGCAGCTTATGGGCGCAATCAAAGCCGTTTTCCGTTCATGGGATAACCCTCGTGCAAACGTTTACCGTCGTGATAACGATATACCTTATTCATGGGGTACAGCCGTAAACGTACAGATGATGGCATTCGGTAACATGGGCGAAACATCCGGTACCGGTGTTGCATTCACACGTAACCCGGCTACAGGTGAGAAAAAACTTTTCGGTGAGTTCCTTATGAACGCACAGGGCGAAGACGTTGTTGCAGGTGTTAGAACACCGCAGACAATCGACCAGTTAAAAGAAGTTATGCCCGAAGTTTACGACCAGTTCGTTGAAATCTGCCATACTCTTGAAAATCACTACAGAGATATGCAGGATATGGAATTTACAATTGAAGATAAAAAACTTTACATGCTTCAGACACGTAACGGTAAAAGAACAGCAAAAGCAGCTCTTAAAATCGCTTGCGACCTTGTTGACGAAGGCATGATAACAGATAAAGAAGCTGTACTTATGATTGACCCGAGAAACTTGGATTCACTGCTTCACCCGCAGTTCGATGCAGAGGTTCTCAAAAAATCAGCTCCGGTTGCGAAAGCTCTTGCAGCATCTCCGGGTGCGGCTTGCGGTAAAGTTGTATTCACAGCCGAAGATGCAAAAACTTGGGCTGAAAAAGGCGAAAAAGTTGTTCTCGTTCGTCTTGAAACTTCACCGGAAGACATCGAAGGTATGAAAGCTTCTCAGGGTATCCTCACTGTTCGCGGAGGTATGACATCTCATGCTGCCGTTGTTGCACGTGGTATGGGTACATGCTGTGTATCCGGCTGTTCGGATATCAACATGGACGAAGAAAATAAAAAATTCGTTCTTGCGGGCAAAACATATCATGAAGGGGATTACATCTCAATCGATGGTTCCACAGGTAATATCTATGATGGCGAAATCCCGACTGTTGACGCTTCAATCGTAGGCGAATTCGGCAGAATCATGGGTTGGGCCGATAAATATAAAAAATTAATCGTAAGAACAAATGCAGATACACCGGCAGATGCCGCAAAAGCACGTGATCTCGGTGCGGAAGGTATCGGTCTTTGCCGTACAGAGCATATGTTCTTTGAAGCAGACAGAATCGCGGCTATCAGAGAAATGATTTGTTCCGATACTGTTGAACAGAGAGAAACTGCACTTGCCAAACTCGAACCGATGCAGCAGGGCGACTTTGAAAAACTTTATGAAACAATGGGTGAATACGGAGTTAACATCAGATTCCTCGATCCTCCGCTTCATGAATTTGTTCCCACAGAAGAAAAAGATATTGAACTTCTTGCAAACACACAGGGCAAATCGGTTGAAGACATCAAAGCAATCATTGCGTCGCTTCACGAATTTAACCCGATGATGGGTCACCGTGGCTGCCGTCTTGCGGTAACATATCCGGAAATCGCAGCTATGCAGACAAGAGCAGTTATAAAAGCTGCCATAAACGTATCTAAGAATCATCCGGAATGGAACATCGTTCCCGAAATCATGATTCCGCTCGTTGGCGAAGTTAAAGAGCTTGCATACGTTAAAAAAGTTGTAACGGATACAGCTGACAAAGTTATTGCAGATGCAGGTGTTACACTTAAATATAAAGTTGGTACGATGATAGAAATACCTCGTGCGGCTTTAACAGCAGACGAAGTTGCAAAAGAAGCGGAATTCTTCTCATTCGGTACAAACGACTTGACACAGATGACATTCGGTTTCAGCCGTGATGACGCAGGTAAATTCCTCGGTGCATACTACGACAAGAAAATTTACGAAAACGACCCGTTCGCTAAACTCGACCAGGTTGGCGTTGGTAAACTCGTAAAAATGGCTTGTGACCTCGGAAGAACAACAAGACCTGACATCAAACTCGGTATCTGCGGTGAACACGGAGGAGATCCTTCCACTGTTGAATTCTGCCACAATATCGGCTTGACATATGTTTCTTGCTCACCGTTCCGTGTGCCTATAGCAAGACTTGCAGCAGCTCAGGCGGCTATTAAAGAAAACAACTGATTTTTTCGATAAAATCACGTTTATTTGAACAAAATGAAATAAAAACGAACCTTGCAGAGTTAATTCTCTGCAAGGTTTTGTTGTTGTATAAAGAAAACCGCGCGACAGTCGCGCGGTTCAAAAGCAGTTAGCCAATGAGTATTATATATCACCCTAATTACGCATCATGTGTACTGTACCATGGCGAACCAAATGAAGTTTGACGGTGTAATATGAATGCGGCATAAAAGTAACATTGTGGTTGAGGTGAGATAATAGGAGCTTGTGCGCCGCTTCACAATAAAAATTTTATTTAATAAAATATTTCGGACATTTGCTTTATTTGTACCGAAATGCTGTGCATTGTTTCGGATAATGTGTGTACATTGTTTTTTTGCATATCACAAAGCGGTGTTTCAAAAAATCCCGAACATATGTCATCTCGTACTTTAACGGCACACTCCATATCGAATTTTCCGTCGGCAACGTCAAATACAGCTTCCGCTTCGGGTATAAATACAAAATCTATAAGTTCATTGCAGCATTGACGGCAATAATCATTTATAATGTTTTGTTTCAGTGTATTTTCAAAATCGGGATTCACGGGTGCAGTTTGTTTTAAGGCTTCAAAAGACGCAAATAACGAAAAATCCGGATTAAAACGTATCATATCGGATAAATCTGCCAAAAGTGTCAGATATATTTTTTTCACTAAACCGAGTTTTTCTTTGTCATATTTTTTGAAGATGATTTTTGCCATTATATAATTAAGAAATCTTCCGCAAATTGTTCTTATTATATCTATCGAATCGCGTTTAACAAAAACATCGTTCATATTTTTGTTAATATCGGCAAGTTTTTCAATAATTTCAGAAAGCATTTGTATATCTTTTGTCACCTCACAAATTGCTTTATCAAAAAATTCTTCTGTAGCTTTATCTGTGTTGCAACCGGAAGTTATGGCAGAAATCGGTTTTACCCAAAGGTCACTGTGCGTAAACCACTTACTGTCTGTTTTAAATTCTTTCTCATTGTTTTCAACTTCTGTGTATCCGCCCCAACCGTTGCGTTTCATGAAAGGTAAAAATTTTTGCCAGCACTCATTCATTTGCCCGGCAAGTTCGCCGTAGCGACCTATGCAATAATTTGTGATTATTTCTTCAAGCGATATTTTTAACGGAGCCCACGAGTTTTCTGCCAAATATTCCAACACAATCGGGTCGCTGTGTGAAAGCTCCGGCCATAAAATCATGCCTTTGCAATAAGAATCGTCAGCGGCTGTTTTAAGACGTTTGTCAGCCAAATCATACTGACCTCTGAGCTCGCTTTCGGATTCATATGCGTGAAAAAGCCCGTAAATCCATGGGAATTTATTCACAACGCCCCAGTTGGTGAAATTTTGTTTTTCATCTGTTCCGTCCGAAGTATAGTCCAAAATAACGGTTCTTTCGGAATCGAGTTCTTTTATAAGCGACTGTACTTCCTCCGGACGCCACCAGCCGACAAAATCCCATGATGCTAACAACAGCTTTGAATCGGGAAACTTTTCTCTGAGACTTTGGGCAATCCTGCGGCAGCAAAACAGTTTCATCATAAAGTTCTTTTTATTGTCTTTTTCAATTTTTCTTTCTCCCAGACCGATGGTATGGAACAGATAATGATTGTTATCATATTCGTTTGCCATCGTTTCTGTAAGCTTCATATAATAATTCATATTTTCTTTTTCTCTGAAATCGAACACACGTCCTGTGGAATCGTTATAACCCTCACTTGTTTGTTCGAGAAGTTTGGGTTTTTGCTTTTCCAAAAATTCTGCCGGGGTTCTGGAATACCAATGTGTCATGGTTCCGCAATCGGTTGGAAACGTAATGTCATTATCGTTTGCATAACTCATGATTTTTTGCCTGAGTTCGCCTTTGTATTTCAATGTCCAAAAGTCCGAACGGTCATCATATCCTTGCTCATTGAGGTTTCTGTATGTTTCGGGATACGGAACAATATCCGGAAAAGCACGCTGCCAAACGTCATCCATACCTGTTCGCAACATGAAAAAATTCAGTCTTTTCTTCATTATCCAGTCAATTTCACGTTGCCAATCTTCGAATGACCAATGTTCGGCCTGAAATCTTTTTAACCCTCTGTGTGCAAAATATCGCAGCCCTCTGTATTCAAAACGCGGAATTTCGATTATTTCTATATTTTCCATAGGCAGAGATTTTCTCTTTGGGACTATATCGCCATCCCAAAAATATCGGCAGTCGGCAAAACGCTCAAAATAATCATAAACCGCATATATAGAAGATCTTCCTCTTCCTCCGGCAAGTACAAGTATGTTTCGGTCTTCGCTTTTATACGAACGTATACAGTAATCATCCGTTCCGTAGCGTATACCCAATGTTTGCAAACGTTCTTCAAATATTTCATTCATCACAAAATCATTAACACTGTCCGAACCGATTGCAACAATATTGCTCTTTCCGTCATCAATGCAGGAAATACTTATATTTTCGCCGGTGATATTTTTATACATTCGTACAAAAATTTCGGCCGCCAAATCATAAGCTTTTTCACATCCGTTCGGTTTTAAAACCAATAAAGACATAACAACGCCTCTCTTTCTGATATATTACTTATATATTAGCATGATTATTAAATAATTGCAATTCAATTTTCAGAAAAAAATTTATAAATTTCATAACTTCTTGACAATGACATTCTTATATGATATAATGATTTCATCAAAGATGAAATCAATGATTGACTTGTGGCGAGAATTGAACCTTACGGCTTATGAATTGTATCATGCGGTGTATTTAAAGGCAATTCAAATTATGTTGCGAAAGCAATAAATCATGGCGAAGCCAAATAATGACAACGCAGTTGTCAAATCATTAAAAGTACGACATCTAAATCGTTCACTGATTTTATAACGGATACATACAATATGCGTCAGAAAATGTGCTTGATTTAAGGTAAATGGAATATTACCGGAAATGGTGGTGATTTTATGTTTTTTTATTCTGAAAATATATCGGTTAATTTGCTTTCGGTATTGGATTTAAGTTGGAAAAGTTCAAACGCAAAAGCTTATCCGCGTCCGTATCATGCGATTTCTTTCAGAAAAAACGGCGGAGCGGAGTTCGGTTTTGAAAACGGCAATATAAGGGTAAACAGCAGAGAAATGGTGTTTGTGCCTGCATTTTGTGAATATACAATAAAATCCGGCGAAGAAAGCCTTATCGTTATTCACTTTTTATCGGACAAGCCCATGCCGAAATCAATCAAAAAATTTGTACCCGAAAATTCGGGATATTTTGAACAAAAATTCATGGAAATCTATGAATTGTGGTCCAAAAAACAACCCGGATACGAATATGCGTGTAAATCGATTATATACAAAATATTTTACGAAACCGAAAAAGAACACGCCGCCCCTGCAAACAGTAATGACATAATATCGAATGTTACAGATTATATACACGAAAACTTTTCAAACAGAGAATTAAATGTACAGATGCTGGCGGATATGTGCAACTTCAGTGATACATATTTCAGAAAACTTTTTAAACAGACAATGAACACAACTCCGCTTAAATACATAAATAAGCTTCGCCTGAACTATGCACTTGAACTTCTTTACTCGAAATATTATACAGTAAATGAAATATCTGATAAATGCGGATTTAATAACGTTTTTTATTTTAGTTTATTTATAAAAAAAGAAACCGGATTCTCACCATCGGAGCATATCAAACAAGCCGAAAAAAATCTTTCGGTGTTGTAACGGATAAAGTGTTTAAGGGCAGAACTTTGTTCTGCCCACAGTATTCTGTTTTAAAACAAAGGTGTCGATTTTAAAAGTCACGGCGGCAGGTGAGAACGTCCGAAAAACAGTGTACCGATGTTAAAAAATTCAATAGTTATATTTTTCTATGATTTTTTCCGCAACTTTAATACCGTCAACGGCGGCACTCACAATTCCGCCGGCATATCCGGCGCCCTCGCCGCATGGATAAAGTCCGTTTATGTTCAAAGCTTCAAATTCTTCGTTACGAAGTATTCTCACAGGAGACGATGTTCTTGTTTCAACACCGGTAAGTACGGCGGAGT
>CAYQKW010000002.1:0-78293 GCA_964418245.1 uncultured Oscillospiraceae bacterium
TTTAAAAAATATGCCGGACAGACTATTCTGCAATATTTAACATCTGTCAGAATTGACGAGGCGAAGCGGTTGCTTTCAAATCCGCAATCAAGAGTATATGAGGTTGCCGAAGCCGTGGGATATAGGAACAAACCTCATTTTGTTTCGGTATTCCGCCGTGCGGTTGGTATGTATCCGAACGAGTTTAAGCAGCAGGCATTAAAAGGTGATAAAAAGTGAAAGAAAAAAGCATTTTCAAACGTATTTTTACAAATACCGTTGTGGTTATGACATTGTTTGCCGTTGTTGCCGCAGCTGTTGTATCGGTACTTATATGCCGCAACGCATACGGCGAAGCACAAAACAGAAGTATAACCGCTTTAAACGATTATACATACAGTGTTAAGAAAATTATAGAAGAAACTGTGCAGCAGTCCGATTATATATTGAATTATAATTATCTTTCGGAGAATATTTCCCGAAAAGGGTTTTCCACGGAAGAAAAATATATGTTTTCATATAACATTGCACAATATTTCAAAACAATAGAAAACGAACATACTTCTTACAGAGTTTGGTTTTCCAATCCGGAACTTTTTGAGGGAATGTATTTTTATAATATAAAAAAATTTGAACGCAGCAAAAATATAAAAGAAATATTGAAGAGTATCGACCCGTTTTGGACAAAAGATTTCAGAACGGATGTATACGGAAACAACACCATTTCGTTTTATAGGGCGATAAACGAAGAAAATATACTTGAATGTACTGTGGTTCTTCCGAAAGCCGCAGACCCGAATATAGGTCTTGTAAAAGATGTTCCGCCGAACACTTTTTCAATTCCCGTAAACGAAAATTATTCCGCTGTTATACAAAACGAGAACAACACTTGGACATACGTGAAAATTGTTGGTTGTGTATATGCAGTTATGATGCTGTTTTATGCATTGCTTGTGTTGGTTGTGTATCAGCAGAACAAGAAAATATCGGCATCAATAACCGGGTTCATTGAAATGCTGGATAAAATCGATATTGAAAATATAGATAAAAATGAAGATATTGCTGCGGAAATAAACAAAAGTGAAACAGAAAACAAAGAACTTGCCGTTATGAAAAGAATTATATATAAACTTTTGCAAAACGTACACCAAACCGCAAAGCAAAGGTATGAAATTGAATATCAGCGTCAGGAAACGGAATACAGACTGTTGCAAAGTCAGATTGACCCACATACGCTGTATAATTCACTTTCGGCAATAAAATATAATGCGTTTTTGAAAAACGATACGCAAACAATGGAACTTGTGGAAAATATGGTGCGATATTACAGAGCGGTTTTAAACAGGGGAAAATCCGTTTTCACCATCGGCGATGAAATTGAAATGCTTGCATATTATGTGAAAATAAACGAGTTTTCTCACGATTGTAATTATAATTTCGTAACAGATGTAGCCGATGATGTTAAAGACATAGAAGTGATACATCTGCTGTTTCAGCCGTTTGCCGAAAATGCCATTTTGCACGGGCTTATAGGACGTGAAAAGGAAGCCGAGCTTAAAATTTCGTGCAAAAAGGACGGCGAATATCTGGTGTTTACAATTTCGGACAACGGATATGGAATGAGTGCGGAACAGCTTGAAAAACTTAAAGATTTGGAAAACTACGAGGACAGCTACGGTATTAAAAATGCATACAGGCGAATGAAATTCATGTACGGAAAAGAAAGCAGCATAATAATTAACAGTAAAGAAAATGCCGGAACAACGGTTGTAATTAAATTTAAACCGAAATAATAAAAATATCGGCGGTGTTGGGATAACACACCGCCGATTATGAAAATGACAATGCAAATTCAACTATTAAAGGTTAAAAGAAAAAAGTATTTTTGTGAGAATATAACAAAAAATATTATGTGCTATTGACAAACCGTGTATCAAGTGATATACTAAGTTTAAAGAAAATTAAATATTGAATGGTAGAGGTGCATTTTGCAAAGAGTAATTTCGGATTAAAAGGCTAATCGCAAAGCAATTCCCGAAACGAAAGGTGCAGGTGCCGAAGTCGGTTTTTAAGCGAGAAAACCGGGCTGGCAGAACAAAATAAGATTTGTTTTGTTGTCGCATTTAGTGCGGAGAGCTATCTTAACAGTGTTTTCACACAACTTTTGGTAGCCGTAACAAACGGCTGTTTTTTTACTCCTTTACCGTTTAATAAATCGGAAAGGGAGTTTTTTTATGACAAAAAAGAGAATATTTGAAGGTGCGGCAACGGCAATTATAACGCCGCTTGATGAAAACGGAATAAATTACAAAGAATTTGAAAGACTTATTGAATGGCAGATTGCCGAGGGCATAGACGCTATTGTTGCCTGCGGAACAACGGGCGAGGGTTCAACCCTTACGGACGAAGAACATAAAGCCGCAATAAAATTTGCGGTTGAAGTTTCAAACGGCAGAGTCCCCATAATAGGCGGAACGGGCAGCAACGATACGGATTATGCCGCAGAACTCACAAAATATGCCTGTGATGTCGGTGTGGACGGGGTTTTGCTTGTTACACCGTATTATAACAAGGCAACACAAAACGGGCTTATAAAAACGTTTGAATATCTTGCCGATATTTCAACCGTACCGGTTATTTTATATAACGTACCGTCCAGAACGGGAGTTAATATAACGCCGAAAACTTGTGCACGCCTTGCGGAACATCCGAATATAACGGCAATTAAAGAAGCAAGCGGAAACATTTCTCAAATCGCACAGATAAAGGCATTGGTGGGAGATAAACTTGATATATATTCCGGAAACGATGACCAGATTGTTCCCGTTATGTCGCTCGGCGGAATAGGTGTTATTTCGGTTCTGTCGAATTTACTTCCTAAAGAAACAGCCAAAATGTGCAGACTGTACAGAGAGGGTAAAGTTAAAGAAAGTGCGAAAATGCAGCTTGATTATCTGCCGCTCATAGATGCGCTGTTCTCGGAAGTTAATCCGATACCGGTTAAAGCCGCTATGGCAAAAATGGGATTCTGCAAGGATTATTTAAGACTTCCGCTCACATCAATGGAAGAGGAAAATAAAAAGATTTTATACAAAATTATGGAAGAACATAATCTTTGAGAAAGCAGGCATAAAAATGAAGATAATAATAAACGGAGCCGGCGGCAGAATGGGAAAAGAAGTTGTTCGTTTGGCGGAAGAAAATTTCGGCGGTGCATCGCTTGCGGCAAAAGTTGATATATGCGGCGAAACGGAATATAAACACTTGTCGGATTTCGGCGGAGTTGCGGATTGCATAGTAGATTTTTCGCATCACGCTTCAACTGCGGAAATAGTTGAATATGCGGCAGAAAACAATATTCCGGCTGTTATTGCCACAACGGGGCAAACGCCTGAGGAACTTGAAATGATAAACGAAGCCGCAAAAAAAATACCGATATTTTTATCGGCGAATATGTCTTTGGGCGTTGCACTTTTGGTTGAGCTTGCAAAAATCACGGCTAAAAATTTTGCATATGCCGATATAGAAATAATCGAAAAACATCATAACAGAAAACTTGATGCCCCGAGCGGTACGGCACTGTTGATTGCCGATGCAATTAAAACCGTCCGTGAGAAATCGAAATATGTGTTCGGCAGACACGGTCAGGCAAAGCGTACTCCCGAAGAAATCGGTATTCATGCGGTACGTATGGGAAATGTTATAGGGGAGCATGAAGTTATAGTCGGAACCGATACGCAAACAATAACACTGAAACACGAAGCACACAGCCGTGCGCTTTTTGCCGAGGGTGCAATTAAAGCAGCGGAATTTATCATCGGTAAACCTGCCGGACTTTATAATATGGAAAGCATGATAAACGGCTGATGAATGCGGAAAGGCTGATAAAATGAAATTTACAAAAATGCATGGTATTGGTAACTGTTATATATATATCAATTGTTTTGAAGAGCATATAGATAATCCGAGTGAACTTTCCGAAAAATTATCAGATGTGCATTTCGGAATAGGCGCGGACGGTCTTGTGATGATATGTCCGTCGGATAAAGCGGATTTTAAAATGCGGATTTTCAATGCGGACGGAAGTGAAGCGAAAATGTGCGGAAACGCAAGCCGCTGCGTGGGCAAATACGTGTATGAAAAGGGTCTTACGGATAAAAAAGAAATAACTTTGGAAACATTAAGCGGAATAAAAATTTTGAAGCTTGAAGTGAAAAACGGAATTGTTGAAAGTGTTACGGTCGATATGGGTAAGATAAGTTTAAATCCCAAAGATATTCCCGTGTTGAGCAACAAAGAAAGATTTGTAAACGAACCCGTTGAAGTGGACGGCAAAACCGTTAATATAACGGCGGTATCTGTGGGAAATCCTCATGCCGTGGTATTTGTAAACGATGTTGACACACTTGATTTGAACGCAATAGGTCCGCTGTTTGAGAACCATGCGTTGTTTCCGGATAGGGTAAATACAGAGTTTATTCGGGTCATAGACGATAATACACTGGAAATGCGTGTTTGGGAACGCGGAAGCGGCGAAACATGGGCTTGCGGCACCGGTGCATGTGCAAGTGTTGCGGCGGCGGCAGAAAACGGATTTTGCAAAAAAGATACAGAGATAACCGTGCGGCTGAGAGGCGGCGAACTTAAAATTATATATAAAAGCGACGGTTCTGTGATAAAAAAAGGACCTGCCGAATTTATATGTGACGGGGAAACGGCGGATTCAATTCATAATGCATAATGTATAAATATGCTCGTACGGCGTTCGTGCGGAAGAGAATTGTGCGGAACGAATGTGTTTGGCACACAGAACCGTAGGGGGCGGACGACCCTGTCCGCCCGAAAAAAACGGCACAAACCTATGTTGGCACACAGAACCGTAGGGGCGGACGACCCTGTCCGCCCGGGAGAATCGTACATGACAATGGTGTGCTGAAAATATTATTATATCGAAAACTTAAGAACGGAGATTTTATATGAAGATTAATCAAAATTACAACAATGTGAAAGACAGCTATTTGTTCTCGGATATTGCAAAAAGAGTGAATGCTTTTTCAAAAGAAAACGGCAGCGAGGGAATTATCCGTCTCGGAATAGGCGACGTAACTTTACCGCTTGCGGAAGCCGTAGTTACGGCAATGAAAAACGCCGCGGACGATATGGGAAAAAAAGAAACGTTTCACGGTTACGGACCGGAGCAGGGATATGATTTTCTGCGTGAAAAAATTGCCGCATATTATGCGAAAAGAAACGTTACGCTTGACATTGACGAAATATTTGTAAGTGACGGAGCAAAAAGCGACCTCGGAAACATAACGGATTTGTTCGATAAAGATAATGTTGTGCTGATTCCCGACCCGGTATATCCGGTGTATGTTGATACAAATATTATGAACGGAAGAAAAATAGAGTATATGAACGCAAATGCGGAAAATGGATTTTGCCCCATGCCGCCGAAAATGCATACAGATATAATTTACCTTTGTTCCCCAAACAATCCAACGGGAGCGGTATATAACGCATTACAGCTTAAAGAATGGGTCGATTATGCCATCGAAAACAATGCCGTAATTTTGTTTGATGCGGCGTATGAAAGATTTATATCAGAGGACGGTATTCCGCATTCGATATATGAAATCGACGGTGCAAAAGAATGTGCAATTGAGTTTTGTTCACTTTCCAAAACCGCAGGATTCACAGGTACACGCTGCGGATACACAATAGTTCCGAAAGCGTTGGGCGAGCTTAACCGTATGTGGAACAGACGCCAAACAACAAAATTCAACGGCGTACCGTATATCATACAAAAAGGTGCGGAAGCTGTGTTCACCGACGAGGGAATGCGTCAGATTGACGAAAATATAAATTATTACAGAGAAAATGCAAAAATAATTGCCGATACAATGCGTGAGCTTAACATTAAATTTGCCGGAGGTGTAAATTCTCCGTATATCTGGTTGGAATGCCCAAACGGCATGGATTCATGGAGCTTTTTCGATTATCTGCTTAACAACATAAAGGTTGTGGGAACTCCCGGAGCGGGTTTCGGAGTGAACGGTGAGGGATATTTCAGATTAACCGCTTTCGGCGGACGCGAAAACACCGTTGAAGCGATGGAAAGATTTAAAAAGCTTATGAAAGGGGAATAATCCGTGATTTGCGATAATATAGGCATAAACAACAACGGACATCTCACATTTGCCGGTGCGGATACCGTTGATATAGCGAAGGAATACAAAACTCCGCTATACATAATGGATGAAGACAGAATAAGAAAAAATTGCAGAACATATGTGAATGCGTTCAAAAAATATTTCGGGGGAAATGCACTTCCGCTTTATGCAAGCAAAGCCGCATCGTTCAAAAGAATGTATGAAATTGTGACCGAAGAGGGAATGGGCATAGACGTTGTTTCGTCCGGCGAGATTTTCACGGCACTCAAAGCCGGAGTTAATCTTAAAAACGCATATTTCCACAGCAATAACAAAACCGACGAGGATATAGCATATGCAATAGATAACGGAATAGGATATTTTGTTGCGGATAATACGGAAGAACTTGATGCAATAGAAAAATATGCATCATCAAAGGGAATTGTTCAAAACGTGCTGCTCCGCCTTACACCCGGAATTGACCCACACACTTATGAAGCCGTAAGCACCGGAAAAGTAGATTCCAAATTCGGTACGGCAATAGAAACCGGGCAGGCATGCGAAACGGTTGAATATACGCTCGGTCTTAAAAATGTTAAGCTCTGTGGATTTCATTGCCATATCGGCTCGCAGGTTTTTGATTCCGATACGTTTTTTGCGGCATCTGAAATAATGATAGATTTTATCGCCGAAATGAAAGATAAATTCGGATTTTCGGCACAGCAGCTTAATCTCGGCGGAGGATACGGCGTGCGGTATACGGACTCCGACCCGATTATAGATATTGATGAAAATATCAAAAATGTATCGGAGCATATAAAGAAAAAATGCAGCGAAAAAAATGTGGAAATTCCGAAAATACTTATGGAACCGGGCAGAAGTATTGCGGCAGATGCCGGAATGACATTATATACTGTCGGAACGGTGAAAAAAATAACTGGATATAAAAATTATGTTTCGATAGACGGCGGCATGACTGATAATCCGCGGTATGCGCTGTATAAATCGAAGTATACTCTGTTTCTTGCAAATCGTGCAAATGAAACAAAGAATTTTGAATGTGCCGTTGTCGGCAGATGTTGTGAAAGCGGCGATATAATACAAGAAAATGTATTGATGCCCGAACCGAAACGTGGAGATATAGCAGCAGTGGCAACCACAGGAGCGTATAACTATGCCATGTCGTCAAATTACAATAAAATTCCACGTCCGGCAATAGTCATGATAAAAGACGGTAAAACCTACGTTGCCGTGAAAGCACAGACTTTTGAAGATTTGAGCCGATACGACGTATAGGGATATTTAACAAGAAAAAATATGATAATTTTACAAAGGCAGAAACACCGAAAAACAGTTGTTTCTGCCTTAAAATATGGAATTAAACGGCATGTATAATGTTGCTTAATCCGCCTTTAAGTCCTTCGGATGAAACGTGAAGTCTCACCGAATCGGCAGGATATAAACAACGGATAACCGCCAGTGCGGAACCGCCGAATACATGGCATTTATTTGAACCGTATACATCTTCGTTGTTCGGACAGCCGCTGAACACGCCGAGAAGTTCTCCGCCGAATACCTTGCACATGATTTCGCAATCCGCTTCACGCACAAGATTACCGTGTTTATCTTCAATGAAAATATTAAAATAGCATAAATCCCTGTTATCCGCAATTATCTCGTTTTTTTCGGATATAACACGGATTTTGTACGGCATATCTACAGTTTTTAAAACAGCGGATTTGGTTTGTTTGCCGTTCTTTATCAAAACAGCCGTAATTTCGCCTTTTTCATACGGAATTTCAGCAGAAGCAATACCCTTTTGAGGAATTGCACGTGCTTTTTCACAGCCGTTTAATATAAAAACAACTTCATCGGCAGTTGTGTAAACATCGGTTTTCACCGGCTGTCCGATATATTCATCTTCAAAAGTCCATGTTTCCGATACATCATACCAATGCCAGCCGGTACCGCTGAAATCATCGCCGTTGTGTTTCGGATGTGTTGTAAAAATATGCGGTTCTGCATTTTCATTCCAAACCGCCTCTCGGAAATAGGACTGCGGACGGCGATAGCCGCATAAGTCAAAATCACCCTGAAAACACGAACGCCACGGATATTCACCGAGCGATATTCCGTGAATACATTCCTCTTCACCCCAGGCAAAACGTCCCGTTCCGGCTTCTCCGAGATTATCGTATGCCGTCCATGTAAAATCGCCTATAACATTTTTATTCCTCAATACGGATGCCCACGAATCGTAAAAATTGAGTGCGTGAGTTTCCGAACCCCATATAATACGGTCTTTGTATTTTTGCGAGTCTGCTTCGTAACGATGATATAAATAATTATATCCTACTATGTCAAGCGGCTTCATATATGCCGCCGTGCGTTCATCCCATGATGTTCCGAGTTCGCCGTTTCCGCAATCGTTATACGGAGCATAAAAATCCGCCGCATAATCTTCGGGGGTATCTTTTTCACAAACATCAAACAATCCGCATACACCGGATGTCACAAGTTTTGTATCATCATACTTTCTTATTTCTGCGGATAGTTTTTCCGACCATTCCGCACCGTCCGAAAGACCGCCTCGTTCAAGTATTTCGTTTCCGATTGAATACGAAATCACGCATGGGTGATTTCTGTCACGGCATACCATATAACTTATATCTCTTTGCCACCAGTCTTTGAACCATAAACTGTAATCCAAATCATTTTTCGGCATATTCCACATATCGAACGCTTCATCCATAACAAGCATTCCGATACTGTCGCATATTTCCAAAAAAGTGAGTGACGGCGGATTGTGAGCACATCTCACCGAATTATAACCGACACTTTTCAAAAGGCTGAGTTTGCGATATACCGCCGACGGAAATTCAGCACTGCCCAAAACACCGTGGTCGTGATGAATGCAGCCACCGTACAGTTTGATTGAGTTTCCGTTAAGCATAAGTCCGTTTTCAACATCTGCGGTAACGGTGCGTATACCGAATTTGTTTTCTGAAGAATCTTCGAGTTTTTCGTTTACATAAATTTCGGTATTTAACATATACAAATACGGATTTTCCAAATCCCAAAGCTGCGGATTCTTTATTTTTATTGTGGTTTCGTAATTGTTTTTACCTGTTTCCGCCGCTATGACAATATTATTTTGAACCACGCTTTCTCCGCTTGAGGCGATAATGTTAAAATGTACATCGGCATTGCATGAAAAATCCGAGGTTATACAAAATTTCAATGAAATTTCCGCATAATCGTTGTTTATGCTTTTTGTGGATATAAACATATCCCACGGTTCTATACGAACAGTTCCGCCTGTCCAGATAAAAACATCACGGTAAATTCCCGAACCCGAATACCATCTTGTTGACGGCTGAACATTCAAAACATCAATACTTAATTTATTGCTTTTGCCTTTTTTGATTTTATCGGTTAAATCGACCAAATACGGCGTATATCCGTGCGGATGCATATCAAGCAGATTTTCGTTAAGATAAATTTTGGCACACATATATGCACCGTCTATATCAAGTATTGTATGTGCCGTATCTTCAAACTGCATATATTTCACATAAGACCCTTTTGTTCCACCGAAAAACCCTGTTGAAGCTCCTCCCGGTACATTTTTGTTTCTCGGCAATGTAATAACATAATCATGCGGTAAATCAACCGTATATTTTTCGGAAGATTCCGGCATGGAAAAATTCCATTTTTTTGAAATACATATTTTTTTCATATCACATTCCTCCCGTTATTGACATATTGTATGTCATGATACAATTATATCATATAAACTATCTCAAGTCAATATAATTATTGTTTAAATAATACAACATGGTACTATATAATACGATATTTGTGTTGTTGTAAATCCGAAAACCTGAGATGTAGCAATGATACGGTAAATAAGACGACTTTTTCGGTGTAGGTATAAACCACCGATGAAAAATCGTCTTATGCGTCAAGACCGATTATTGAATAGAAATATATTTTATATTTCGTTTGTATAACTTAACACAACATAACCCTTCCTGTTCAAATAAAATTCTCCGTTGTTACATGATATACAGCCGTTTTCAAAAATAATTTTTACAGTATTCGGTATTTTTTTGATTTTTATTCGTCGATTTTCATTTGATACATTTCCGACAAACAGAATGTTATCACTGTTATAGGTTCGCTTAAAACTGATACAATTATCTGCGTCGGAATTGCTGAGCCATTGTGTTTTTCCATATCGCAAAACGTCATTTTCGGCTTTAAACCTGTTGAGTGTTTTTATTATGTTCTGTCTTCTTACCGCAGCATTGGTATATTTTGCTCTGCGGCTTACTTCATATTTACCCATATGAAATCTGTTTGCGAACATATTTAATTTTGCACTGCAAGCAAGTTCGTTTCTACAGTATACCATAGGTATACCGTCCATAATATAATTTATAACAATTATCTGTTCTGTTCCATCGTGTCCTGCCGCAATTTCAATACGTTCGGGCCAGTCGGTTACGGTATCGTGATTATCTATATCACGTAAAAGCAGTCCGCCTTCCGGCATTGTTTCTCTTGATTTTTCATCGGTTTCTATCAAATATTTCGGCTTTTCGATACCTGTAAATACTTTGTACAGAGCTTCGTGCCATAACCAAAAATACGAACCGTCAAATGCTGTTGCAAGTTTTTCATATTTGTCGCCTTCATTTATAAGAACCGCATCTTTTTTTATGCACTGTATTCTTCTTTTTGCCTCAACCCAGAAATCTATCGGAACATAGTCGCCAATATCACACCTGAAACCGTCAACATCAACAACACCTATATAATAGGTCATGTTGCAATACAGAAATTCTCTTAAGCCGTCGTTCCTGTAATCAAGAGCCGGGAAATGCCATTCTGTACAGATTATTTCGCCTTCCGGAGTCTGTTGCACAAATTCGGGGTATCGTTTTATTATCGAAGCATTCGGACCTATATGTGCATACACTAAATCAAGCAGCACTTTCATGCCGAGAGTGTGTGCTTTTGCTACAAGTTCTTTAAGGTCTTCCATTGTTCCGTATTCACTGTCGATTGCGAAATAATCATTCATTCTGTATGGATTTTTCGGATTTTCGGTTTCGGATGATTTCTGCCGTATGCTCCAATTACTTTTGTCTGTACTGTCATCTTCGCAGAATATCGGGCAAAGATATACAATATTAAATCCTATAGATTTCAAAAATTCCAACTCGGCGGCAATCGCTTTAATCGTTCCGTCGGCAGAAAATGTTCTCAAATTTACCTGATAAACCGCAGAACGAGCAAGCCATTCCGGTTGTTTTAATGCAATGTTTTTCATAATTTTTTCACAGCCTTTCCGTTCACAAATATAAAATTGTTTTCCTTAATGTCTTTATCTGTAAGCGAAAAAGAGATTAAGGTGAATTTGTGTTTTGTGCGTTTATCGGTACGCGGTTCTTTTTGATTATATCATAATAAACTGCGTCCGCAGTTGCATCTTTTATCCTATAGACTTATTTTATCATATAAATCCATACTTTGAAAGATATAAAAATCAAAAAAAGGGTTGTTTTTCGATACATAATATGTTATAATTATAAATGTAAACACAAAATTATATCAAAAAAATTCCTGTTTTTGATACTTTATAAAAAGGATGAATGGCAATGTTTGATAATGAAGTACCTGCTGTAAAAGTAACAGATGTTCTGCACCTCAAATGGATAAGACCTATGTCGTATCACACGCCTGCACGTGATTTCGGTGCGTTAAGTTATCGAAAAACCGCAAACACGGAATTTATTACGGACAGCGGTAATTTAACGGCAAACGACCACAGCATTTCATTTATTCCAAAAAACGTATCGTACCATCGACGGTCATCGGTTGACGAGTTATATGTAATTCACTTTGAGACATATGGAAATACTTCGGGTTCGATACAAGTTTTTTATCCTCAGAATTATAAAGATTATGAATTGTTTTTTGAAGAAATATTTAATAAATGGCGTGGGAAACATACGGGATACGTATATAAATGCAACAGCATACTGAATGATATTTTATATAATATAAATAAAAATTTATATTCATCTTACGAAAAAAACTCATCGAATGCCGCTGAACGTATCGCACAAATAATCGAAAAAAATTTATCGAACCCGGAATTTTCTCTTTCGTCACTGCCGAAGGAAATAGGTATCAGCGAAGCATATATAAGAAGAAAATTTGCCGAAAAATTTAATATGCCGCCAAAAGAGTATCAAATGCAAATCAGGTTGGAATATGCAAAAGTTCTTTTGCAAACAGGTTTGTTCAACGTTAAGGAAACTGCTTTGCAATGCGGATTTACCAATGAAAAGTATTTTTCTGTATTATTTAAAGAACGTTTTTTTGTTTTGCCGTCAGAATATCGAAAGAAGTATTTTTAACAATTTTGGGCATTGTTGCCGTGGAATTGATATAACGGCGAACAGCCCTCGTTTTGAGCGTCGTGCAAAACAGGGCTGTTTATTTTATTACATAATCATTTTTTAGTTTTCGGTATGTTTAAGTTTTTCGCTTTGGTCTGCGGTTATGAGTGAATCTATAAGTTCGTCCAAATCACCGTTTAAAATCTGTTCCAATTTATGCAGAGTAAGCCCTATTCTGTGGTCTGTTACACGACCTTGAGGATAGTTATATGTTCTGATACGTTCGCTTCTGTCACCGGTACCAACCTGGCTTTTTCTTTCTTCTGCAAGTTCGGCGTGCTGTTTTCTCTGAGATTCTTCGTAAAGTTTTGAACGCAGAATTTTCATTGCCGCATCTTTATTCTGGAACTGTGAACGTTCCGACTGACACGCAACAACTATTCCCGTTGGGATATGTGTTATACGAACAGCCGATTCCGTTTTGTTGATATGCTGACCGCCGGCACCGCTGGCACGATATACATCTATTCGCAAATCTGCCGGATTTACTTCAACGGTTTGTTCTTCAACTTCCGGAAGCACCGCAACCGTTACGGTTGAAGTGTGTATTCTTCCGCTCGATTCCGTTTCGGGAACACGCTGAACCCTGTGAACACCGCTTTCAAACTTAAAACGGCTGTATGCACCTTTTCCCGAAATCTGAAATACAATTTCTTTAAAACCGCCCAAACCGGTTTCGTTTTGGTCTATAATTTCAACTTTATATCTTTTACTTTCGGAATACATCGAATACATTCTGAAAAGAACCCCGGCAAACAATGCCGCTTCATCTCCGCCGGCACCGCCTCGAATTTCTATTATAACGTTTTTCTCATCATTTGGGTCGGTAGGCAGCAATAAAATCTTAAGCTCATTAGAAGAACTTTCGATTCTTTCTCGTGCATCGGCAAGTTCAAGTTCCGCCATATCGTGAAATTCTTTGTCTGAAAGCATTTCTTTTGCGTCCGCTTCATCCTGCTTTGCTCTTTTATATTCTCTGTATTTTTCAACTATGGGCGTTATATCCGAAAGTTCTTTGCAAAGCTTGCTCCAAAGCTCGGTATCCGCAATAATTTCAGGGTCGCTCACTTGTGCATTAAGCTCCGCAAATCGGCTTTCTATAAAGTCCAGTTTATCAAACATGTTCTGTTTCCTTTCCGTTACCAAATAACTTTTGTATCAACATCCTGTTTTATGAGTGTGTAGAAATCTTCTTTTTTCATTGCACCTATATCGCCTTCACCTCTTTTTCTGACACCGACTGCACCGTCCTCGATTTCTTTATCGCCGACAACGAGCATATAAGGTATTTTGGCAAGCTGTGCTTCACGGATTTTATATCCCATTTTTTCCGCTCTTGTATCAACTTCGGCACGCATTCCCATTTTTGTGAGTGTATCTTTAATATCATATGCATAATCGCTGTGTTTATCGGAAATAGGTATAATTTCAACCTGAACCGGTGCAAGCCATACAGGGAACGCTCCGGCATATTTTTCGATAAGCAATGCAAGCGTTCTTTCGTAACAGCCAATTGACGTTCTGTGTATGATATACGGATTTTTCTTGCTTCCGTCGGAATCCGTATATACCATACCGAATTTTTCCGCAAGCAGCTGGTCTATCTGTATTGTTATGAGTGTATCTTCTTTGCCGTGAACATTCTTAATCTGAATATCGAGTTTCGGACCGTAGAATGCTGCTTCGCCTACTCCGATTTTATAAGGGATTTCCAAATGGTCAAGGATTTTTTTCATAATTCCCTGTGCTTCGTCCCACTGTTCCTCGGTGCCTATATATTTATCTTTATCCGAAGGATCCCACTGAGAGAAACGGTAGGATACATCTTCGTAAAGTCCGAGTGTTTTAAGCATATATATAGCCATTTCCAAACAGCCTTTAAATTCCTGTTCCAGCTGGTCGGGTCTGCACATTAAATGTCCTTCGGAAATTGTAAATTGACGCACTCTGATAAGTCCGTGCATTTCTCCGGAAGCTTCGTTTCTGAAAAGTGTTGATGTTTCATCGTAACGCAGCGGCAAATCTCTGTAACTTCTCATTTCGTTGAGATATGCCTGGTACTGGAACGGACAAGTCATCGGACGAAGTGCAAAAACTTCTTTATCATTTTCTTCATCGCCCATTACGAACATACCCTCTTTATAATGATCCCAATGCCCCGAAAGTTTGTATAAATCACTTTTTGCCATAAGCGGTGTTTTGGTGAGCTGCCAGCCGTGAAGTGCTTCGTAATCTTCCACAAATCTTTGTAACAGCTGAATAACTTTTGCACCTTTCGGCAGCATTATGGGAAGTCCCTGTCCGATTACGTCAACAGTTGTAAAAAATCCGAGTTCGCGTCCGAGTTTGTTGTGGTCACGTTTTTTAGCTTCTTCGAGAGCTTCGAGATGAGCATCCAAATCAGCTTTTTTTGTGAATGCCGTTCCGTAAATACGGCGGAGCATTTTATTCTTTTCGTTACCTCTCCAATAAGCGCCCGTTACGCTTAACAATTTATATGCTTTAACAGCACCGGTTGACATAAGATGAGGACCGGCACAAAGGTCGGTATATTCGCCCTGTTTGTAAAAACTTATTGTTTCGCCCTCCGGGAGGTCGTTTATAAGCTCAATTTTATACGGTTCGTCAGCCATAAGTTTAAGTGCTTCTTCTTTCGGAAGTTCAAAACGTTCAAGCGGAAGATTTTCTTTTATGATTTTTTTCATTTCTTTTTCGATTTCATCAATATGCTCGTTTGTTATATCTCCGTCAAAATCATAATAAAATCCGTCATCAATCGATGGACCTATCGCAAGTTTTACATCGGGATAAAGTCTTTTCACCGCCTGAGCCATAATATGCGATACGGTGTGGCGGTATGCACCCTTTCCCTCATCATCGTTAAATGTAAGTATATTAAGCGTGCAGTCTTTGTCGATAACGGTTCTCAAATCACATACTTCTCCGTCAATTTCCGCTGCCGTTGCAACTCTTGCAAGACCATCGCTGATTTTTTTTGCTGCCTCGATTACGCTTATCGGCGATTCCGATTCAAGCACATCTCCGCTTTTTAATGTAATGTTTATCATCACAATTCAATCCTTTCGTATATTAATTATCGTAAACGGCAGATATTCTGCCGAAAATCACTCGTTTAATTCCGGATAAATCCGCAATAAAGTCTATATTTTTAAAATTTTGTTTCATAATGTGATACACATCGTCCGCCTGGTCATATCCCAATTCAAATGCTAAAATTCCGCCGTTGTTTAAAATATACGGGGCAATTTCGGCAATGCGTTCATAAAAAATCAAACCGCCGATTCCTCCGTCCAATGCCGCCATAGGCTCAAAATCTTTAACATCGGGTTCAAGTGTTTTTATATCTTCGCTTTTTATATACGGCGGATTTGAAACAATAAAATCATATCTGCCGTTTGGAATTTCGTTTAGAATATCGGCTTTAAAAAAATGTATGTCTGCACCGAGCAAAGCCGCATTTTCTTTTGCGGTTTCAAGTGCCGGTTCCGATATATCCAAAGCCGCAACCGAGGTATCGGGTAATGCTTTTTTTACCGAAATTGCAATACAGCCGCTCCCGGTGCATATGTCCATTAAGCTTTTTGGTTTGGAATTTATCGCAAATTCCGTTAAAATTTCCGTATCGGGTCTTGGAATAAGCACGTTTTGATTCACTTTGAAATTATGCCCGTAAAATTCTTTTTCCCCGATGATATACGCAAACGGCATACCCGCTTTTCTTTTATTCAGCAAATCAATATATTTTTCGCATATATCGGGCGGAATATCCTTTTCGGGATGAACTGTTATATATGTCAGGTCAAGTCCCGAAACAAAAGAAAGAATAAGCCGTGCTTCTTTATACGGATTTTCCGTATTCAAAATTCCGCCTCTTTCAATAAGTTCGCGTATTACCATTTGTCGTCCTCTTTGTTTCCTGTCATAACGGCGGTTAAGGAACAAAGCGCAACTTCAATCTGCTCATCATCCGGTTCACGTGTTGTAAGTCTTTGCAGCCAAAGTCCAGGTTTGTTTACGATTCCCATAATTTTATTATCGTATTTTCCGGCAAGTTTTATCACTTCGTATGCAAGTCCGGCAACAACCGGCATAAGCGCCAGTTTCGTAAGCATTCTTACAAATATGTTATCCCAGGAAAGGAACGAGAATACAATTACACTTATAATCATAACTTCAATAAGAAAACTGGTTCCGCATCTCGGATGAAATCTCGAATGCTTGCGGACGTTTTCTACGGTTAGTTCATCGCCGTGTTCGTAACACGCAATGGATTTGTGTTCCGCTCCGTGATATTGAAACACTCGCTGCATTTCTTTTGTTCTTGAAACAAGGAATATATAAAGCACGAATATTCCCATTCTCACAACACCTTCAATAAGGCTTTTTATAACGTTGTTCGTAATGAAAAACGTTGCATATTTAGTTATGAGTGCGGGGAGCATAACAAAAAGTCCCATTGCAAGAATAAGCGACAGCACAAGCGATGTATAAACCAAAACATCCTTGTTACCGAATACTTTTTCGAGCCATAAATCAAATTTCGACGGTTTATATGTCGGGTCATCTTCTTCGCCGTCATAAAGCTCGGCGGAAAACATAAGAGTTTTTATGCCGACCACCATTGATTCTATAAACGAAACCACACCGCGTATAATAGGCAGTTTTAAAAATTTGTATTTTTGAATTACGGAAGCCACGGGTTTTTTGTCAAGAACAATTTCTCCGTCGCTTTTTCGCACGGCGACGGCAATGTCTTTCGGGCCTTTCATCATAACGCCTTCAATAACGGCCTGACCGCCTATGCTGGTTTTGTGTATTTCTTTATTCATATCTTCACTCCGTTCAGTTTGTAACTTTGTTTACCATAGATTCTTTATATCGCTTTCTGTAACGCAACGGCGTTATGTTTTCGGTTTTTTTGAATATATCGTTAAATCGCTGCTGACTTAAAAAACCCACGCTTATCGCAATATCACTTATTTTCATATCGGTTTTTACCAAAAAATCCTTTGCGGCATCTATACGCACCTTTAAAATAAAACTTTTCGGACTTATGCCGAAAGTATCTTTAAAGCTGTGTGCAAAATAACTTTCGCTTAAATATACATACCGTGCAATATCGCGCAAAGAAAGTTCTTTGTCGTAATTTTGCAAGATATATTCTTTTGCGGCATTCATGCTTTCGGAGAGATTCATACTTTTGTATCGCGTGTTTTCGATAATTTCTTGCTTTATTGTACGTGATATATGAACAAAAAGTTCAAGCGAAAGCAAGTATATCAAAAAATCATTCCACGGCTCTTTTCTTTCACGTTCCCGAAGAATTTTGCGAAGAACGCTTAAAATTTCGTTTTTCGGACCCGGATTGAGCAATACAAACGGAGAATTGTCCAAACCTTTTATATTATCGATAAAGTCTTCAATTCCGCTGTCGCTTAAAACGGCACCGTGAGTATCACTGAATACAAACGAAAGTACAATAAATTCGCATGATGTCGAGGAAACGCTGAATTTATGCCATTGATGAGGTTTTATTATTACTATTGTATGAGCGGAAAGGTCAACAGCCTGACCGGATATTGTAAATGTTGCCGAACCTTTTTTCATATATACCATTTCATAGCAATCATGAATGTTTTCTTTCATAGACCATGTTGTGTCATGAACTTTTTCGAGTGATTTTACGATTACGGGAAGATGTGTAAGCCCGAACATTGTTTCGTTCCAGCCGTGAGGCAGTAATGAATTTTCCATATTATCCTCCTTGCTTGACCGCTGCGGTCATATTTTCAACTCAATATGCAATATTAAAGTTTTTTGTTTCGCACATTGAGCAGGGTACAAGTAAAAAACCCCTAAATATAATTTTATAATTATTTTGACAAAATGTCAATAGTTTAAGCTAAATTTATATAAAAAATATTGATTTTTGTTGAAATTTATTATAATATTACAAACAAAAGCGGTTGTTGTTTACATAACATACAGCGAGTTCGTCTGCAAAATGGGGGGTATACGTGCATTTTCGCAATAAACCCTTTGTTTTTTTGTGTAAAATTACACTTGACATTGTTCAATATCGGTGATATACTAAGAATATATTAAAAAGCAGGGTGAAATTATGGCGAATACTAAACTTAAAGGGAATTTAATATTGCTTATTACGGCTGTTGTCTGGGGCATATCTTTTGTATCGCAGCGTTCAGGTATGTCGTACATAAAAGCGTTTACGTTCAACGGAATAAGAACAATGCTCGGTGCATTGGTGCTTATTCCGGTAATTATTATAACGGACAGAAAAAAAGCTCCCGGAGAAATTAAAACAAAAAACAAAAAAACATTGTTAAAAGCCGGTGTTTTGTGCGGTGTACTTCTCGGTGCGGCAGGCACAATTCAAACATACGGCATGGTGTATACAAGTGCCGGCAAGGCCGGGTTTATAACGGCGTTATATTTAATTATAGTGCCGATTTTAGGCATATTCATGAAAAAGAAAATACGTCCGCTTGTGTGGGGCTGTGTTGCACTTGCAACAGTGGGAATGTATTTTTTATGCGTAAACGGGTCAATTGATATAAACAAAGGCGATTTGATAGTCCTTTGCTGTTCGTTTATATTTGCGCTGCATATACTTGCCGTGGATAAATATGCCCCGGAAGTAGAGGGCGTGAAACTTGCATTTTTGCAATTCTTCGTTGCGGGACTTTTGAATATCATACTTATGTTTATTTTTGACAATCCCGATTTTTCAGCCGTATGGCAGTGTCGGACGGAAATTTTGTATTCCGGAATAATGTCGTGCGGACTTGCATATACATTACAGATTATAGGGCAAAAATATACAGACCCAACATCCGCATCGCTTATAATGAGTATGGAATCGGTGTTTTCGGCACTTGCCGGCTGGGTAATTTTGAATGAAAAATTAAAGACAAATGAAATATTCGGTTGTGTTTTGGTATTTGCGGCAATTATATTGGTGCAGCTGCCCGAGAAAGTAAAAGATAAGGTACATTGAAAGGATGAATAATATGGATATAGCGAAAATCGACCCGAATTTCAGTATAAAAACCGTTGCGGATGGTCTTGATATAACTTATTACGACGCAAAGGAATCTCCGATTAGGCTTTTCGGTGTATTTTACGAAAACGATAAATACGTAAGAATGCCTGAAAGGGTTGCCAAAAATGTTTCCGAGGGAGTTCGGGCATTGTATCATAACACTGCCGGCGGAAGAATGTGTTTCAAAACAAATTCAAGATATGTTGTTCTTGCCGCAAAGACATACTGTGCGAGCAAAATGCCGCATATGACAACGCTCGGAAGCGCGGCGTTTGATTTGTATGTTAGAGATGAATATTTCGGGGCGTTCATGCCGGAATATAATTTTGATGAGTCATATAACAGTGTTTTGGATTTCGGAACGGAAGAAATGCGTGAAATAACGGTTAATTTCCCGTTATACAGCGGAATATCGGAGGTATATATAGGTGTAACCACAGGTGCGGAAATCGAAGAATATTATCCGTATAAAAAGGTATTGCCGATTGTTTATTACGGGTCGTCAATTACGCAGGGGGGATGTGCAACGCGTCCGGGCAACACATATCAGGCGGAAATAGCACGGCGAACCGGCGTTGATTACATAAATTTGGGATTTTCCGGGAGTGCAAAAGGCGAAAAATCAATGGCGGAATATATTGCCGAACTTAATATGAGTATATTTGTTATGGATTATGACTATAATGCACCCACTCCGGAATATCTTAAAGAAACGCATGAAGAATTTTTTAAGATAGTACGAAAAGAAAATAAAGACTTACCTGTGATTTTTGTCACAAAACCTGATTTTTGCAATCACGACGGAAAAATGCGAAGAGATGTTGTTTATACAACATACAGAAATGCAATGCTCACCGGCGATGAAAATGTGACTTTTATTGACGGAAGTACGTTTTTTGTAGGCGCAAAAAGAGATTTCTGCACGGTTGACGGTTGTCATCCGAACGATATGGGATTTTATTATATGGCGGAATCAATCGGTGAAGTGATTGAAAAAATTTTGCAACACGGTAAAGTTATAATATAGATATTTTGCTGTAAACACGTCTTCTCTGCCCATGGGCGGACGTTGGATTTTTATAATTATTATGGGCAGAAAGGTAATGAAAAAGTATGAATAAGATAATAACAATAAGCAGACAATTCGGAAGCGGCGGCGGAGAAATCGGCAAAAAGTTGGCGGAAGAATTAAATATTCCGTTTTATGACAAAAACATAATCAATATTGCCGCAAAAGACAGTGGTTTCAGTGAAGATATTCTGGAATATTCCGAAGAAATGCCTATAAACAGTTTGCTGTATTCAATTGCAACCGGCAACGGAATGGGCGGTATCGGTCTTACAGGTCTGCCGCTTGGTGATAAGCTGTTTCTTGCACAGTTTGATGCAATAAAAAAAATTGCCGCTGAAGGTCCTTGTGTAATCATAGGCAGATGTGCGGACTATGTCTTGAACGACATAGACAACGTGATAAACATATTTATACATGCGGATTTTGAAAAACGTCGAGAACGTATTGCAAAAACACATTCTTTGACAGACGAAGAAGCCAAGAAGAAAATTGACAAAGTAGATAAACGCAGAGCGGCATATTATTATCATTATACTCTCGAAAAATGGGGTACAGTGACAAGATATGATTTGTGTGTAAACAGCTCGACGCTCGGAATTGACGGAACAACGGCAATAATAAAGCAATTTATTGAATCGTGCAAATAATCAAATAGCAACCCCATTTATCTGTTTTTCGGATAAATGGGGTTAATACATGCGTTCAATTTGTTTCCTTCAAAATTGCAGTATAAATGCTGAATATTTTTCTTTTCTGCCATGTCATATAATTTCACTGCCGTATCATTCGGGTTTTGATTCGGACGGTTATTTTCTTCGGCACCCGCCATGCCCTGCGGAGTAATCATCCAACCGGGATGCACCGAATGAAATTTAATATTCGGATATGCATTGCACATTATTTTTGTTGCCATGTTCTGTGCCGCTTTAGACATACAATATCCGTATTCGCATTTACGCCAACAATCTGTAATCGAACCGGCTTCGGAAGATAAATTTATTACGAATTTTATTTCGGATTTTTCAACCATAGGCAAAAATTCACGCGGCATACGTATAACACCAACGGCATTTACGTCAAATTGCCGAAATATAATATCAAAATCGAAGTCCGAATTATCGAGCGGTACTCTTTTGCTATCAAGCCAAACACCGGCATTGTTGAAAAGAATATCAACGGAATCGGTATGCTCGGATATGAATTTTTTTGCGTTTTGCACCGATTCATAACTCGTTACGTCACAGATATATGTATGACAGCCGTTCAGTTCGTTCAGTTCGTTGCTTATGTTAATATCAAGCGCAAAAACGGTATATCCGCGATTAATTCCTTCTTTTGCGAGAGCCAGTCCGAGTCCCTGCGATGCACCTGTGATGACAACGGTTTTATTCATCACATTTAACAGCTCCTTTGATAAAGTTGTTGGTGTGGTTTTCCATATCATAATTTGCTTTGTCGAACTCATCCATGGTGTATATGTGTTTTGTGGCACCTGTAAATTTCCATATTCCTTTGGAAATCAAATCAAGACCTCTTCTGCAAAGCTCCGTTTCAAATTCAATTCTTCTTTCGTGGCAGTTTATAAGAGTTATTGCTTTCATATTCCAAAGTTTGAAATCAACGGTTCTGTCGCAATCGTTATGAAAACCGCCGACACCTACACGACCGTGTGCGCAAGCAAGCTCACCGGCAAGGTTAAGTCCGCTTGGGGTTCCCGAAAATTCCATAACATTTTTACAGCCTATGTTGAAAATATCGGTTTTGTGACCGTCACGGGTTAAATCGGGGCTTTCCCAAGTTTTCCAGCCGAGGTATTCGTTCGAGGCGAGTATTTCATCCGGATGATGAACTTCGTCGGCACCGTATTTCAAAGCATTTTCACGTGCTTCTTCACGAATATCTATAGCAACAACATGTCCGTATCCCATTGCTTTAAACATAGATACCATTCCGAGACCCATATAACCTGTTCCGACAACAACTATTTCATCTCCGAAAATTTCAGGCATCATTCTTGAACCTACACTCATAAGACATCCCAAAGGTTCGACAATTGCATCTTCATCTTTTATATTTTCCGGAATGTGCATAACTTTTTTCGGTTCCATAACAATATATTCTTTATATCCGCCTCCGCCGAGTCCCGTAACGCGGTCGCCGACACTGAATCCTTTTATGTTTCTTCCCACTTCGGCAACATATCCCATTGTTTCATGCCCGAAAACATCTCCCGGATTTGCAACGCTCCACGGATACCATTCGGAGTGGCACATTCCGGTGTAGCGTACTTTAACAAGTATTTGGTCGTCATTGATTTTAGGAATATCCACTTCAATTACTTTGCTTTTTTTCGGACCCTCCATAATTATTTGTTTCATTACAATCATCCTTTCTTATTAAATTTGTTTGTGTTTTTATTTTATCATATACAGGTTGTGCAATGAATAAATAATCTATAGAAAAAGATGGACAAATCGGTTATTTTGTGATAAAATATAAATTATACAAAATTATATCTGAAAAAAAGAGAGGGATTGACATGGAATTGTTTTCATGCGGCGCAAGCCGCAATATAACAGGATTTTCGGAACACAAACATCCTTGTTTTGAAATCGTTATAACCACCGACGGATTGGGAGAAACCGTTATGGGAGACTTGAAAATACCGGTATCGCAGGGCAGTGTCATTGTAATACCTCCGGGTATTTCACACGAGCACAAAAGTATTGATGTGTTTTCGGATATGTTTATTCAGCTTACGGATGCACAGCTGCCAAACGAAATTTTTCATTTTAAAGATACAACATTTGAAATATGCAATCTTGCTAAAATGATTTATACAAATTATATAAAAAAAGAAAATAATTACAGTGCGATACTCCAATATCTCACAGGCGCTTTTTATGAATATATATTAAAATATACCGGAAATAAATTCAAATATGAATTTGTGTTTGAATTAAAAAATATACTTGTTGATAATTTGGCAAATTCGGAATTTGTTATTTCTGCCGCCGTTAAAAGTTTGGGAGTGAGTTATGAATATATGCGTCACTGTTTTAAAGAAGAAACAGGGCACACGCCTCTTGAATATCTCACGAAAATAAGAATACAACAAGCAAAGGAATATCTTGTAACATCAAAATTTTATTCTGTTTCGGCAGTTGCGTTTTTGTGCGGATTTTCTGACGCGTATTATTTTTCGCGCTGTTTTAAAAAATACACCGGAATATCTCCGGCGGAATACCGAAAAACAAAGATTTAAAAATCAACCGCAAACATATAAAAAACAAGGTTCTTTGCCCACGGTATTCGGGCAAAGAACCTCGTGATTATGTATTTTTAAGTTCGTCCGATTTCTGGTCGGGTTCAACATAAAGAGGACTAACCGAAATATCTTCGTAAATTCTCTTGATTGCTTCGGCACAAATCGGTGCAACAGACAATACTTTTATGTTGTCAAGCGTATGCTCTTTTGTGAGCGGCACTGTATCAAGAACGACAAGCTGTTCAATACACGATGCCTTAAGCCTTTCTATTGCCGGACCGGACAAAACAGCGTGAGTACAGCAAGCATAAACAGCTTTTGCACCGTTTTTCTTGAGTGCTTCCGCACCAACGGTAATTGTTCCGGCAGTATCTATCATATCATCAACCATGATACAATATTTGTCTTTAATGTCACCTATAATGTTCATTACTTCAACAGCATTAGGTCTCGGACGGCGTTTATCAACAATTGCAAACGGCACATTCAGTCTTTGTGCAAACTGTCTTGCTCTGCCGACACTTCCGTGGTCGGGCGAAACGATTACAACATCTTCAATAACATTTTTCATTTGATGTTTGAAATAGTTCGCAAGAAGCGGAAGTCCGTATAAATGGTCTACGGGAATGTTGAAAAATCCTTGAATCTGCGGCGCGTGAAGGTCTAAAGTAAGAACTCTGTCGGCACCTGCTGCTGTGATTAAATCAGCCACTAACTTGGCAGATATAGGATCACGCGCTTTGGCTTTTCTGTCCTGACGTGCGTAACCGAAATATGGGATTACCGCTGTGATGCGTGCGGCTGATGCGCGCTTGAAAGCATCAATCATAATGAGCAGTTCCATTATATTATCGTTTACCGGACTACAGGTGGATTGCAGCACAAAGACCTCTGAACCTCTCACTGTTTCGTTAATGTTGCAGAAAATCTCGCCGTCACTGAAAGTTTTAACATCGGAATTTCCGAGAGGTATGTTGAGCTTTGCGGCAATTTCTTTGGCAAGTTTTCTGTGTGAGTTCCCCGCAAAAAGTTTAATATTTTTTCCGTGGGTGGCTATCATCAGTATCACTCCTAAATAATTTGATACTTTAATTATATACCTTTATTGTTATATTGTCAATACATTATATGCTTAATTTTCAACAAAATATTATATTTTTTTTGTTGAATTATGGCATAGACGGAAAAATTATTTCGGATAAATCTTTGTATAAATAAAGAGAACCGCAGATTATCGTTAAGGCGTTATCGCATTTTGCCGCATTGAGAGCTTCTTCAAGACCGATCATCGGTTCGGCACATATTCCGGCACTCCGCGCTTCGTTTGCCGTTAGGGTTGC
This sequence comes from uncultured Oscillospiraceae bacterium, assembly GCA_964418245.1. Lineage (GTDB taxonomy): Bacteria > Bacillota > Clostridia > RUG12999 > RUG12999 > CAKVOK01. The sequence continues at coordinate 25,369 of CAYQKW010000002.1, forward strand.
ATCGGCCGCACGCGGATTATTTTTAACCGTAACCGTATACATTTTTTTTATTCCGGCATTTTTTAATATTTCAAATTCCTCACGCATATCTTTGTCTTTCATACACGAAAATATAAATATCTTGTCGGTTTCTTTAAAATATCTGTTCAAATTATCGGTAAGTGATTGCGCACCGTCCGGATTATGCGCACCGTCGTATATCGTGTTTTCGTCAAGTAACTCAAATCTTGCCGGATTAGAGGCGTTTTTGATGCCGCTTGCAATATATTCAGGGTTTATACCGAGCCGCAATGCGGTTTCTGCCGCAAGACAAGCATTTTCGATTTGATTTATTCCGCAAAGCCCGGAGGTTATATTTTTCAGTGTTTTGTATGAAAATATTTCATGGGCATTGCGATATTCCGAGGGTGTGGGAAAATTAACCGCAAAAATCTCGTTTTGGTTTTGCATCGCCGCTGTTTCAAGCACATTGTATACTCCAACATTGCTTGATGTTGTAACGCAAAAGCCGCCTTTTTTAATTATACCGACCTTTGCACGTGCGATTTCATTTATATCGTTCCCCAAATATTCAACGTGGTCACGGCTGATTTTTGTTATCACCGAACATATATTTGTATCTATTATATTGGTAGCATCTTTTTCGCCGCCCAGTCCCGTTTCAAGTACAACAATTTCACAGCCGGAACGCAAAAAATATAAAAATGCGGCGGCTGTCCATATCTCAAATTGAGTCGGAGAAATACCTTCGGGAAGTAAATTGCAGTATTTTTCCATTTCAACCAAAAGGTTTTCCATTTCGGTTTCCGAAATATTTTTTCCGTCAACCGAAATCCGTTCACATACCGATATTAAATTCGGAGATGTATATTTACCGGTTTTAATACCCGAACCGGTCAGTATCTCTTGTAAAAACGCGCATACCGAACCTTTTCCGTTTGTTCCGGCAACGTGAATGAATTTCAGGTTTTTCTGCGGATTTCCCATGACATCAAGCAATGTGCGTATTGCCTCAAGCCCGGGTTTTGCAATTGCCTGAAAACTGTTTGCGAATGCTTTGAATTTATCCAATTTTATCAACCGCCTTTCTCAATGTTTTGTTTTTTCTTAATATCAGAAGCAGTGCAATTTGTATCGCCGCATTTAAAACCGCTGTAGGTAAACGTGTGATGATTGCCGCCGAATATTTGTTACCGAAAAAAGCTTTCAATACATAAGAAGTACCGAACAGATTTATTACAAGCATTTGCAGTACGGCGCAAATTACAATTTTAAATATGCTTATATCTTTTTTATAAAACATTATCCCAAAAATATATCCGTAAATAAATTCAACGGCACTTACCTGCGGTAAAAATGCTCCGGTAGGCGAAAGCAAATAGGCGATAATATCAGATATAATGCCGACGGCACCGCCTGTCAGCGGTCCGAAAAGATATGCGGATATAAATACGGTTATGAATTTAAACGTTATTTTAATACCGCCGCCTATCCGTATCGTCAAATACGTACCGAGCACAACACTCAGCGCAATAAGCATCGAAACAATACAAAGTTTTTTGGTTTTGAACATAAAAAAACTCCTTTGTCTTACAGAATCAAGCACAGTTATACAAAGACTAAAGGATATAAAATTATTTAGTTTTTGCAGCAACGGAATGCAAAACAAATATCGCAAATTTCCATTTTTCGTAAAAGAGACAACTTCCCGTCCTCTTTTCACTTAACGCATTTGTTTCTACTTTGCTTTAACACTGATTATTATAGCCTTTTTTTAATGCAAAGTCAACAAAATTTTCAAAAATCTTCCTAATGCACAAAAAAAGTATTGATTTTAATTTTAAAATATGGTATAATATACATATGTGATTAAAAAATAAATTATAAAGGAGTAATTACAATGAAAAAATTAACAGCACTTTTACTTACACTGGCACTCGGATTGTCGTTTGCCGGTTGCGGAACAAAAAATGACACGGAACAAAACAATGCGGAAAACAAATCCGAAAGCAAAAACTATGTCATTGCCACAGACAAAGGTTTCAGCCCGTTTGAGTTCCAAGATGCCGAAGGAAACATCGTAGGTATCGATATGGATATTCTTGCGGCTATAGCCGAAGATCAGAATTTCACATACGACCTTCAGTATGTCGGTTGGGATGCCGCAATTGCGGCTTGTCAGGCAGGTCAGGCAAATGCCATGATTGCCGGGGCTTCGATTACGGAAGAAAGAAAAAATTCCGGCTGGACTTTCTCGGACGGTTACTATGATGCAACACAGGGAATGGCTGTTGCCAAAGATTCCGATATTAAAGGATTTGAAGATTTAAAAGGTCTTAAAGTTGCGGTTAAAAACGGAACAATGAGCAATCAGTATGCCGACAGCATTAAAGATGAATACGGTTTTGAAGTTGTTACATTCTCAACATCACCGGATATGTATCAAGCAGTTATAGGCGGTCAGGTTGCGGCTTGTATGGATGATACGCCGATACTTAAATACAACATCAAAATCGGAGAACTTGATTTAAAATTTGTTGAAGGTACCGAAAACGAACCGGCACAATACGGTATGGCGATATTCAGCGACGACAACAAAGAACTTCTTGAAGTATTCAACAAAGGTCTTAAAAACATTAAAGAAAACGGAAAATATGATGAAATAATAAAAAAATATCTCGGTTAATTATTTATAAGCGAATAAACCGCAGAGGGGATGCGGCAGAATGGATTTGTTTTGCCGCACCCCTTGCGGAATGTTTGCGGCTCTTATCCTTTAGCCCTGCGATAAGAGAAATAAATCGACACAAAGCTGTGCAGGGCGGCGGAATGGAGTTTGAAAAATATGAGCCAACTTATAAATACATACGGTGCAATGCTGATGACTGCCATGGGTCAAACGTTGCTGCTTGCACTGTGGGGACTTGCTTTTGGCTGTGTTTTGGGAATAATTTTTGGGTTACTGAGCGTGGTTGATAATAAAATTTGCAACGTGATTTCCGTCATTTATGTAAATCTTATACGCGGAGTACCGATGATAGTTCTGGCGTTTTTTGTTTTTTACGGGGTGCCCTACGGATTAAAAAACTTCGGAGTGCGTATGACTTTTTCCGCACTTCAGGCAGGTACTATTTGTCTGGCACTTAACTGTGGTGCATATATGGCAGAAATTATCCGTGCAGGCATTCAGTCCATTGACCCCGGTCAGATGGAAGCGGCAAGAAGTCTCGGATTGCCGTATTGGAGATCAATGTTCAGGGTTGTTCTTCCGCAGGCAATAAAAAATATGATTCCGAGCATAGTAAACCAGTTTATAATAACACTTAAAGATACATCAATACTTTCGGTCATAGGTTTTCCCGAACTTGTGAACAAGGCTCAGAATGTTATTGCGATTACATTTAAATCTTTTCAAATATGGACGATTGTCGCAGTTATGTATCTTGTGATTATCCTTGCACTTCAGCAAGTTGCAAATGCACTGGAAAGGAGACTGAAATATGGCAGATAATATTAAAATCAGTGTCCGCGGACTTAATAAAAAGTTTGGTCACAACGAAGTATTAAAACATATATCAACAGAAATCCGCGAAGGCGAAGTTGTGGTTATAATCGGTCCGTCGGGTTCGGGTAAATCGACTTTTTTAAGATGCATGAACCGTCTTGAAAGCATTACCGGCGGTCAGATAATTGTTGACGGATATGACATTTCGGATAAAAAAATAAACATAAACAAAGTACGCGAAAATGTTGGTATGGTTTTTCAGCATTTTAATCTTTTTAATAATTTAAATGTCATTAAGAACCTTATGCTTGCACCTGTGGATTTGAAAAAAGCCACAAAAGAAGAAGCAAAAAAACAGGCAATGCACATGCTTGAAAAGGTCGGGCTTGCAGACAAGGCGGAAGCATATCCGTCACAGCTTTCCGGCGGACAGAAACAAAGGGTTGCAATCGCCAGGGCTTTATGCATGAATCCGGATATTATGCTTTTCGACGAACCGACATCTGCGCTTGACCCGGAAATGGTCGGCGAGGTTTTGCAGGTTATGAAACAGCTTGCCGCCGATGGAATGACAATGGTTATTGTTACACATGAAATGGGTTTTGCACGCGAGGTTGCCGACCGTGTAATATTCATTGATGACGGAATTATAATGGAAGAAGGAACGCCGGCAGAAGTGTTCGGAAATCCGAAAAATCCAAGAGCAATAGATTTCTTGAATAAAGTTCTTTAAAAACATTAACGCTGATTGTTTCCGAATCCGACGGAAACGGCGGACCTGAAAATCAGGTCCGATTTTTGTATTGATAAAACAATTCGGCATAATTACAATACTGCGCCGAAAGTTAAAAGGAGCAACAAATATGACATGTAAAAAAGTATTTGATTTATGCGGAGAATGGCAGCTTGTAAGCGAAGACGGGCAAAATTATGCCGCAACCGTTCCGGGCTGTGTACATACGGATATAATAAAAGATAATATGTATTGGCGCGACAACTCAAAAAATGTTCAAGATATAGAAAATCATAATTGGAAATACTCAAAAGAATTTTCGATTGATGAAATTTTTAGTAATGCATATATCGTTTTTGAAGGGCTTGATACATATTGTGATATATACTTAAACGATATAAAAATCGCAGAATGTGCGAATATGTTTATATCACATCGTATAAAAGCGGACGGTGCACTGAAAATCGGTAAAAATATACTCACTGTATATTTTTATTCTCCAATAAAAAAAGTTGCCGATTCACCGAAAAAAGTCGGAGCATTCACAACAGAGCGTATGAATACGCGGCGTATGCAATGTACATATGGTTGGGATTGGGTGGAACGATTTGTAACCTGTGGAATTTTCAGACCGGTATATCTTGTATTCGACAACGAATTCAGAATTGATAACGTATATGTATATACCGAAACTTTCGATAAACACGGCGCATCAGTGAAAATTTCCGGTGAGACGGTCAATTACACGAAGGGTGCGGCGGTAAAAATAAGTATTTCAGCACCAAACGGTGAAAATATATATGAAAAAAACGAATATATCAACTCAAAATATTTTGAGGAAACGATAAATATATCGAATCCGGAACTATGGTATCCGAACGGATACGGAAAACAGCCGATTTATACACTTCGCTTCGAATATAACGGGGTTTGCATAGAAGAAAAATTCGGCATACGCACAGTACGTATTGTTGAAATTGAAGATGAAATAGGGTCCGATTATTATAATATATGTGAAGAAATAAAGAAAACTCCTTCTGCGGAAGAATATGATGCAAACAATAAATATTCTGGGTTTGTTTTGTGTATTAACGACACTGAAATTATGTGCAAAGGTGCAAATTTTGTGCCGACAGAACCGTTTATATCCGAAGAAAAAGACGAAAAAATAACAAATTTTTTGGAAATGGCAAAAAACGCCGGAGTTAATATGTTGCGTGTTTGGGGCGGAGGTGTTTTTGAAAAGGATTGGTTTTACGGCGAATGCGACCGATTAGGCATAACAGTTACACAAGATTTTATGATGGCGTGTGGGGAATATCCCGAAGATGAAGATTGGTTTATTGATGAACTGCGAAAAGAAGCGGAATACGCCGCAAAACGATTGAGAAATCACCCGTGTCTTGTGTGGTGGAACGGTGACAACGAAAATGCAATAAACGGAACGTACACAGATGAAAATTATCGTGGAAAATCCGCGTTTTACCGAGGAATACTGCCGGAATTACAACGATATGATTATTCGCGCAGAGCATTGGCATCAAGCCCTTACGGCGGAAATAAGTTTGCGTCAAAAACAGTCGGAACAACGCACAACACGCAATATTTAAGCTATATTTTTGATTATATAATTAATTCGGATATGTCGGATTATAAAGAATATTTCGATTTATATACGGCAAGATTTATTGCGGAAGAACCGACTTTCGGCATGGTATGTGAGCAGTCGCTTAAAGAGATGATGACGGAAGCTGATATGTATGACCCCGAAATGAAAATGGCATATTGGCACACTCGTTCAAATCCGGCTTTGGAATATGAAATTATGGACTATACGCTTGCATTTGCGGAAAAAGTACTCGGTAAATTTGAAAATCCGCAAGACAAGCTGTTTAAACTTCGTTATGTTCAATATGAATGGGTAAGAATTTCTCTTGAAAATGCAAGAAGCCGAAACGGTTTCTGCAACGGTATAATATATTGGATGCTTAATGACTGTTGGCCGGCGGCGTCCGGTTGGGCATTTATAGATTACTATTGCCGCCCGAAAGCCTCGTATTACAGTTTTAAACGTGCGGCAAAACCTGTTATGTCAATTATAAAATTCCAAAACAACAAATTCAAGGTTATCATAAGTAATAACGGAATTTGTGACAAGAATGTAAATGTGCAATGCAAAATAATCAATTATATTACGGGCGCGGAAAATGTTATATTTGAAAACGAACTGCTGTCGCCGAGAAACAACTCTGTGTGTTTTGAACTTGATGCGGAACTTGCACAAAACAGCATTTTTGTGTGCGATTTGGACGACGGAAGAACTGACAGAAGTTTTTATAAAGACGGAAAACTTGAAATGACGCATTCCTCAAACATCGAAATAATAAACGGCACAGAAACGGAAATTGAAATATTCGCCTCGGAATATACACATACCGTTGAATTAAGAGGTGATTGTATTTTTGATGAAAATTATTTTTCGATGACCAAAGGCGAAAGAAAAGTTATTGGTCACACAAGTTGCAAAAACATACAGTTAAATGAATATACATTAAAATAAAATTTTAACGAAAAATAAAAAAAATATTGACATGTTACAGGTTTAGTTGTAAAATATATATTGAGGAGGTGCTGTTATGCCCAAAAGTATGACAGGCTACGGGGCTTATGAGTTTTCGGATGATACAAGAAAAATAACTCTTGAAATCAAATCCGTAAATAACAGATATGCCGATATAAATATCAAACTACGGTCTTCATATATATTTCTGGAAGAGGATATACGAAATACCGTATTAAAAAATGTATCAAGGGGTAAAATTGATATATTTATAACAGTACAGGAGTATAAAAGCGAATTTGCGGAAATTTCGGTTGATGAAAAACTTTTGAAACAATATGCCGATGCATTAAAAAAAATATCGGAAACAGTATCGGTTCCGGAGGGAATAACCGCAGAAAGGCTCTCAAGATATCCGGATATACTTGTTATATCACAGAATAACTTTGATAAGGATGCACTAAAAGAAGAAATCATGACAGCATTGAACGGGGCACTTGATGAATTTGTTGCGGCACGTGAACGTGAAGGACAACGCATTGCGGTAAAACTTAATGCATGTATAGACGGTATAAGCCGCGAAGTTGATAAAATCGAACAGCGTATGCCGCAGATTGCAGAGAACTATCGTATACGGCTTGAAAACAAGCTAAAAGAAATTCTTGAAGAAAAATCTGTCGATGAAAATCGGATTATCGCCGAAGCGGCCATATTTGCGGATAAAATATGTACCGACGAAGAAATTGTAAGGCTGAAATCGCATATTGATGAATTTAAAAATGTATTGGTATCATCACAACCGATAGGCAGGAAACTTGATTTCATCATTCAGGAAATGAACAGAGAGATAAATACAATCGGTTCAAAATCGAATGACATTGAAGTTGCCAAAACAGTTGTCGGTGTTAAAGGGGAAATTGAAAAACTGCGTGAACAGGTACAAAATATTGAATAATAAGGAGATTGACATGAAAGCTCAAGAAGAAATAAAACTTATAAATATCGGTTTTGGAAGTATTATTTCCGCAAACAGACTTATTGCCATAATCAGCCCCGAATCCGCACCCATAAAACGGACAATTCAAGAAGCGCGCGAACGCGGAAAACTTATTGATGCCACATACGGACGAAGAACGCGAGCCGTATTGATAACAGACAGCGAGCATATAATTTTGTCCGCAATACAGCCGGAAACCGTGGCACACAGATTGGTCGGCAAAGATTCCGGCGGAACGGAGTCGGAAGATGATGAATAAAGGGATTTTATGTGTTATATCGGGACCGGCCGGGGTCGGTAAAGGCAGTGTGTGTAAAGATTATTTAAGCAGATACGAAAATACGTTTCTTTCGGTTTCGGCAACAACACGGAATCCGAGACCGGGAGAGGAAAACGGTATAAATTATTATTTCAAAACAAAAGATGAATTTGAAAAAATGATAGCGGCAGATGAACTGCTTGAGTATGCAAGTTTCTGCGGAAACTATTACGGAACACCAAAAAAAGAAGTTAGTCATTTTTTGGAAGAAGGCAAAGATATAATTCTTGAAATTGAAGTTCAGGGAGCTTTGAAAGTAAAAGAAATCATGCCGGAAGCGGTGCTGATTTTCATATTTCCGCCGTCCTTTGCGGAACTTGAAAAACGGCTGAAAGGTCGAAACACCGAAACATCCGATGTAATAGCGAAACGTTTGGAACGTGCAAAAGAAGAACTTGTGATTTCAAAACAATATGACTATGTTGTCGTAAATGATGAAATAGAACTTGCATCAAAGAAGATACGCTGTATCGTTGATGCGGAAAAGCAAAAGGTATTGAGAAACGAAAAATTAATTACGGAGGTAACGGAACAATGATACACGGTGACAATACAATGATATATCCGCCGATTAAAGATGTTGTAAAGAAACTAGGTGATGACTGTAGCAGATATGATTTGGTAATTGCGGCGGCAAAACGTGCGAGAGCTATAGCGAAAAATGATAAAGATGAAAACAAAGACGAAAAAAATTCGGTAAAACCAATCACGCGTGCTGTGAGAGAAATAATGGAAGATGATTTTTACATTATTCATGCCGACGGAAACGATGAAAGTGCGCCGATTCCGGATACGGGAAACATGGTTATCAATCTTAACAGCGAAGAAGAATTATGCGACAAAACCGAAGAAACAGAAGACGAAATCGAAGAAGATGCCGATGAAGAACCGAACGATTCCGAAGAGGAAGAATCCGATGATATACAGTAATTACAGTGAGCTTAACGGCAAAAAAATAGTTCTCGGAATAACCGGTGGTATAGCGGCATATAAGGCGGCACAAACCGCAAGTAATCTTGTTAAGTTTGGTGCCGATGTTGATGTGATAATGACAGAAAATGCCTGTGAGTTTATAACTCCCACCACATTTCGTGCAATAACAAAAAATCCGGTTACGGTAAATACTTTCAGTGAACCTAAAATATATGAAATAAATCATATTGCACTTGCGCATAAGGCGGATGCATTTCTCATCGTCCCGGCAACGGCGAATTTTATCGGGAAAGTTGCCTGCGGAATAGCAGATGATATGCTTTCGACAACCGTTATGGCAACAAAAGCTCCGGTTATCATCGCTCCTGCAATGAACAGCGCAATGTATGAAAATCCGATTGTGCAGTCGAACATCGAAAAACTTAAAAATTTCGGTTATATATTTGCCGAACCCGAAGAAGGCAGACTTGCCTGCGGTGATAACGGAAAAGGCAGACTTTGCAGTGAAGATACAATTGCCGAGATGTTATGCGATGTCATGACAAAAAAAGATTTGACAAACAAAAAAGTGCTTATAACAGCCGGACCCACACGTGAATATATGGACCCTGTACGATATATAACGAATCCATCTTCCGGCAAAATGGGATATGCGCTTGCGAGAAACGCCAAAAGAAGAGGAGCGGATGTTACTCTTATATCCGGACCGGTTAATATTGAACCGCCAAACGGAATTGAAACCGTAAACGTAACGACCGCACTTCAAATGTACGAAGAAGTAACAAAACGCTGTAAAACCGCGGATATTATAGTAAAATCAGCGGCAGTCGGCGATTTCAGACCGAAAAGTTTCAGTGAACACAAACTGAAAAAAGATGCGGTCGGAATAATAGAACTTGAGAAAAATCCGGATATTCTTGCAGAGGTATGCAAACAAGCAAAAAAAGCTGTTGTTGTAGGGTTTTGCATGGAAACACGCGATTTGAAACAACAGGCATATGAAAAACTTTTGAAAAAAGGTGCGGATTTTATAGTGGCAAATAATATTGCCGAGAAAAATGCCGGTTTTGCCGGCGACAACAACACGGTATGCATTATAGATAAAGACGGTAAAAGTGAAGATTTCGGAAATATGTCAAAATTGAAGCTTGCCGAAATAATATTTGATAAGGCGTTGGAGATGTATGAATAAAATTGCCGAAGTTATTATCGATTCAAAGTCAAAGGCTGTAGACAGGGTTTTTGACTATACCGCAGATGATACGGTTAAAACAGGAATGAGAGTTAAAGTTCCTTTCGGGAAAGGAAATCGTTCCGTAATCGGATTTGTTGTGAATATGAAAGAACGTTCCGATTATAAAAATCTGAAATCCGTTTCGGAAATAATTGATGAAAAACCGCTCCTTTCCGAAATGTCCGTACAATTTGCCGAGTATATCAAAAAAACCTGCTTATGCAGTATGCAAACGGCTTTAAAATTAATGTTGCCGCCAACGCCGTCGTTAAGATACGAATATATCATAAAACTTACGGATGTTGAATATAATGCGGCAGAACTCACAGCGGCTCAACAAAAAATTATCGAAGCACTCAAAAGTTCAACCGGCGGAAAAGAGCTTGAAGAACTCAAATCGGAATGCGGATTTTCGGGTGAGATTCCCGTGAACAAACTTGTTGAAAAAGGTATTGTTTCAAAAGAGGAGATACTCGTCGGCGGCATAAAAACACTAAAAAGAAAGTTTGTAACGCTTGCCGATAATCACACGGAATCCGTGCGAAATGAGTTATCCGCTATAAGAAAAGTACACGATGCTTTTGAAATATTGCTTGAATGCGAAAGCGTTATGTTAAGCGAACTTGTGGCACGTTCGTCAAGAAGTGCCGTTAATACGCTTATAAAAAAAGGTTATGCTTTTATCGAAGAAAAAACTGTATCAAGAATAAATACAGATATTACCGATATTCACCGAAAAATGTTTGTGCTGTCGGAAGAACAGAAAAGGGCATTGAATGAAATTATAAAATGTATAGATTCCGGAAAACATACGGATTTTTTACTTTACGGTGTGACAGGAAGCGGAAAAACCGAGGTGTTTTTGCGGGCGGCTCAAGCATGTGCAAATAAAGGTAGAAATGTTATTATACTCGTTCCCGAAATATCACTGACACCACAGATGTCCGCGCGTTTTGTTGAACGTTTCGGCGAGCGTGTTGCACTTTTGCACAGCGGACGTTCGTTGAGAGAAAGATATGACGAATGGCATAAAATAAAAAACGGAGAGATTAATATTGTTGTCGGAACACGGTCGGCGATATTTGCACCGCTGGAAAACATAGGGCTGATTGTTGTCGATGAAGAACACGATACATCATATAAATCCGAAAGTACACCGAAATACGATGCCGTCAATGCGGCTATTTACCGCGGAATACAAAACAAATGTGCTGTTGTTCTCGCTTCAGCCACACCTCGGATTGAAAGTTTTTATAATGCCGAAATCGGTAAATATAAGCTTTTAACTTTGAAAAATCGTGTTGCCTCGGCACTTCCCGATATACGAATTGCGGATTTGTCACGAAGATTTAACGAAGACAGTGCGTCTGTTTTGAGTAATGAATTAAAAAACGAGATTGCACTGAATCTGAAAAATCACGAACAAACAATACTTTTTCTTAACCGCCGCGGCTTTTCAACCTTCATAACCTGCCGCAAATGCGGTTATACGGCAAAATGTCCGAGATGCAGTGTAACTCTTACGTATCACAGCAAAAAAAATAAATTACTTTGTCACTATTGCGGATATGAGACCGAAAATATAAACGTATGTCCGGAGTGCGGAAGTATGTATATTAAATATTCGGGAACAGGAACGCAAAAACTTGAAGACGAGCTGAAAAATACTTTTAATGATATATCGGTAATTCGTGTGGATGCCGATACGGTATCGAAAAAAACAGCACATCGTGATTTGTTTGAACATTTTAAAAACGAACACATAGATGTAATGATAGGTACTCAAATGGTAACGAAAGGGCTGGATTTCAGTGATGTCACACTTGTTGGGGTTATAGCGGCCGATGCTGTTCTTAATCTTGATGACTACCGTGCTGCGGAAACCGCATTTGCGCAGTTTACTCAAGTGTGCGGAAGAGCCGGAAGAGGCAGTAAGCCGGGTCGAGCTTTAATACAGACCTATAATCCGTCAAACCCGGTGCTTGCACTGGTCTTGAAACAAGATTACACAGAGTTTTATAAACGAGAAATAGCTGTACGTGCGGCATTTGACAATCCTCCGTTTTCGCGGCTTATAAACTTTTTGTTTACAGGCAATAATGAAGTTACAACGGAACGGTACGCAAAAAAAATGAGCGGCGAAATAATAAAGCTTATGCAGAGCGAAAACGGTATCTTAAAGCAATATTACGGACCGTCCGCCGCACCAATAGAAAAAATTGACAATAAATACAGATACCGCTTGCTGGTAAAAACACAGAACACTTCAAAAATATTGGATATACTGCACGAAGCGGACGTACGTCACGAAAGCAACAAACAGGACGTGTATATGGATATAACAATAAGTCCGGTATCGGTACTTTAACAATTAATTTCTTGCAAAAGAAACTACAGCAAATTATTTTATTTTTGCCGCATACCGCGGCAGACAAGGAGACTGAATATGGCACTCAGAAAGATACTTACTTTGGGGGATGAAACCCTGTATAAAAAAAGCCGTAAGGTTGAAAAATTCGATAAACGGCTTCATGATATTCTGGACGACATGGCAGAAACCATGTATAACGCAAACGGCGCAGGTCTTGCCGCTGTGCAGATAGGTATACTCAGACGCATTGTTGTAATTGATACCGGAGATGGGTTGATTGAACTTGTAAATCCGGAAATTGTTGAACAGAGCGGAGAGCAGAACGGCGAGGAAGGCTGTCTCAGCATTCCGGGTAAATGCGGCGATGTTACAAGACCGATGAATGTTAAGGTGAAAGCACGAGACAGAAACGGTAAGCTTTTTGAAACAGAAGGCAGTGAGTTGCTTGCACGTGCATTCTGTCACGAAATTGAACATCTTGACGGTCATTTATACATTGAAAAAGCCGTTAATCTTCGTATGACGGAGGCGAAAAATTAACTTGAAAAAAATAATGTTTATGGGAACCCCTGATTTTGCCGCAGTAAGTCTTGATGTTTTGAACGAAGCGTTTGATGTATCATGCGTTGTGTGTCAGCCGGATAAGCCGAAAGGCAGAGGCGGAAAATTATCAATGCCTCCGGTTAAAGAGGCGGCACTGAAAAAAGGTATAACGGTATATCAGCCGGAAACACTTAAAGACGGAAAATTTGTCGAAATACTGCAAAAAGAACAGCCTGATATTATAGCGGTTGTTGCATACGGAAAATTACTGCCGAAATATGTGCTTGATTATCCAAAATACGGATGCATAAATCTTCATGGCTCGGTTTTGCCCAAATACCGTGGAAGCGCACCTATTCAATGGAGTGTTATAAACGGAGATAAAACCGCCGGAGTTACAACCATGTTTATGTCTGAGGGGCTTGACAGCGGCGATATTCTTGAGGTTTTTGAAACCCCGATAGGCGAAGCCGAAACAGCCGGAGAACTTTTTGACAGACTGGCGGTTGAAGGTGCAAGACTTTTAAAACATACAATTGAGAATATTGAAAATATAAAACCCGTTCCGCAGAACGAAGCTCATGTCACAAAAGCTCCTATGCTCAATAAGGAAATGGGAAAGATTACATTTGAAAAATCCGCAAAAGAGTTGTATAATTTAATCAGGGGACTTAATCCATGGCCGGTGGCGTATATAAATACAAATAAGGGAATACTTAAAGTATATGAATCTCGGATTACCGATGAAAAAACATCCGGGAATCCGGGTGAAAGAACAGGAAAAAACCTTGAATTTCAAACATCGTGCGGCAGAATAGAATTTATAAGTGTACAGCTTCAAGGCAAAAAAAGAATGTCTGCCGAAGAATTTTTAAGAGGTAATGCAAATATTGTTTTTGAAGAACATTAAATAAAATATTCGGGACACAGGCAGTTTGCCGCGTGTATCCTGTTTGAAGGTGATATGTATGTTAATTGACAGTTATTATATAATGCTTGTTTTGCCGGCGATTATTATATCAATGTTTGCACAGGCAAAAGTACAGAATACATTTTCAAAATATTCAAAAGTATTTTCACGCCGTGGAATAACAGGCCGAGAAACAGCCGAAATGATTTTGAGTGAAAACGGCATATATGACGTGACCGTGCAGTCTGCCGCCGGCAGTCTGACAGATAACTTTAACCCAACAAACAAAACGATAAATTTGTCACAGCCGGTGTATAATGTTTCGTCTGTTGCCGCAATCGGAGTTGCCGCACATGAAACAGGTCATGCGATTCAACATAATATGGGATATTTACCGATAAAGATGCGAAATGCGATTTTGCCTGTTGCAAATATCGGTGCAAATGCTGCCATGCCGCTTGCAATTCTTGGGATTGTTATGGGTTTGCCCGCATTGGTTAATATCGGGATTATACTGTTTTCGGCGGTTGTTCTGTTTCAGCTTGTAACGTTGCCGGTTGAATTTAATGCAAGCGCAAGAGCACTAAAAATACTGAAAAACGGCTATGTTTTAACCGAGGATGAAATGAAAGGTGCAAAAGCCGTATTGACAGCGGCGGCATTGACTTATGTTGCGGCAATGCTGACAAGTCTTATGAGTTTGATAAGGCTTGTGCTTATATCACGAAAACGTGACTGATGAAAACCGAAAGGCAAAAAATATGGAAAGATATATTGCACTAAAAATTCTGCTTGGTGTTTTTGAAAACGGAAAATATTCAAATTTGGAAATAAACAGATACCTTTCCGATTTGAAAAAAGAAGAAGAAAAGGCACTTGTTACAACAATTGTATACGGTGTTATACAAAATAAAATACGCACAGACCATATAATAAAGACGTATACCGGAAGAAAAAAGCTTGATTCGGATATTTTGAATATTTTAAGAATGGGCGTATATCAAATAATATTTACCGATAAAATACCGGATTACGCAATTGTGAACGAAAGCATTAAGTTGGTTCAAAAATGCGGAAAAAATTCGGCAAAAGGATTTGTAAACGCCGTACTTCGCGGAATTATACGAAATGACAAAGAAGTTAAATATAACAACGAGGATTTTTTGAGTATTTATTATTCATGTCCGAAAGATATATGCGATATGCTGACGAAAGATTTCGGAGCAGATGGCAAACGCATGATTGAGCATATAAACGATAAACCTCCGTTTACGGCAAGAATAAATACATTGAAAATAACCGACGATGAATTTGAAAAAATCAGCGGTGAACACACCGAAAACGGTGTTGTTTATTTCGGTAAAGGCAGAAGTGTCGCTAACGACGAACTTTATAAAAAAGGATATTATTATCCGCAGGACGTAAATTCAATGATTGCACCGCTATGGCTCAATCCTCAACCGGGAGAAACCGTGTTTGATATGTGTGCGGCACCCGGCGGAAAAACAACACATATGGCACAGCTTATGAAAAACAAAGGTGTTATATATGCATTTGATATATATGAACATAAAACGGAACTGATAAAAAAGACGGCAGAACGTCTTGGAGCGGATATAATAAAACCGTTCGTTGCCGATGCCTGCAAATATGACGAAGCATTGGCGGAAAAAGCCGATAAAATTCTTGCCGATGTTCCGTGCTCGGGTTTCGGGATAATGCGTCGAAAACCGGAAATAAAGTATACACATAACATGAACGATTCCGCAGAGCTGAGTAAACTACAGTATAAAATACTTGATAATTCGTCAAAATATCTAAAAAAAGGCGGAACATTGGTTTATTCGACTTGCACGGTATCAAAAATTGAAAACGAATATAATATCGAAAGATTTTTAAAGGAACATAAAAATTTTTCTTTAAAACGGCACAAACAGCTGTTTATAGAGAAAAACGGCGGAGACGGTTTTTACATAGCCGAAATTATGAAAAACGGGGAATAAAATTTGATTAATTTAAAAGACTTGACCTATGACGAACTCGAAAAATTTGTTGCGGAATACGGCGGAGAAAAATATCGTGCCGCGCAAATATATTCATGGCTATACAAAGGAGCAGAATCTTTTGATGATATGAGCAATATTTCAAAAAAATTCGCTTCAAAATTAAAAGAGGTTGCATATATAAGTGTACCACATGCCGAAAATAAATATATATCAAAAGACGGCACGTTAAAATATCTTTGGAGACTCAGTGACGGAGAATATGTTGAAAGTGTTGTAATGGAATATAAACACGGCAGAAGTAT
The DNA here is from genome assembly GCA_964418245.1 of uncultured Oscillospiraceae bacterium. Classification (GTDB taxonomy): domain Bacteria; phylum Bacillota; class Clostridia; order RUG12999; family RUG12999; genus CAKVOK01. The sequence goes on from CAYQKW010000002.1 coordinate 41,782, forward strand.
TTGCATATCCACGCAAGCGGGATGCAATATGGGCTGTAAGTTTTGTGCTTCGACCTTGAGCGGAAAAAAACGTGATTTAACTCCCGGAGAAATTATTGACCAAGTTATTTTTGCCATAAAAGACAGCGGAAAAATATCGAATATAGTTCTTATGGGAATAGGTGAACCGCTTGATAATTACGACAATGTAGTCAAGTTTTTAAAAAATGTCAATAATGATAAGGGGCTTAATATCGGGTATCGGCACATATCGCTTTCAACCTGCGGAATTGTTCCGAAAATATATGAACTTGCGAAAGAAAATATGCCGATAACGCTTTCAATCTCGCTTCATGCCCCGTTTGATGATTTAAGAAGCGGTATAATGCCGATAAACCGCAAATATAATATTAACGAACTCATGAAAGCCTGCCGTGATTACATAGACACAACAGGACGAAGGATAAGCTTTGAATATACGTTGATTAATAATATAAACGACACCGAACGGTGTGCGAAAAAACTTGCGGAACTTGTAAAGGGAATGCTTGCACACGTAAATCTTATTCCGGTAAACGAAGCAAGAAAAAATATGATACGAAGTACAGAAAAAAATGTAAACAAATTTGCCGAAATGCTGTCGCAAAGAAATGTAAATGTAACAATACGGCGTCAGCTCGGCAATGATATAAAAGCGTCATGCGGACAACTTAGAGCAAAAGCAAGAGGTGAAAATGATGGCTGAAGGATACAGTATAACAGGCACAAAACACATTGAAAATCAAGACGGATTTTTTATACATGAAGAATATGGCAAACCGTGTATTTATATCGCGGCAGACGGAATGGGCGGTCATGCTGCCGGCGATGTTGCCGCGAAAACGGCAATCAGCATTATATCAAAAAAATTGAATGTCTTTTCTGCGGAAGCGATAACGGATGCTATTGAAGAAGCAAACGCAAGCATTCTCGAAAAATCAAAATCAAACCCGGAACTTGAGGGTATGGGTACAACAATTGTGTTATGTATGCGTTTGAATAATAAAGTTATTATTGCGCATATCGGCGACAGCAGAGCGTATATAATCGAAAATGGTATCGTAAAGTATGTTACAAAAGACCATTCGTATGTGCAGCAGCTTGTTGACGTCGGAGAAATATCAGCACAGGAAGCAAAAACGCACCCGATGAAAAATATTATAACAAACGCTGTTGGTGTACAGGATAATGTGGATGTTGACATAACGGAACTGGAAGTAAACAAAAATTGTATTATAACTCTGTGCAGCGATGGTGTTTCAAATGTTATGACAGACGAACAGCTTGCGGAAATATCGGAATCACAATCGGATAATCCGGCGAAAATGCTCTGTGAAGAAGCTCAGAAACTCGGAAGCAGCGATGATGTTACGGCTATAGTTATTAATTTGCGGGGTGACATATTATGATTGGTACTATTTTAGGAAACAGATATGAAATTGAAAAAATAATCGGTAGCGGAGGCATGGCGATTGTATACAAAGCAACAGACAGACTTTTAAACAGATATGTTGCGATTAAGATGCTTAGAGAAGAACTGAAGGACGACAAAGAATTTGTGGAGCGTTTCAGGGTTGAGGCGCAGTCGGCGGCAAGTCTTAATCACAGTAATATTGTATCGGTTTACGATGTCGGTCAAGAGGACGGACTTGATTATTTTGTTATGGAATATATTGATGGTTCAACACTTAAAGAAAGAATACAGGCCGGACCGATAGGCTGGAAAACAGCATGCAAATATGCGGCTCAGATATGTAACGCAATTGAACACGCACACCGAAAAAATATTGTTCACCGCGATATAAAACCGCATAATATCATGCTTACAAAAGATGATACAATAAAAGTAACAGACTTTGGGATTGCTCGGGCCGTAACCTCGTCAACAATTGTACGTCAGGGAAATGTTATAGGGTCGGTACACTATTTTTCGCCCGAACAGGCATGCGGTGGTGTTGTGGACTTTAAATCCGATATATATTCAATCGGTGTCGTTCTTTATGAAATGCTTACCGGCAGAGTGCCGTTTGAAGCGGAAAATTCCGTTGCTGTCGCAAAAATGCATGTTGATATGCAACCGGAATCGCCGCAGAAGTTTAATCCGACAATACCGGTACAGCTTGGCGAAATAGTTCTTAAGGCAATGTCAAAACAACCGGCAAAGCGTTATGCCTGTGCGGCGGATTTTGAAGAAGACTTGAAAAAGGTGACGGTGTCGCCGGCATCTGTTAAAATTGAAGATGAAGACGCAACTCAGTTTATTCCGGTAATAACGGCAGACACCAAAAGAACCGGACATCCGGAGATTTCCGAAGATAGGTCTCACGTTGAAAATAACAGTAAGAAAAATGAAAATCAAAAAAATTATACAGCAGCATGGATTGTTTCTGCGGCAGTACTTATAATCTGTGTATTCACCGTCTTTTATTTCATTGGTGCAACCGGAAAAAACGACGAAGACATACCTTATCTTGTAGGGAAAAATTATCAGGAAGTCATAGAGGAATATACGGATGAAAGTTTCAAAATCGAACTTGATTCGGAAAAAAACAGCAGCAAAGAAGCCGGAACAATAATATCTCAAACCCCCGAAACCGGTAAAGTCAGCAAAACGCCTGTAATTAAGGTTGTTGTGAGCAAGGGCAAAAACAGTGCTGTTCTCACAAATTATGTCGGCAAGGATATAGAAGATGTCACAGAAGAACTCGATTCGCTCGGTTTCACCAACGTTTCCGTTGAATACGACAGCCATGCGACGTATCCGAAAAACACAGTTTACAAACAATCTCCTGGAAAAGGAAGCAGTGTAAACAAAGATGAAAAAATAACCATTTATGTGAGTAACGGAAATGATGATATAAAAGTTAAAGTGCCTCTTGTTAAAGGATATACAAAATCAGTTGCACAATCCACACTTGAAGCGGTAGGTTTAACTCTCGGCGAAGTTCAAGAGGAATATTCATCAAAACCGGAGGGTGAAGTGATTGAACAGGTAATTGTAGCGGGGACGGAAGTAAAAGTCGGAACAAGTATATCAATCACAGTCAGTTTAGGGACAGCTCCAACGCCGAAGCCGACACCGAAACCGACGCAGACGGCAACGCCGAAGCCGACACCGACAACGACACCTGAACCGTCATCTACTCCGTCGCAGGAGTTGCCGGAAACGGAGGAATAAGTGCTTAAAGGAACGATTCTTAAGGGTATAGGCGGATTTTATTATATCAATACCGAAAACGGTATCTATGAATGCAAGGCACGCGGAATATTCCGTAAAAACAAAATAATTCCGGTTGCCGGCGATATTTGCGAAATAGAAGAAATTTCGGATTCTGTAGGCAATATTACGGAAATTCATGCAAGGAAAAATGAATTTATCCGTCCGCCCATAGCAAATATAGATAATATGTTTATTGTGTTTGCCGCGGCAAATCCTTCACCGGTAACATTGCTTATTGATAAACTTACCGTAATTGCATTAAAGCAGGGGATAACCCCGATTATTGTAATTAACAAAATGGATTTGTCCGATGCCGAAACGGAAACATATGCAAATGCATATCGTCTTGCGGGTTTTGACGTTGTTTGCATTTCGGCAAAAAACGGTGAAAACGCCGAACATATAAAGAAATATTTAAAAAATAAACTTTCCGTATTTGCCGGCTGTTCAGGTGTCGGAAAATCAAGTATTTTAAATATGCTTGCACCGGAAGCGGATTTTGAAACGGGAAGTATAAGCGAAAAAATAAAGCGTGGGAAAAATACAACAAGAGAGGTTGTTCTTTTTCCGTCGGACGGTGGATATATTGCCGACACGCCGGGATTTTCGTTTTTGGAAATAACAGATATTAAAGCAGAAGAGCTTGAAAATTATTTCCGTGAATTTAAAGATTATACATATGACTGTCGTTTCAGAGGATGCCGTCATATAAACGAACCCGACTGCGGAGTGAAAAAAGCTCTTTCCGAAAACAAAATAGGCGCAACCAGGTATCAAAGTTATATTCAAATATACAATAAATTAAAAGATATAAAGGAATGGAAAAAATGATTAAAGTAGCACCATCAATTTTATCGGCTGATATATTAAATCTTGGCGCAGATATTAAAAAAGTTATCGACGGCGGAGCGGATATGCTTCATATAGATATAATGGACGGGCATTTTGTTCCGAATTTAACATTCGGGCCGTCTGTTGTTAAGGCTTTGAGAAAAATCACGGATACGGTTTTGGATGTGCATCTCATGCTTAAAAATCCGTTGGATTATATTGATGTTTTTGCCGAAGCCGGTGCGGATATTATAACAATTCACGCCGAAGCCGAAAGCGATATTGATTTGTGTATTGAAAAAATACATTCACACGGCATAAAAGCCGGACTTGCAATAAACCCCGATACTCCCGCGGAACCGTATTTTGAATATGCAAACAAAGTTGATATGATTCTTATTATGAGTGTATATCCGGGTTTCGGAGGACAAAAGTTTATTTCCGATGTTTTGTTTAAAGTACAAAAACTTAAAAACGCATTGTCTGCTCCTTTCGATATTGAAATAGACGGCGGTATAAATCCGGTAACCGCAAAAGAGGCGGTTTGTGCCGGAGCCAACATACTTGTTGCCGGAAGTGCTGTTTTCGGAGCTGAAAATCCGGCTGACATTATACGGCAAATAGGTGGAGCAAATGAATAAAACGGCTGTAATATTCTGCGGCGGTGATTATGTTAGTGCCGAAAGATTAAGTTTTGTCGAAAATCCATATATTATATGTGCCGACGGTGGATATGACAATGCGCTGAAAGCCGGATTTACGCCCGATATTATTATCGGTGACTTTGATTCCGTCTGTGCGGAAATACCAAAGAATATCCCTATCTTAAAGCTTCCCGTCCGCAAGGATGCAACAGATACCCAGGTTTGTGTGGATTATCTTATAGAACAGGGATATACAAAAGCATATATGATATGTGCCGTGGGCGGAAGAATAGACCACACCATGGCGAATACGTCACTTCTTGCATACGGAATCCGCAGGAATACGGAAATAACGATTATCGGTGAGGATTTTCATATGTTTCCTATAGTAGGGAAAAAGTTCCTGAACGGAAATCCGGGAGAAATTTTTTCGGTATTTCCATACGGCGGAAATTGTACGGGTGTTACGGAAAAAGGATTTGAATATACATTGAACGGCGAAACGCTCTTTTTCGATACACCGCTCGGAATAAGCAATGTATTCGAGAAAAATATCGCAAGTGTGGAAGTGGAAAGCGGAATACTCATTGCCGTACATTATAAATGAGGAGGGGGATTGTATTGAATGCCGTACTTGATAAGAAACCGAAAATTAAAAAAATCAGAAATTTAAAAAAATTTGCCGTTATTTTTGTTTTGGCATTTATCATCGCTCTTTTGATTGTCAATGCAGAGTATATAGTTGAAATGTTGCCCGTTTCAACAGTTTCCGAATATACTTTGTCCGCAGATGAAACAAGACAATACATACCTTTTGACAATTATATTCTTGTATGTGACAGAAATGGTATAACAGCTGTCAATAAATTCGGAAAAGAAAAATGGAAAGTGACGGAAATGCTTGATATTCCGATTATTGCAGTGTCAAAAAACGAAATTGCGGTTGCCGCGACCGGCGGTACCGAGATATTCCGAATAGATAAAAACGGAAAATATACATCAATATTAACCGATAATCCCATAATAAATTTAAAACTCACCGATAACGGTATATTGCTTTCGATTACCGATAAAAAAATGTATAAGGGCGGCGTTACCGTTTTTGATAAAAAGGGAAACAGGCTTTTTAATTGGTGGTCCGGTGAAAATCGGTTTATAGATGCATCGGTAACAACCGATAAGATACTGGCAATAAGCAGTTTAATTACAGATAATAACAGTCTCCGAACCGAGATTGCGTATTTCAATTTGAATAAAAGCAGTAAAAAATATACTTCTGTCGAACTTGACGGGTTTGTCAACTGTATAAAGTGGATAACGGACGATAAGCTTATCGCAGTAAGCGAGAATAAAGTATCTGTCTATAATACAAACGGCAAGGAACGCTGGTCAAACGATTTTGAAAAAAATATAATTAATTACTACAGCATTGAGAATAAAAACAATCTTGTTTTCGTTTCCGGCGGAGGCTCATACGATAAAAATATGAATGTTGTAAGTTTTAATGCAAACGGCAGATTGAATGGGTCTTTTGAATATAAAAATGAAATTGTAAAAATGAAAACAAATTCCGGAAGCATAATGTTTGTGTCGAGCAACGGAGTAACTTTGGTCAACAAGAACGGAAAACGTTTGAGAACTTCGGAAGAAGCCGGAAGCCCGTATGAAGCCTGCCTGTTCAGAAAAGGCAACCGGGTATTTGCGGACTGCGGAAACACTGCAAGACTGTTTTATTGCAACAGAGCAATACATATAGGAGACTAAAATGGTACTTGATATTATATTTTTATTAATAATCATAATGTGTATTTATTACGGTTTTAAAAAGGGGATGCTAAAAACAATCGCATCGCTTGCGACAATGCTTGCGGGAATGTGGGTTGCAATGTATTTTTACCGTTCTTTTATAATGTTTTTGGAACGGATACCTGTAATAAACAATATGCTTGTTGAAATTAAAAAAAGTATTTATAAAATTTTAATACTTAAGCTTGATGAAAGCGGAATATCTGATTTTTTCAAAGGGCTTGTAGGTCAAAATGTTATAAATCAAGGCAATTCGGCGGTTGCAAACGCTGTTACCAACATTATTTATTCGGTAACAATGATGCTTATACTGCTTGTTGCCGTAAAATCTGGGCTGGCTCTCGCAGTTAAAATTATCGGGATATTCGAACATTTGCCTGTTGTTAAACAAGTAAACCGTGTACTCGGCGGTGCTGTGGGGCTTTTTAACGGAATACTGATATGTTATGTCGCGGCAACGATTATATTTGTGATTATGGCAAATACGGATACAAAATTGCTTACGGATAGTGTCGGCAAATCAAACATCGCAAAATATTTTTTTGATACAAATATTATAATTAAAGCAATATTAAGATAATGCCTGAAAGGAGAAAGAATAATGGCAGGTTTTTTTGGATTTTTTGATTATCAAAAAGAAGGGAAAGGGGTTCGTAAAGACGAACCGCAGAAAAAGGGGATAGCAAGATTTTTTGAACTGTTCTTGCGTAAATTCTGGAAATATATGCAAATAAGTATGCTGTATTTTATCACGTGTATACCGGCAATACTGTTTTATTATTTTCTTGCAATGTTACTTTTCGGCGATATTATAACGAATGCACCGGAAACCTCTGTTGTTGCAACATGGTATGTGAATCTGCTTGTAATATTTTTTGCCGCATCACCGTTCAAAGCCGGTTTTACTTACATTTTAAGGAATTTTGTAAGGGAAGACCATGCATGGGTATTCAGTGACTTTTGGGCACATACCAAAAACAATTTTAAACAAGCAATCTCGGTATTTCTCATTGACCTTGCAATACTTACGCTGTTTACAATAAACTTAAGATTTTATATGCTTATGTCGGGAAGAGGGATTCTGTATGCCGCTGCCTGCGGAATAAATCTGCTCATTATATTTATATACATTTCAATGCAACCGTATATGTGGTCTATGATGGTAACATTCAGACTGACGCTTAAACAAATGTATAAAAATGCATTTATCTTCTCGGTATTGGGGATAAAAAGAAATCTGATTATATTTGTTGTTAATGCCGGAGTTTATCTGTTGCTGGCAAATTTTTTACAGCCTGTGTTCATAGCATTTTTATATTTTCTTGTTTTGCTTGCGGCAAGCGGACTTGTTGCACAGATGAACATTCAGCCGGTGATAAAAAAATATATGCTTGATAAACTCGAAACACAAACCGAAGAAGAAGAAAAAACCATTGTTTATGACGACGAAGAAGATTTCGATGACAGCGACATACCCGAACCAATCGGAGAAAATGATGTTGCCGCACTATTTAACAAACGTAAAGACGGAGATGATGGTTATGATGATTAAAACGAACGGCGGAGCGAATATTTACTGTTTACAGACAAATAAGTTCAAAACAACAACGGTAAGTGTTAATATATTCAGACCTATTAAAGACGAGGCCGCAAAGAATGCTCTGCTTACAAGAATACTTAAATCGGCCTCAAAAAAATATTCTTCCAAAACAGAAATAGAGAAAAAACTGGAATGGATGTACGGAGCTTATTTTTCGGCTGATGTGGCAAAAAAAGGCGAAATGCAGATTTTGAATTTTGAAATCACCGCTCCGTCGGATATATATACAAAAGAAGATACCGTTTCCGCTTCGGCGGAGTTTCTGAACGAGATTATATATAATCCGAAAATTTGCGGTGAAGAATTTGACAATGAAATCTTTGAGATAGAAAAAGAAAATTTAAAAAATCTTATATATGCATCCGAAAACGATAAAAGAGAATTTGCAACTCAAAGATGTATCGAAGAAATGTGTTCATCAGAGGCATATGCGGTACCGTGTCTCGGTACGGTCGCAGAGCTTGAACGCATAACAAACAATGGTCTTTACGAACATTATAAAGATATAATAAAAAACAGCCGGATTGATATATTTGTTTCAGGTACTTGCGACACAACCGCGGTAAAAAATATTTTTGACGGCGTGTCGAGCAGTGACAATATAATAAAATCATCCAAACTTGCCGAACGAACCGCGGTGAAAGAAATTCACGAAATAATGGACGTAAACCAAGGTAAACTTGTTATCGGCATGAATGTGAATGCTCCGTTTTTTGATACACTCGTCTTCAACAGTGTATACGGAAGCGGCACACACAGCAAACTGTTTAATAATGTGCGTGAAAAGTTGAGCCTTGCGTATTATGCATATTCAAGATATGTGAAATCAAAATCACTTATTATTGTCGGAACGGGTATCGAATTTGACAAATATGTGCAGACGAAAGAAGAAGTATACAATCAACTGAAAGAAATTCAAAACGGAAATATATCGGAGTTTGAAATTGAATCGGCAAAAAAATTCATCGAAACAATTTATGTTTCAATGAAAGATGACCCAAAAAGAATGATTGATTTTTATTTATCGCAACATATTGACGGTGAAACAACGGACATAGACGGTTTTATCGAAAGTGTAAAATCGGTGACACGCGAAAGTATCATAAACGCCGCAAAAAGTGTTAAAGTCAATACAATATATTTCCTGAAAGGAACAAACCGAGATGAAAGAAATTAATTACAGCAAGCTTAACGAAAAAATATACGAATATGTTCACAAAAGCGGTGTACGCGTGTTTATGGTACCAAAAAAAGGGTTTCTCAAAAGCAGTGCATATTTTGCAACGCATTTCGGTTCGATAGATTATAATTTCGTTCCTATCGGCGGCAATGATTTTATAACCGTGCCGGACGGGGTTGCACATTTTCTGGAGCACAAAGTTTTTGAACAGCCGGACAACTCAAATGTATTCGATATGTTCAGCAAATACGGTGCAAATGCCAATGCGTACACATCGTTTGACATGACAACGTATTATTTTTGGTGTACGGAAAATTTTAAAGAAAATTTAAAAATTCTTACGGAATTTGTTCAAAGTCCGCATTTCACAAAAGAAAATGTTGAAAAAGAGCAGGGGATAATTGGGCAGGAAATAAGAATGTACGACGATGATCCAAACTGGAAATGTTATTTCAATATGCTCGGTTGTCTGTATAATGATTTTCCTGTAAAAAAAGATATTGCCGGAACGGTTGAAAGCATATCGGAAATAACCCCCGAAATACTTTATACCTGCTATAACACCTTTTATCACCCGTCTAATATGACATTGTGTCTCGTCGGTGACTTTGAACCGAATGACATGAAAGAATATCTTGAAAATATATTGTCGGATAAGGAAAATGTCTCGGAAATTAAAAGAAAATACGAAACCGAAGCCAACAAAGTCGCAAACTCGCATATCTCGCAAAAAATGAGTGTGAGTACACCGATGTATGCAATAGGGTTCAAAGATATACCGCAAAACAAAAATATCGAACACAGACGTGCCGCTTTTAAAATTGCTATGCAACTGTTTTTGGGTAAAAGCTCCGAACTGTATGCAAAACTTTATACAGGCGGAAAAATAACGCCGTCTTTCGGATTTGATTATACGGGCGAAAGTCACTTTGCGTTTGCCGAAATATCCGATGAATCGCCGTTTGGTAAATGTGTTGCGGAAGAAATTATTTCTGCCGCAGAAAATTTTAAAGTTTCGGAAAATGATTTTGAACGTATCAAGAGAAAAGTATTCGGAAAAGGTCTTGTGATTTTCGACGACCCGGATGATTATGCCGGTGCGCTTTCGGGATATACCGTAAAAGGACTTAATCTTTATAAACTGTTTGATGCATATGAAAACATCACACCAAACGAAACGGAAGAAATTATAAAACAATGTTTTGCGGAAGAAAATATGGTATTATCGGAGATCACACCATAATCGGGCAAAATATATAACGATTGTTAAAAAAATGACTTTTGCAATATCACTTGACAATATATTCCGATTGTGATAAAATATATGTATACAATAAGAAAGGGTGATTTTTATAATATACCTTAAAATCAAAGATGTAAACGGTGATGTTAAATTCAAAGCCGAGGGCGAGAAAATAGATGTCGTATACGAAAAAGAATACAGAGAGGGAGATACGATTGAAATAAAGCTTTCGGAAAGCGAATATGCTGCGTTGAAACTTGATGAAGTATTGGTTGAGAGCATTGTTTATATGCCCGATAAGGAGTTTGTTTTTAGCATTCCTTTTGACGATGTAAGAGCTGCGGCATACGGTGAAGAAGCATTTGCCGGAGCCAATCATAAAATATCGGTGCGTATACCGGATGACGAGGAAGCATTCTCATACAGGGTGATTTCGCTCAATTCGCATGATATGCGCGGTAAAAGCGGAGCATATCCTCATGCGCATGCAAATTTTGTGACAAGAGAAGAACCGTGTTTTTATGAACGTAACGCAATCGACGGTGTGTGCAGAAACGAATTGCATGGTTGGTATCCGTATCATTCGTGGGCGGCCGGTGCAAGAGAAGATATGGACTATTTTATAGATTTCGGATGTGAAGTCGAAACTGATAAAATAGTGGTATTTTTACGTGCGGATTTCCCTCACGATACATATTGGAAGTCGTTTGATATTTTATTTTCCGATGATACAAAAGTTCATGCGGAATTTGAAGAAACGGCCGAGGGTCAGGAAATAAAATTTGAAAAGAAAAAAACATCATTTATACATTTAACAAACTTTAAACAAGCAGTGAATCCTCTTTCGTGGGCAGCACTCTCACAAATTGAGGTACACGGAAATTACATTAAAAAGGAGATTGAACTTATGGAAATCAGACAGGCATCAAATGCGGAAGATGTAAAACATTATACTACGGAAAGATTAAGAAAAGAATTTCATATTGCAAATCTTTTCACAAAAGATAATATCAGAATGGTATACAGCCATATCGACAGAATTATAACAGCGGGCATAATGCCGCAACTTTATGAGTTGTCGCTGGAAGCAGGCAAAGAACTTGCTGCCGAATATTTCCTCGAAAGACGTGAAATGGGTTGTATCAATATAGGCGGAAAAGGTATTATCACAGTTGACGGAACGGAATATGAAATGAATCCTCGTGACGGTATTTATATCGGCAGAGGTAATAAAGAAGTTAAATTCAAAAGCGTAAATCCGGACGAACCGGCTAAATTCTACGTATCGTCATGCCCGGCACACAAAGAATATCCTATTGTAAAAATAGATATAACAAAAGCTAAAAAAGTTCCGTGCGGAAGTGTTGAGGATTGTAACAAACGTGTTATCAATCAGTATATACATCCTGAGGTTATGCAGTCTTGTCAGCTTTCGATGGGTCTTACACAGCTTGAACCCGGTTCAAACTGGAATACAATGCCTTCGCATACTCATGACAGAAGAATGGAAGTTTATCTCTATCTTGATATGGGCGAAGACGATGCTGTGTTCCATATGATGGGAGAACCCAATGAAACACGCCATATCATTATGCATAACGAAGAAGCGGTAATTTCTCCGAGCTGGTCAATTCACAGCGGTGTTGGAACTAAAGCATATTCGTTCATCTGGGCAATGTGCGGAGAAAATCAGGAATTTACCGATATGGACCATATCGCAACGAAAGATTTAAGATAATTAATTTATAGGCATTTAAAAAACAATACAATCTTAAACGATTTTCTGTGAACCGAAAGCCGGAATTTGGGCTTTCGGTTCATATTTTAATATTTATATAGCAGTCGTTTATTTCACTGCGAATATCAATAATTTACGGCTTTAATTTCAAAATAGCTTTGTGCATGAGTACATACGGGGCATATTGCCGGGGCATTACTGCCGGTATGCACATGACCGCAGTTTTTACATATCCACACTTGCTCTCCGGCTCTCACAAACACTTTACCGTCATTTATATTCGACAACAATTTTTTAAATCTCTCCTCATGTTCTTTTTCTATTTTTGCAACATATTCAAACAATATGCCTATTTCTCTGAAACCCTCATCATAAGCGGTTTGGGCAAATTCGCTGTACATTTCAGCCCATTCGTAATGTTCTCCGGCAGCGGCCGTTTCAAGATTTTTTCGTGTGGTATCTATTCCGCCGTTTAAATATTTAAACCAAATTTTTGCATGTGCGCGTTCATTATCGGCGGTAAGTTTAAAAATATCGGCAATTTGTTCATATCCGTCTTTTCGTGCTTGAGATTCAAAAAATGTATATTTATTGCGCGCCTGACTTTCTCCGGCATAAGCCGTCATTAAATTTGCTTCGGTTTTGCTTCCGTTTAAATTCATATAAATCACATTCCTTTCTTATATTATTTTAAACGTTTAATGAGGCTTTATTCACCGTATTAAAAAAATGTGAGCACACCGTTGAAAGTATGCTCACATTTTTTATATTTACGCTTTGTTTATGCTTCCGAAAAGCTCCATTTTTTCTTTAACGGTAGCTTTTATTGCCTCAAAACCGGGTGCCAAAAGCTTACGTGGGTCAAAACCTTTGCCTTCCAAATCTTTGCCTGCTTCAACATATTTTCTTGTAGCGTCAGCAAAAGCAAGCTGGCATTCTGTGTTTACATTTATTTTTGATACTCCGAGTGAAATAGCTTTTTTAATCATATCTGCCGGAATTCCGGTGCCGCCATGAAGAACCAACGGCATAACACCTGTTTTTTCTTGGATTTTTGCCAAAACATCAAAATTAAGTCCTTGCCAATTTGCCGGATATTTTCCGTGAATATTGCCGATACCTGCGGCAAGCATATCAACACCCAAATCGGCAATCATTTTGCATTCATCGGGGTCTGCAACTTCTCCGCTGCCGACAACGCCGTCTTCTTCTCCGCCTATCGCACCGACTTCCGCTTCAACAGAAATCCCTTGTGCGTTTGCAATGGAAATAATTTCTTTTGTTTTTTCAATATTTTCATCAATGGCGTAATGCGAACCGTCAAACATTACAGAAGAAAATCCTGCGTCAATAGCTTTTTTCGCGCCTTCATACGAACCGTGGTCGAGGTGAATTGCAACAGGAACCGTAATATTAAGCCCCTCAATCATACCTTTTACCATTCCCACAATTGTTTTGAAACCACACATATATTTACCGGCACCTTCGGAAACACCCAAAATCACCGGTGAATTATTTTCCTGTGCGGTAAGCAGTATGGCTTTTGTCCATTCAAGATTATTGATGTTGAACTGTCCTACGGCATATTTGCCTTTTTTTGCTTTTTCAAGCATATCTTTTGCAGATACTAACATTTGTATTATTCCTCCTAAATAATTACTGTATATTTATATTATAACTTAAATTCAGAGAAAATCCAACACTTTTTTTGATTTTCACCGAATTTTTATTACTATTACATAAAAATTCGACCTAACTTTTATAAAAAATTGTATTATATTTAATTCAAATACACAAGCTCGTCTTCGGGTTTTTTTGATTGTTCGATTTTCGAGATACACAGCTTGCAGTTATCCCTGCCGTGAAGTGGGCTGTATTCCGTTTTTATTTTTGCGGTAAGCTTGACCCAAATTTTTTCCGTTACATTTCCGCCGTATTCCGCAATAAATCCGATTAACCCAATATCATCGGCACAGCATGTCATTGCATAACGCCCAAATACGTAGTCACCTTTTTTCAGTTTGGGGTGTTTAAACATCATGCCTTTGATTTTTATTGTTTTTCCTTCATATTTTTCGGGATTATCGACTGCATCGACATAAAAAATATCAAAGTCGTCATCGTCAACCGAAATTTCGGGAGCGCTGATGTCGTAGGGGAGAGTGAGTGAATCACGCCCGTCATCGATGCTTCCGTCGGTGTTTTCAAACATTATTTGAGAACCCGGACTCATTGCACGTGCTGTTTTTCTGCACATTCCCTTGTCAGTATTTTCATCACAGCGATTAAATGCAATCAAATCGGAACGTGAAAACTTGTCCATAAACAACGAACGCATATTGTTTAAATATACTTCGAAATTTGTTGCATCAACAACTGTAACGACTTGAAAAAGTTCCCATGTATCCGGCTTTTTAACCTTAAACAAATCTTCAATTTTCCACATGCCGTTATATTCGATTATAATTCTTGTCGGGTTTTGCATTATGTCTGCGGCTTTAAGGCTTTCTTCGGTTATATCTTCAAGATTTTCATAATACATAACCGAAGTATCGGCTTCCTTTAAAAAATCTTCTTCAAATTCTTCCATACCTTCTTCGCATACAATTAACAATGTTCTGTCTTCGGCGGTAAAGCTTTCTTCGCTTAAAATTTCTTTTATGAAAGATGTTTTTCCGCTTTCCAAAAAACCCGTTATAAGATATATGGGTATTTTTTTTACTTCTGCCATTGTATCACCTCATCACAGACCAAACAGTTCGGTTATTTCCTGTTTTTTGATATTTGTGCCGATAACGCACAGCCTGCCGGTATAATCGGGAGAACCGTCACGAATTTCATATTCTTCCGGAACAAAATCAAACTGTATCCAGCCACCGTCGGTTGTCGGCAAAATACCTTTTGCGCGCAATACAAAACCGTATTTATCGGTATCAGACAATAATTTAAGTGCTTCTTCCAAATGCTCTTTAGACATTTTTGCAGTGGTTTCAATACCAAAATCGGTAAATACATCATCGGCGTGATGGTGGTGATGTTCGTGGTCATGACAGCCGCAATCACAGTGTTCATCGTGTTCATGATGATGTTCGTGACAACCGCAATGTTCGTCGTGCTCGTGATGATGCTCATGGCAACCGCAATGTTCGTCATGCTCGTGATGATGTTCTTCTATAAGATTTTTGTTTGCACCGCACATAACGTCCAAAATCTGTTTTCCGCTTAACATATCCCACGGTGTCGTGATTATCGGCGCATGGTGATTATGTTCTTTTATAAGTTCAACTGCTTCTTTAAGCTTTGTATCGCTCAATTTTTGAGTTCTGCTTAAAATAATTGCAGACGCGTTTTCTATCTGATTATTAAAAAATTCCCCGAAGTTTTTGATGTACATTTTGCATTTTGTTGCATCCACAACAGCTGTTTTACCGGTTATCTCAATATCTTCATCGCGGCTCACATCTTCAACAGCCGCAACAACATCAGAAAGCTTTCCGACACCGGATGGCTCAATAATAATTCTTTCGGGTGAATATTGTTCTATAAGCATTCGTAATGCTTTGTTGAAATCACCCACAAGCGAACAGCAAATACACCCGGAATTCATTTCCGTAACATTTATGCCGGCGTCTTTCATAAATCCGCCGTCTATGCCAATTTCACCAAATTCGTTTTCAAGCAGAACAAGCTTTTCGCCGTTTAGTGCCTCGGATATAAGTTTTTTTATAACAGTGGTTTTTCCGGCTCCCAAAAAACCGGAAATAATATCAATTTTTGTCATGCCGACTACCTCTTTTCAAATGTTGTGATATACCGAATGGGGGAGAGACACCGAAATTTGGTATACCATATTTATTATACTACAAATTTATAAAAAACACAATAGTTTTTATGCAAATTCATACAAATTTTTAACGAAAAAATTATTTTATGTAATATTGATATAATTACGCAAGCGGATGTTTTTTTACCGCATCTTTAATAGATTTGTTTTCGACGTGTGTATATATTTCGGTTGTATTTAAATTTTCGTGTCCGAGAATTTCCTGCAATATTCTTATATCGACATCTCCGTACATATAAAGAAGTGTTGCCGCGGTGTGCCGCAACTTGTGCGGTGAATATTTATTTGTATCAAGTCCCGCGGCTTTAATATATTTTTTTACTATATTTTCAACCATTCTGCCGGAAATCCGCCTATTTTCACGGCTTAAAAACAACGCTCCCGGGTCTTTTACACCATCATGCGGACGCACCCGTAAATAATTGTTTATCGCCGAAATACAGCTTTTATTGAGATAAATTGTGCGTTCTTTATTACCTTTGCCAAGTATTCGTACAGTATCTTCTTTAATATCTTTGATATTAATATTTGTCAGTTCAGAGAGCCGCATACCGCAGTTTAAAAATAACGTTATTATACAGTAGTCACGTTCAAAATTTTTACCGTTTATGCATTCGAGCAATTTTTTTGACTCGGCGAGGGAAAGATATTTTGGAAGTGATTTTTTTATTTTCGGCGAATCAAGCTCTAATGCCGGATTTATCGTTAAAATTTCGGCTTTCTCGGTTAAATATCTAAAAAATGAACGCAGGCTTGAAACCTTTCGCGCACGTGTGGTTGCTGAATTTGCCATTTCCGTATTTATGAATGACAAGTACTCGTACAGTACACTCAAATTAACCTTTTTAATCAAATCAACCGAAACATCGGATATGACAATATTTTTAAAATCGGTGTAATCGGCTTCGCGTGATTTCAAAAATTTAAAAAAAGTTCGCAGGTCATAATAATATTCACGTACCGTATTTTTTGATTTTCCTTTGATTACAAGCTGATAATTCAAAAAGTCTTTAAGAATTGGAGGGGAATCCGTAAAATCAAGTGTTTTCATGTTAACCTCGCAAAAATATCCCAATTTCGCAAAATTAATATTTTGCGAAATTGATTTTCTGCTTTTATTATATCACAAATTGATTATCCTGTCAAGCCCTTAATAATAAAATCCGAAAAAAGTTTAAAATTTTCCGCACCGAAAGCCTGATATAAACTTTAGGTGCGGAAAAATCAAAGGAATGTCATCAAACTACTTTATATACTTATTAAATGCGTCAATCCATGCAGCGGCTATAAGTTTGTGTCCTGCCGGTGTCGGGTGAACTCCGTCTGCAAGCCAATATGATGCATCATTCGTGTTTTTTTCTGCCGCATCAAATTTTTCCTGCAAAGGAACGAATATAAGATTATATTCTTCGGCAACACGCTTTGCCGCCGCGGCACGTAATTCAACCTCGGTTCTAAATTCATCCCATTTTTCTTCTGTTGCCGAAGCTTTAAGAACGAATGGTTCAAGTATCATCATTTTCATATTCGGAAATCTTTTGAGTGTTTCCTCGGCAATGGTACGATACATATTTTCATATCTTTCTGTGTCAACACCGTTTTGTGCGGCAAGTTCATGCCAAACATCATTAACGCCGATTAATATGCTGAATACATCCGGTTCCAAATTCCATACATCTGTTTTTATTCTTGCATACAAATCAACGATTCTGTTGCCGCTTATGCCTCGGTTTACAAATTCATATTCCTTGGGATATTTGCAACCGAGTTCTGCACACACAAGCATTGCATATCCCTGACCTATTGAAATCATGCTTCCTCTTTCTTCGTTTCTTCCGCAATCCGTTATTGAATCTCCCTGAAATAAAATTTTTTTCATTTGTAATTATCTCCTTTTTATTTTATATGGCAATGCGTTCCGCATTTTTTACAATTGCTCGATAAAGTGCATCCGCCCATTTTGCACAGCCATCGGCATTCGGATGTCCGCCGTATTTTGCCGAATACGGATTTGCATCGCTCTCCCCCAGTATCGGTACGTTATCAAATACAAAATCCGAATACTTCGACAAATCCTCTTTAATATATCGGTTTATATTTTCCCATTTTTCTATATCAGTGCCTGCATAGTCAAACGGCGGTACGGTTTGCAGCACAACTTTTATTCCGCTTTCTTTTAATATTGATACAATTGTTTTTAAATTATTCTTTATTTGTTCGGCAGAAAACCCCTGCAAAATATCGTTTACACCGAAACATACAAACACAACATCGTTTTGCTTTGCCTTATAAAGCCAGGCTCCGTTGCTTGCGGCATCATCCGCCCTGCCGTAACCCAGCCCCAAGTTCCAATAAGCATATTTGCTTCCAAGTTTTTCGGCAAGTTTCGCATTCCAATGTTCATATGAATTTACGGGCGTTCCTATTCCCTGTGTAATCGAATCGCCCAGAAAAGCAATTTTCTTGTTCGCCTTTGCATCACAGCCTATCATACCGGGAAACGGAAGTTTTTTCGAGGGAATCCATGTGTTGTCTTTGTATACAAAAGTCGGCACTATGCTTTCCTCGTGATACGGAATCATTTTTCCGTTAAAACTTATCTCAATACATATATATCCGTTTTCCGAAACGTCAAGTTCAATTTCATCAGTTGCGAAAAATTCGCCCGGCATAACTTCCTTTTCGCTTTTTCCGCCGAACGTAACGGGATAAAACTCCGAAGGTTCATCCGCTTCATTTTCTCCGCAGCTGCCGCATACACCAACTCTCATGCCGTTTATATGCCAACTGTCGCATACACGATTTTTTTGACTTACCGTTCCGTCCGCGTATGTACTGTCAACAATATTCGAGAACAAAAACGAATATTTATGTTTTCCGTACGAAAATATCTTATAATAAAGTCTGCCGATATTTATTTTTTCCGAATCATCGGTTGTAAAAAAATATTGATTGCCGCTCCCGGCAAGAGTATTTGATGAATATTTCTCAAAAAAATCCATAATTTTCACTTCTTTACATATTGGAAGATATTTTACATTCGTAATCTATTAGGTCGATTATCGTTTCTTCTTCGATTTTCCCCGGTATTTCAATCACAAAAATATATTTACGCATTTTTGTTTCGTTATCTTTTTCTATATATACTTCATGAACGTTTATTCCGATACTTTCAAGTAATTCGGTTATTTTTTTCTGGAAATTTTCCGTTTTAACGTTTTTTATTGTCAGTTTGCGAGATTTTGGCATTTTAAGCCAGTTGAAATTCAAATGAAACAGTATTTGCACCAGTATTATTATAGCCGTTGCGGCAATTCCGATAACATACATTCCGGCACCGATTGCCATGCCCACGCCTGATGTTGCCCATATGCCGGCAGCTGTTGTTAAGCCTGTTACGGTATTTTTATGCACAAATATCATTCCGGCACCCAAAAAACCTATTCCGCTGACAACCTGTGCGGCAATCCTTGCACCGTCGGCACCTCTCATTCCGTTTGCACCCACAACCGTGTCGGAAAATCCGTATTTTGAAATAATCATCATTAATGCCGCCGCACACGCAACCACACAATGCGTTCTTATTCCGGCTTCTTTTGCCCTGTTTTTTCTTTCAAGACCTATTAAAAATCCGCATATACTTGCGACTATCATACGTATTATATACAGCAATTCAACGCAATCCATTTATATATTCCCTTTCCGATTTCAACGTATGTTGCGTTTTGAAATCTCCTCATAATATTTCTTTTTATTTTTTAACATTTCTTCGTCCGCCTCTCGAACAACTCGTTCAAGTCCGGTTTCGTTTTTGCGGAACGACAGTCCGAACGATATGCTACAATCAACTTTTTCCAGTTCATCGATTACTTGTTTTATAAGCATTTCGCATTCTTCTTTCTCGATTTTTTCGAGTAACACGACAAACTCATCGCCGCCGATACGATACAAATTATCGTCCGAAAAATATTTCTTCAAACATTTGGCGGCAGTAACAAGCAATTTATCTCCGGCATCGTGTCCGGAAAAATTGTTCATTTCGTGCAAACCGTTTATATCAGTATAAATGCATACGGCAGTATTAAATTTTTTATTTTTTGTTTCCGCTATGTAATTTTCATACGCACTGCGGTTTTTCAATCCTGTTACCATGTCAGTAATGCTCATGCGGTATACCATACGATATGAACTGTGCAGTTCCGAAATGATAAACACCATATAAAAAAGCAAAATCAAGCTTATTATTATCGCCATTATATAAAGTGTGTTACTGACAGCCCTCGTTCCGGCAAGTGCGGTATCTTCCCTAACTCCGAGTGTCAAACTCCAATTATTCACTCCAACCGGCTCATAATGCATATATATTGTTCGTCCAACGGTTTTGGATATAAAAGCCATATCACCGTTTTTACCGTTTCGCATATTGTTTGCCGTTTCTTTGAAAGTGTGCCCCATCAGCGTTTCTCGGTCATTCCATTCATATAAATTGCCGAGAGTATCATGCCAGGTATCAAGCAGAACTTCACCGTTATCGGCATCTATAAGAATTATAAACGAATTTCCGCCGTATATTGAAGCCGCATAATTTTCCGATACATATTCCAACGGCACTATACCGCAAAGTATGGCTTCTGTTTTTGAGTTTTTTACAACAGGAACCATATTATACAACACAAGTTCATCCGGATTTAAGGCATTGTATCTTCGTTTTGATACGCGATTTACATTTTTCAACTCCTCAATAAAATCAATTTTCCCGGACGCATCCACTATTTCTCCGTTTTGTCTTATGAACATATTATCCGGAGTAAGCAATACCACCTCTGATATATACGAATTTTCGGTATCGTAAAAATTCATAATTTTTGCAATATTCTCTGTATCGGTTAAAGACTGTTCCGAAATTAATTTTGCCATTGCTCCGAGTATAATATTATCGGTATGAACATTTTCACTGCACTCTTCCGCCAGCCGCTTCGTTGTTGCTTCAAGTTCGTCAAAAGAATATTGTGTCATTTTGGCATTTGCTTTGTTAATACATAAAAATACCGACAGCACAAGCAAAAGAGCAATAACAACCGTGCATACAATCATATTGAAATTTTTGTTTTTTTCCAATGTAACCGCCTCTTTTTCAAACAATTTACCAATCTGTATTTTTAAATGCACTTTTTCGCCGTTTCCATTGCCGAATTTATATCCGAGCAGAAGTTTTCTTCACCTATAAGGTCATAAAGTCCGGATTTTTTCATTGCTTTTTCCGGCTGCGGATTGACATGCGACATAATAATCGTTGTACCTTTTTCTTTGCATTTTTTAATCAGTTCTTCAAATCCTCTCAGTGCATCGGTATCCAACGACATAACCGAACGCATACGTAATATTATGCAGGTGATTCCCGGTTTTATTACAATATCCGAAATTTGATTTGCAACGGCAAAAAACATCGGACCGTTAAATTCAAAAACGCTTACGTGCGACGGCACGTTCATAAGCGGCTTATCATTATCATCGGTTTCGGAATATTTCCATCTTTCGATTCCGGATTCTTCGCTCATACGTTTCATAAACAATATACATGCGGCAATAACACCGAATTCAATCGCAACGACAAGGTCGAAAATAACCGTAAGCAAAAACGTTGACACAAGAACGATAATATCACTTTTCGGCGATGTTTTCAACAGATTTACAAATGTTTTCCAACCGCACATATTATATGCAACGTTTATAAGGATTGCCGCAATTGCCGGCATAGGAATGAATGCGGCATATTTCATAAGTGCCGCAAGCACAGCAAAAAGTGTAATCGAATGTACTATTCCGGCTATAGGCGTTCTGCCGCCGTTTTTTATATTTGCGGCTGTACGCGCAATAGCCCCGGTTGCCGGTATGCCGCCGAAAAGTGCCGAACATATGTTAGCCGCACCCTGTGCGATAAGTTCTGTATTCGGGCGATGTTTTCCGTTTATCATACCGTCCGCAACAACACAGGAAAGCAAAGATTCAATCCCCGCAAGCACAGCAATTGTAACGGCATCCGGAATAACATCAGAAACAAGCGAAAAAGATATTTTCGGCATTGTGAAGTGCATTAATCCGCCGCTTACGTTATATAAATCGCCTATTGTATTTACGTTCATACCCAATCCTTTCACCATAACCGTGCCGACAACAACGGCAATGAGCGATGCCGGGATTTTATCGAAAAACTTCGGCATTATAAAAAGTATTGCAAGACATACAGCACCGACAATTAACGCTTCAACGTTTACCGTATTGATATTCGCAAAAAACGCACCTAACTTTTCAAGAGTTTCAATCGGAGCTTCGCCGTTCATATATGTAACGCCGGTAAAATCTTTAAACTGACCGATTACAAGTGTCATTGCGATACCAGCCGTGAAACCGGTGGTTATTGAAAACGGAATAAATTTAATTAAGTTCCCGAGCTTGAATATACCCATCAAAACGAGGAATATACCGGCAAGCACAGTCGCAATCACAAGCCCATCCATACCTTTTTCGGCAACAATTCCGGCAACAATGGTTGCAAATGCCGCCGTGGGACCGGCAATCTGAACACTGCTACCGCCCAAAAGCGATGTAATAAACCCGGCAATTACAGCGGTATAAATCCCGGCTTCCGGAGCGACACCGGATGCTATTGCGAGCGCAATTGAAAGCGGAAGTGCAATAACCGCAACGATTATACCTGCAATTATATCTTTTGAAAGCTGTTTTGTCGTGTAGTTTTTCAAATCCGTTAAAATCATCGGTTTAAATATATTCATTGTTGTCTCCTTGTTCCGAAATCCATTATCGGGTAATTATATTTTATTCCGATTTTTTGAAAATTTTCATATTGTATTTATATTATGGAAAAAATCAGAATACACTCAATGTATATTATAGTATATTTTTTGATAATTGTCAAGACTTAATTGAAATTACCGTGATAAAATCCGTTGGGAGTATCTCCCACAATCACAATTTTGGCAATCGGTATTGTGTGTATCACTTTTTGCATCGTCCCTGCCGGAAAAACATTTATGCGAATTTCCGCACAAATCTCCAGATTAACAGTCAACATTGTTTGGTTTATACCTGCTGAAACAAAACTTTCTTTAAATTTCGGTTCCACCATTGTTATCGGCGTAAATTCTATCGGTATTTTTATTCCTTTATCCGACAATACATTATATCCGAGCAAATTCACAAACGAAACACGAAAATGTGTTTTTCGTTTCTGTTTCAGTTCTTTTGTCATTATTTCGGCAATGTCCGTTTGAAGCAAATTAAGTTTTTGTACATTGGTATCCACTGCCGAAACCGTGCCGTCGGAATTTTTTTCTTTAATAAGCATAGCATTATAAAGTTCGCCGGCTTTGATTATATGTTCCAATGCACAAGTATTCATTATTTTCGTTGTTTTTTGGACGGCGACCGTTTTCGCAACGGAATTTATCACCTTAACGGAATGTACGAAAAAAGCGAAAATCAACACAGTCAAAACCGATATTAAAAAAATCGATTTTGCTTTGCTTCTGTGCGTTCCGTATAACCGCATAAATTTTTCATAGCCTTTCTGCCCACAAAATTTTATCCGCTCTTATCCGTGGGCCGACAGGGCGTTAAAACCTTAATCTTATTATTCTCCGACTATATTATATGCGATGTTTCCGCATAAGTACAACAGGCTGCCGCAAAATATGCATTCCTGTTCATCCGCAAGCCAAATTTTCCGCATTCGTATTCCCGATATTTATTAATACAACTGCTTGTAAAAAAAGTGTCCGCAAAAAACACATGTTTTTTACGAACACTTTTAAAATTTAATAATTATCTTATGTTTTTATACATAGGACCATATGCTTGGCAAGCTCTGAAATCCTGTCCCTCTTTATCCATACCGAATGCATTCCATGCTGACGGTCTGAAGATTTTTTCTTCGGGAACGTTATGCATACATACCGGTATTCTGAGCATTGAACAAAGTGTGATAAGGTCTGCACCTATATGACCGTAACTTATCGCACCGTGGTTTGCACCCCAGTTGTTCATAACGTCATATGCCGATTTGAATGCGCCTTCACCTGTTGTTCTCGGAGCGAACCACGTGCAAGGCCATGTGTAGTCTGTACGTTTCCAGAGTGTATCAGAAACTTCGTCAGGCAGATTTATTGTGTAACCCTCTGCAATCTGAATAACAGGTCCCAAACCTTTTACAAGATTAAGACGAATCATTGTTGCCGGCATTTCGCTTCTTGTTAAGAATCTTGATGAGAACCCGCCGCCTCTGAAATATCCTTTGTCTGCCGCATTCCATGTTGTGGCTTTAAGGCATGCCTGCATATCGTCTTCCGTCATTTCCCAGAACGGTTTTATTATGCCGTTGCCGTTTTCGTCTTTAACTTCGCCGCAAGCATCTATACAAGCAGCACCCGAGTTAATGAGATGTATAAATCCGCCGGCTTCTTTTGCTTTGCCTTCAATTTCGTAGCCCGTAGCTTTTTTAACCGCTTCCGGACTCCAGTATGTTCTTACGTCAGCAAAGATTTGTGCAGTACCCGTAAGAAGTTTTCCGAACAGCATACCTATTCCGTTAAGAACATCGTTTTCCGTTGCAAGAATATAAGGTTCTCTTGCTCCGTTCCAGTCGAAAGAAGAGTTGAGCATGGATTCCGGAAAATCGCAGTTCGGATAGAAGTCTGTCCACTGGCGCTGACCCTGGAAACCTCCGCATATTGCGTTGTGACCAACCATCTCTTCTTCGTTACCCTCGGGAAGATTTTTATTGCCGTTGTAAAGGTCTTTTATGATACACATCATTTTTACGACAAATTCCCAAGATTCCTCTTTTTTCTCGTCGGATTCACGAATAAATTCGGGGTTTTTGTCAAAACCTTCGGGACAATTTTTCTTTGTCCACGCAAGTGCTTTTTCATATTCTTCGTGGTCGTATATACCCTCTGTCATACGTCTGATGATTTCCACTTCGTCAACGGATTCAACACGCATACCGAGGTATTCTTCAATAAATTCGGGGCTGATTATAGAACCGCCGATACCCATTGTTATGCTGCCTATCTGCAAATATGATTTGCCTCTCATTGTTGCAACCGCAACGGCCGCTCTTGCAAAACGCAAAATCTTTTCCTGAACATCTTCGGGAATTTCTGTGCTGTCCGCATCCTGAACATCATGACCGTATATACCGAATGCCGGAAGTCCTTTCTGTGCATGAGATGCAAGAACCGATGCAAGATAAACCGCACCCGGGCGTTCTGTTCCGTTAAATCCCCATACACCTTTTATTGTCATCGGGTCCATATCCATGGTTTCCGAACCGTAACACCAGCAAGGTGTAACCGTAAGAGTTATATCAACTCCCGCTTTTTTGAATTTATCGGCACATGCCGCAGCTTCAGCAACACGACCTATTGTTGTATCCGCAATAATAACCTTAACAGGTTCTCCGTTGGAATATCTAACATTTTTTGAAATGAGTTCGGCTGCCGATTTTGCCATATTCATTGTTTGATTTTCAAGTGATTCTCGAACTTTTAAAGCTCCTCTTCTTCCGTCTATTGTCGGACGGATACCTATAACCGGATAATCGCCGATTAATCTGTTTTCTGCCATTTTTATCATCCTTTCATTTGAATTGAACCAAAAATTTGTCCTAATATAATTATATACTTGATTTTTGTATATTACTTGTGTTATAATAGATATAAGTATAATAATATTCACATTTGGAGGAAAATATGAGTTACAATGAATTAAAGCAACACGGAAGTGAGGATTTTCCGATACAATTATATATGATAGACAGCATGCATCCGAAATATGAAATGGCACATCATTGGCACACTCAACTCGAAATAATACGTGTTATATCGGGGAAGCTGACTGTTGCCTTAAACGGCGAAGAATACGCCGCTTCGGACGGAGATGTTATTGTTGTAAACAGTGAAGTCGTTCATGGTGCAACACCCGAAAATTGCATATACGAATGTATTGTTTTTTCTTCGGATGTACTCGAAACTTCCGTGAACAAATGCAAAAACTTTATTTTCGGCATAAGCAGTCGTATGATAGAGATGACCGAATATTACAAATATAACGATAGTATTTTTTTTGATACGGTAAACAATTTGTTTGAATCAATGAAATCCGATGAGGACGGAGCAAAATTCAAGGCTCTCGGTGCATTATACACATTTTTCGGCATAATTTCCGACAACAAATATTATAAAATATCATCCGGCGCGGAAGTGAACAAAAGCATAACAAAACTTAAAGATGTTTTATATTTCATACGTAATTGCTACGATACTCCGATAACGCTTGAAGATATGGCAAGCACAGCCGGTATGTCGCCGAAATATTTCTGCCGATTTTTCAAGGAACTTACCGATAAAACTCCCGTGGAATATTTAAACACTTACCGAATAGAGCGTGCCGCACGAAAACTCACCGGAACCGATTTGCCCGTCACGGAAATAGCTTTTTCCTGCGGATTTAACGATTTAAGTTATTTTATAAAGACTTTCAAACACTATAAAGGAATGACTCCACGTGAATTTCGGAAACGCCATTATTGATTTATTTTTGTAATTTTACCGTCTGTCGAAATCAGCACTGCGGAAAGATTAAGCTTTTTAACAAGCTCGCCGCCTTTTTCTCCGCCGAGTATAAATACGGCAGTCGAAAGCCCGTCACACAGTGTACCGTCTGTTCCGCATATTGTTACGGACGAAAGTCCGCTTTCGGCAGGATAGCCGGTATACGGAGAAATTATGTGATGATATATTTTGTTTTCATATTCAAAATATCTTTGATATGCACCGGACGTTATAACATTTTCGTCCGTCACGGCTACGCTTGTTATCGCTTCGTTCGGTTCATGGGGGTCTGCAATGCCTATGTTCCACGGTGTATCGTTTTTCTTCTCCCCTATTGTGACAACGTTTCCGCCAAGATTTATTATACCTTTTTTTATGCCGTAATCATTCATCATCGTACGTATCTTATCCGAAAGATACCCTTTTGCTATTCCTCCGAGGTCAAGCATTGTGTTTTCTTGTTTTATCAAATATCCGTCTGTTATTTCAATTTTACTGTTTGATACCGCTTCAAGGCATTTATTTATCTCCTTGTCCGATGGCGGTACCGATGCATTTTTAACATTCCACAGCTCACACAGCGGATACACCGTTATATCAAATGCACCATCTGTTATTTCATTTATATAAATACTCTTTTCGATAATCTCGCTCACGTTTTCGGTGGATTTGATTTTTTCGCCGGCTTCCGCATGATTATATTTATATATAACACTTTCAGGTTTATATACGCTAATTTCCTTTTCCGCATCGTATATAAGCTGTTCGGCGGCAATTACCGCATTTTTTGCATTTTTGCCGTAAAGTTCAAACCGCATATACGTATCAAATGCAAACACTGTTGCTTCATACGGTTTATTTGCGGTATATCCGAAGAAATATACAGTTGCCGCCACGGCAACAAACAATGCACATGATATATGTTTTATATGTTTTGTAACAAAATTCATTTAAATACCTTCTTTTTCGCGCCACATATCAAAAATTTCTTTAATTTCCTCAACGGTTACGGCACTTGTTAAAAGATTTTTTATTTTTGCGGCACCTCTGTATCCTTTAACATACCATGTAAGGTGTGAACGTGCTTCCTTAATCCCGTAATTTTCTCCCCTGCTTTCCACAAGCTTTTCTGTATGATATATCGCCATATCTATAACATCGCTCAAGCTGTGTTCAGTCACTTGTTTTCCGCCGATATATTCCACACATTCACGCATAAGCCACGGATTGCCCATAATACCCCTGCCGAGCATAACCGCATCACAACCCGTAAATGCAAACATATCTTCTGCGGACTGCGGAGAAAATATATCCCCATTACCGATAACCGGGATTTTTACGGCGTTTTTAACATCACGTATAACGCTTCTGTCTGCCGTGCCGCTGTAATACTGCATACGTGTTCTGCTGTGAACCGCAATCGCATCAAGTCCGTTATATTCAAGTATTTTTGCAACTTCAACCGCATTTATTGTGTCATTGTCCCAACCCGAACGTATTTTTGCCGTTACGGGAATATTAACCGCAAGTTTAACTTTTTTCACTATTTCTCCTGCAAGTTCGGGGTTTTTCATCAGCGCACTGCCCTCACCGTTTCCGGCTACTTTCGGTACCGGACAACCCATGTTTATGTCTATTATGTCCGGACGCACGGTTTCAACGGCAATTTTTGCCCCATCTGCCATTATATCAGGCTCACTTCCGAATATCTGCACGGCAACAGGTCCTTTTTCCTCATCTATACTCATAAGCTGCATTGTTTTTTTATCCCCGAAACACAGTGCCTTTGCGCTTATCATTTCGGTATATAAAAGTCCGGCACCCATATCTTTAAGTATTTTTCTGTAAACTTTATTCGTCACCCCCGCAAGCGGAGCCGCAAATATATTGTTTTCGGTTTCGATTGAACCTATTTTCATAAGATTTTTTCCTTTCAAACATTTCTCTTATAAAGTATAACACAAATTTTTGGTTTTGTCTATATAAAATCTTAAGTTTATCTTTTAAAAAATAAAAAACGCATTGCAAGAAATCTTTACAAAAAATATTTCACATAAGTATGGACAAATGATTGAAACTATGATAAAATAAATGCGTGTGCCTTTTCGGTAACATTATAAACAAAGGGGAATCAAACTATAATGAATGAAAAAGAATACAATATAAAAGCGGCTGTTTTCGGTCATGCTGTCGGTGACGCTTTGGGTGTTCCGGCTGAATTTATGAGCCGTGAAGAGTTGATGGATAATCCTGTCACGGATATGCGCGGTTTCGGAACGTATCCGTATCCTCCCGGAACATGGTCGGATGATACAAGCATGACGCTTGCCTGTTTGGACAGCCTTATGTACGGTATTGATTATAATGATATAATGCAAAAATTTTTTGAATGGTTTAACCGTGCGGAATATACCGCAACGGGCGAAGTGTTTGACATTGGTTCGACAACAAGAAAATCTATTATGAACTATTTTGTATATGATATGCCGGCACTTCAATGCGGTCAAACAAGCATATATGACAACGGTAACGGCTCTCTTGTGCGTATAATCCCGATTGTGCTGTATCTTTATTATTCTGAATTGAATTCATGTTCCGTTGAGAAAAAGATAAATTACATACACAATGTATCGGCATTAACTCACGGACATTTGCAGTCTCAAACCGGCTGCGGAATTTATGCTTTTATAATGTGGGAATTGCTGAAAAACAAATCAAAATCCGCCGTATACGACGGACTTGCAAACGCAAAAAAATTTTATGAACAAAACCCGGAAATAACAAGTTATGCGCGTGTATTAAATATTGATGTTACAACAATCAGCATCAATCGGATATACGGCAGCGGATATGTGATTGATTGTCTTGAAGCCGCTTTATGGTGTCTATTGACCACAGACAGTTATAAAGATTGTGTATTGAAAGCCGTAAGTCTTGGCGATGATGCCGATACAACGGCGGCGGTTGCCGGCGGTCTTGCCGGTGTACTGTACGGATATGAAAGTATACCGCAAAAATGGATTGATACATTGGCAAGAACCGATTATATCAAAAAGCTTTGCGAAAATGCCGCCATGAATTGGTAGCGTTTTTCGGCAGTCGCCGCAAGCTCTGTGCCAAACACCGACTGCTGTGACTGTGCAATCAATAATTATTCATATTGAAAATACCGCCACGTTGTATAAACATTGAATATGTTTAGAAAAACCGTCTTTGTGTAGCATAAAATTGTAATATTCCATGAAATTCCGTGCAAACAGTGAAAAAATCTTGACAAAATGTGTATAAAGTAGTATAATAAAAATATAGTTAATTTAAAATAGGCTGAAAGGATGAAGCAAATAATGAAACTTGGTATAGTGGGTTTGCCCAATGTTGGGAAAAGCACACTTTTTAATGCGATAACAAAAGCAGGTGCAGAGTCTGCCAATTATCCGTTTTGTACAATAGAACCGAATGTCGGCGTGGTATCCGTTCCCGACTCGCGTCTCGATACACTTGCCGAAATGTATAATCCGAAAAAAATAACGCCGGCGGTAATTGAATTTGTTGATATTGCCGGTCTTGTAAAAGGTGCAAGCAAAGGAGAGGGGCTTGGAAACAAATTTTTGTCGCATATCCGCGAAGTTGATGCAATTGTTCATGTTGTACGTTGTTTTGAAGATACAAATATTGTTCATGTTGACGGAAGCATAGACCCCATACGCGATGTGGAAACAATAAATTACGAACTTATATTTGCCGACCTTGAAATGGTTGAAAAAAGGATTGAAAAAACCGGTAAAATGGCAAAGTCGGGTGATAAAAAATATAAAACGGAACTTGTTGTTCTCGATAAAATAAAAACAGTTCTTGAAGATGGGAAACCGGCAAGAAGTGCAGAGCTTACAGACGATGAAAACGAGATTTTAAAAGAAGTTGCGTTGCTTACGAAAAAGCCTATAATATATGTTGCGAACGTTTCTGAAAATGATTTTGCCGACGGTATAGAAAACAATGATTTTGTAAAAAGACTTACCGAACTTGCGGCAAAAGAAAACGCGGAAGTTTTGCCGATAAGCGCAAGAATTGAAGAAGAAATTTCGGAACTTGAACCCGAAGATAAAGGTGTATTTCTTGCCGATATGGGGCTTGAGGAATCCGGGCTTGACAGGCTTATTAAAGCAAGTTACAAGTTGCTTGGGCTCATAAGTTATCTTACCGCCGGCGAACCGGAAGTGCGTGCATGGACAATAAAAAAAGGGACGAAAGCACCTCAGGCGGCAGGTAAGATACATTCCGATTTTGAACGAGGATTTATTAAAGCCGAAGTTGTTTCTTTCAAAGATTTGACAGAAAACAAAACAATGGCGGCGGCAAAAGAAAAAGGTCTTGTGCGAATGGAAGGAAAAGAATATGTTGTGCAGGACGGCGACATAATATTATTCAGATTTAACGTGTAATCGGTTCACATGAATCCGTAAAGGGTGTTGGTAATACAATGCCCTTTTGAGATGTTAAATATTGTATTGACTTTTTATGTGCGTTTGTTATATAATATATATCTGCGGAAAACAAAATATTTTCCGCAGGATATGTATTGTACCTGAAAGGAGAAACTATGAGATACGAAATTATAAATAAAAAATCGCTTAATCCGACAGTATCCATGATGGAAATAAAAGCACCGTTTGTTGCCGCAAAGGCAAAACCGGGGCAGTTTATTATTTTGAGGGTGAATGACGAGGGTGAACGAATACCGCTTACCATAGCCGGATTTAACCGTGAAGAAGGAAGCGTTAAAATTATATATCAAATTGTTGGGGCAACAACGAAGTTGCTCGACAGCAAAAAAACCGGAGAATGTCTTGCCGATTTTGTCGGTCCTTTGGGGCAACCGACAAAACTTGATAATTTAAAGAAAGTTTGCATAGTCGGCGGCGGAGTGGGCTGTGCCATAGCACTTCCGATAGCTCAGGCACTGCATGACGCGGGTTGCGAAGTACATTCAATAATCGGATTCAGAAACGAAGAACTTGTTATTTTGGAAGAAGAATTTAAAGCCTGTTCCGACAGTCTGACCATAATGACGGACGACGGGTCATACGGCAGACAAGGTGTTGTTACTGTTCCTCTTAAAGAAAAAATCGAAGCCGGAGAAAATTTTGATGAAGTAATAACCATAGGACCGCTTATAATGATGAAGTTTGTTGTTGCAACAACAAAACCGTACAATGTTAAAACAACGGTTTCAATGAACCCTATAATGATAGACGGAACGGGAATGTGTGGAGGTTGTCGTCTTACTGTCGGCGGCAAAACAAAATTTGCCTGTGTCGACGGACCTGATTTCGACGGATTTGAAGTTGATTTTGATGAAGCAATGGAACGCGGTACAATGTATAAAGAATTTGAACGTCATGCATACGAAGATACCTGCAATCTCTTAAACAAGGAGGCTGACCGACAATGACAAAACCAAATATGAGTTTAAAGAAAAATCCGATGCCGTCACAAGAACCCATGGTACGCGCGCATAATTTTGATGAGGTTGCAACCGGATATGGTGAAGAAACCGCACTCAATGAAGCATTAAGATGTCTTAATTGCAAAAATATGCCGTGTGTAAGCGGCTGTCCGGTAAACATACATATACCGGCGTTTATATCAAAAATAAAAGATGGTGATTTTGAAGGTGCATATCAAATAATTTCAGAATCTTCAAGTTTGCCGGCGGTATGCGGCAGAGTTTGTCCGCAGGAATCGCAGTGCGAAAGCAAATGTGTTCGCGGTGTTAAAGGCGAACCTGTCGGAATAGGTCGTCTTGAGAGATTTGTTGCCGATTGGCACAATATGCACAGTGCGGAAAATGTTAAAATTCCCGAACAAAACGGTCATAAAGTTGCTGTAATCGGGTCGGGACCGTCGGGACTTACGTGCGCCGGAGATTTGGCGAAAAAAGGATATAAGGTAACGGTTTTTGAAGCTCTTCATGTTGCCGGAGGCGTACTTGTGTACGGTATACCGGAATTCAGACTTCCGAAAGACATTGTAAAAAAAGAAGTTGATTCGCTGAAAGCTCTCGGAGTTGACGTTGAAACCAACATGGTTATCGGAAAGACTTTAACAATAGACGAGCTATTTGATATGGGATACGAAGCCGTGTTTATCGGGAGCGGTGCGGGACTTCCGAGATTTATGGGTATACCCGGAGAATCACTTAAAGGTGTGTATTCGGCAAACGAATTTCTTACAAGAAGCAATCTTATGAAAGCTTATGATAAAAACTCGGCAACACCTATACTCAAGGCAAAAAGTGTTGCGGTTGTGGGCGGCGGAAACGTTGCTATGGATGCCGCAAGAACAGCACTCCGACTTGGTGCGGAACATGTGTATATTGTATACAGAAGAAGTCTTGAAGAGCTTCCTGCACGTAAAGAAGAAGTCGAACACGCAATGGAAGAAGGAATTGAATTTAAATTGCTCTGTAATCCGACAGAAATTTTGGGATATGAAAATCCCGATGACAGGCGTGATCCGAAAAACGGCTGTGCAACAGGTCTTAAATGCATAAAAATGGAACTCGGTGAACCTGACGAATCCGGCAGAAGACGCCCGGTTGAAATTTCCGGGTCGGAGTTTGTGCTTGATACGGATTGTGTTATAATGTCAATCGGAACAAGCCCGAATCCGCTTATAAAATCAACAACAGAGGGTCTTGAAGTGAATAAAAGAGGCGGAATTATAGTTACCGAAGAAACCGGTGAAACAACACTCGAAAACGTATATGCCGGCGGAGATGCGGTAACCGGTGCCGCAACCGTGATTTTGGCAATGGGTGCCGGAAAAACCGCGGCAAAAGCAATTGACGAAAAATTGAGCAAATAGACAAGCTATCCGAAATTGAATCATAAGTATTTTAAACATAAAAGGACTGAACCTTGTTTGACACAAGTTTCAATCCTTTTGTTTATATATAAATATTTATAAACTTTCTGTGTTGTAAAATCGTATATGTTTTAAAACCGCATTCTTTTGCAATTTCATAAGCACGTTCAAATCCGAAAAGAATATTTTCTTTGTTGTGGCAATCGCTTGTTACAATTATTTTTCCGCCCGTTTCACATATACGCTTTAGCAAGTTTTTATGCGGATACGGTTCGCTGCGAAAGCCTCGGCTCATCGCACCCGTATTTATTTCAAAAACACGTCCGTGCAGCTTGTCGATTGTTTTATACGCAATATCGAAATATTTTTCATCATATTCAAAATGTTTTTCATTTTCATTGAATTTCGTTATCAAATCCAAATGACCTATAATACATTTTTTATATTTCAAACCGATTTTCGCAACATTTTCGTAATAATCTTTTGCATATGCATGAAAATCACCGCCGTAAAGTTTTTCTACGGTTTCAAGCATATATTCTTCGCTCAAATCAATATCGCGCATAACACCGTTCGCATTCACATAATGCGTACTGCCTATCATAAAATCATAATCAAACACAGGCGGATTTGAATACAAATCCTGTTCGATTCCCAAATATATTTTTATTTTTGCTTTATATTTTTCTTTCAGCCTTTGTATTTCCGAAATATAGTCATTTTCATTCTTCATGCAGTAGCTTAAATCGAACTCCGTTTTGGAATGCCCCGAAAAACCTATGCTTTGCATATTGTTTTTTAAAGCTTCTTCAACAATTTCTTCCGGCGTATCCGCTCCGTCACAAAACACGGTATGTGTGTGAATATTTGAAAGATACATCATTTTGTCATCTTTTCCTGTTTCACTTTTTTATCTATGACATGACGTGATGCAAGCTCGTCCGATATATCTTTAACATCAATACCCATCTCTGTCATAAGAACAAGCACATGATATGTTAAGTCGGCAATTTCATAAATCGTTTCGGCTTTATCGTCAGCCTTTGCCGCTATTATAACTTCGGTTGACTCCTCGCCTACTTTTTTAAGTATTTTGTCAATACCTTTTTCAAACAGATACGTTGTGTATGAACCCTCTTTTTTCTCGGTTTTTCTTCCCTCTATAAGCTTTTTGAGATTTTGAAGCGAAAAATTGTCTTCCTCACCGAAAATCACATCGTTAAAGCACGATTCCGCACCTGTGTGACACGCAGGTCCGTCTTTCTTTACAACAACGGTAAGCGCATCTTTGTCACAATCCGCCGTAATGCTTACAACATGCTGAAAGTTTCCCGATGTTTCGCCTTTTCTCCAAAGCTCTTGTCTGGAGCGCGAATAGAAACAGGTTTTGCCCTCTTTCATTGTTATTTCAAGACTTTCTTTATTCATATACGCAAGCGTTAAAACCTCTTTTGTATAATAGTCCGTAACAATCGCCGGTATAAGTCCCTTTTCGTCAAATTTAAGTTCATTTATATTCATAATTTACCTCACATTTATATTATTGTTTTTAAGCGTATTTTTAAGATGTTCTATTTTTACCTCTCCGAAATGGAATATTGAAGCCGCAAGTCCTGCATCTATTTCCGGAATTTCTTTGAACAGATTTACGAAATCTTCTTCTTTTCCCGCTCCGCCCGAAGCAATTACGGGAACATTCACAACTTCACATACCGCTTTAAGCATCGGCAAATCAAACCCACGTTTAACTCCGTCCGTATCTATACTGTTCACAACAATTTCTCCGGCACCGTTTTTCACACCTTGCTTTATCCATTCTATCGCATCTATTCCGGTGTTTTCTCTGCCGCCTTTGGCAAACAGTGTAAACTTGCCGTCCACACGTTTAATATCTGCCGACAGCACCACGCACTGACTGCCGTATTTTTCTGCCGCTTCCGAAATTAATTTCGGATTTTTTATTGCTCCTGAATTTACGCTTACTTTATCCGCACCGCATTTCAAAACTCTGTCGAAATCATCAACCGTATTTATTCCTCCGCCAACTGTGAGCGGAATGAACACTTTAGATGCAACTTCTTTCAATATATCCGTAAATAATTTTCTTCCGTCGCTTGATGCCGTTATGTCGTAAAAAACAAGTTCGTCCGCACCGTTTTTACTGTAAAAATCCGCAAGTGCAACCGGCGAATTAACATCAGCCAATCCCTCAAAATTAACACCTTTAACAACACGTCCGTTTTTAACGTCCAAACACGGAATAATTCTTTTCGTTATCACTTTTTCTCACTTCCAAGTAAAATTGCTTTTTTCAAATCCACATCACCGGTGTATATTGCTTTTCCGACTATCGCCCCGTATATATCGAGTTCAGCAAGCCGTTTTATATCTTCATAAGAAGATACTCCGCCCGATGCCGTTATATTCATATTTGTTTCTTTTTTAAGTTGCTCATAAATTTCAAAACTACATCCCTGCATTGCTCCGTCTTTTGCAATATCCGTGCAAATTACGGTTTTAACTCCGATGCTTTCCATCTTCTTACAGAAATCAATCAGCGGTTCGTCCGTAATTTTTGTCCATCCGCATATTGCAACCATTCCGTCTTTGGCATCAACTCCCACGGCAATTTTATCACCGTATTTTTCCGTCATACGTTTTGTAAATTCAAAATCCGTTACGGCAACCGTGCCGAGGATAACCCTGTCAACACCTGCAGATAAATATTTATCTATAATTTCTTCGTTTCTGATACCTCCGCCGATTTCAACATACATATCCGTATTCCGAGCAATTTCTTGCACTGCTTCAAAATTCGGATTATTTCCGTCCTTCGCCCCGTCAAGGTCAACCACGTGCAGATATTTTGCTCCGTCTGCCTCAAATTGCC
>CAYQKW010000003.1:0-70109 GCA_964418245.1 uncultured Oscillospiraceae bacterium
TCGCAATTGCGCAATTGGGTAATGATGCAGGCATAATCGGTGCAGCATTCCTTGGCAGATAACGGAGGTTATGCAATGTATTTTGAGGGAATTAGCGTTTATGAAAACGAAAGTATGAAAAAGCATACAACTTTCAGAATAGGTGGAAATGCGGATTACTTTCTGGTACCGAAAACCACATCGGAACTTTCTGCGGCTCTTGAAATATGTTCAAAAAACAATATGCCGTATTTCATACTCGGAAACGGCTCTAATATTTTGGTATCGGACAAGGGAATTGAAGGTGCGGTAATTTCAACGGAGCAACTGAACAAAATTGAAGTGTGTGAGAATAGCATGATTTATGCACAATCCGGTGCAAAACTTTCAAAAACCGCAAACATTGCGGCCGAAAATTCACTTTCGGGATTTGAAACATTAAGCGGTATTCCCGGCACTGTCGGCGGTGCGATATTTATGAATGCCGGAGCTTACGGCGGTGAAATTAAAGACATTGTGCATGAAGTATATGCGATTGGCGCCGACGGCATTGAGAAAACATTTTCAAACGAAGAATGCCTTTTCGGATACAGGAAAAGTATTTTTTCATCGGGAAAATATATAATAACGGGTGCGAAATTTTTGCTCGGACATAAAAATAAATCGGAAATTTCGGCACAAATGAGCGATTATGCCGAACGCAGACGCGAAAAACAACCTCTCACATTTCCAAGTGCCGGAAGCACTTTTAAAAGACCGGAAGGGTTTTTTGCCGGCAAACTCATACAAGACAGCGGACTTCGCGGATATTGTATCGGCGGCGCGGCTGTATCGGAAAAACACTGTGGATTTGTGATAAATACCGGAGATGCAACTTGTGAAGATGTTATTAATCTTATAAATTATGTAAAACAATGCGTACATGAAAAATTCGGCGTGGATTTGTGTGAGGAAGTACGTATTATCGGCAGGAGATAAGGTGAAATAAATGAATTTTTTGATTGTTACCGGAATGAGCGGAGCGGGCAAATCGTGTGCCAAAAAATTTCTTGAAGATATAGATTATTATTGCATAGATAATATGCCTCCGGCTCTTATGCTGCCGTTTGCGCAGATGTGCAGCCGTTCGGATGTGAAAATAGATAAAATCGCATTCGTAACGGACTTGCGCGGCGGCAACCTGTTTAACGAGCTTTTCACAACACTCGAAGCGGTTAAAAAAGCCGGTTTTACATATGAAATACTTTTTTTGGATGCATCAACAAAAACGCTCGTTAAAAGATATAAAGAAACACGACGCTCGCATCCTCTTTCTGACGGCGATACCATTACGGACGGGATAAACAAAGAACGCAAGCTTTTGTCAGATGTAAGGAATATAGCGGATAATATAATAGATACAACTTCGCTTTCAACCTTACAGCTGCGTGAGGAGCTGTGTTCGATATACAGCAAAGGAAACAAATATAAAGGAATTGTGATAGATATTGTTTCGTTCGGATTTAAAAACGGAATACCTATGGATGTGGATCTTGTTTTTGACGTGCGTTTTTTGCCGAATCCGTTTTATATCGAAGAACTAAAACATAAATCCGGGCTGGATCGTGAAGTTCGTGATTATGTGACGAGTTTTCCGCAGACGGTTGAATTTGAAAAGAAATTGCAGGATATGATAACCTTTTTAATCCCATATTATATTGAAGAAGGGAAAAATCAACTCATAATATCAATCGGCTGTACGGGCGGCAAACACCGCAGTGTAACAATTGCGGAAAGGCTCGGCGAATTTTTGAAAAACAAAAACTACAGAACGGTTATTGAACACCGGGATTATAAAAACGAATAAGAAGTGAATTTATGTATAGATTTTTTTGCGATACCGACGGAGAAACTGTCCGTGTGACGGGCGAGGATGCACATCATATTGCAAATGTACTCAGAATGGAAAAAGGAGAAACCGTTATTGCTTGCTGCGGTGACGGGTTGGACTATATCTGCGAAATAACCGATATTTCAAAAGATACGGTTATTGCCGAAGTAAAGACAAAAGAACCGTCGAAAGGCGAAAGTAATATAAAAATAACGTTATTTCAAGGATTGCCGAAAGGCGAAAAATTCGATACCGTTATACAAAAGTCGGTTGAACTCGGCGTTTATGAAATTGTTCCGTTAATGCTGAAAAGATGTGTTGTTAAAATAGATGAAAAGAAAAAAACGGCAAAAACACAGCGTTGGAATAAAATAGCACTCTCTGCCGCAAAACAATGCGGACGGGGGATTGTACCGGAGGTTACATCTCCGGCAGGATTAAAAGAAGCCGTTGAAACAATGAAGAATTTCGACCTCGTTATAATCGCATACGAGGATGAAAAAGAGATTACGTTGAAAAACGTATTGTCATCGTGCGGTGACGTGTCGAATATTGCGGTTGTTATCGGCCCGGAGGGCGGAATAGAAAAAGAAGAACTGCAATATATTTCGGAAACCGCAAACGGGAAATCGGTAACTTTGGGCGAACGTATCTTAAGAACGGAAACCGCACCGATAAGCCTCATTTCGATGATTATGTATCATTTTATGTAAATTCGTATCGGATAAATACGATACTGCGCAAACGGCTGTGTGTATGCTCACGCATATGGCTGCGCATATATTTTTAGTGAGCGGAAAGGTAATGAAAAATTATGAAACTCGGAGTTTTAACAGTAGCAACATACGACAAATCTCTTGAAGAAGCAGCAAAATATTTAAGCGGTCTCGGCGTACAGGCTTTGGAAATAGGTGCCGGCGGCTGTCCGGGAAACACACATTTGAATCCGGATGATTATCTCGGAAAACCGGAGAAAATCGCTGAATTTAAAGAAATACTCAAAAAATATAATCTGGAAGTTCCGGCACTCAGCTGTCACGGAAACTGCGTACATCCTAAAAAAGAAGTTGCGGCAAAATTCCAGGAAGATTTTGAAAAAACGGTTCTGCTTGCCGAACAACTCGGTATAGATACAATTGTAACATTTTCAGGTTGCCCCGGCGGAAGTGAAGTTGATATGACACCGAACTGGGCAGTATGCCCGTGGCCTGAGGATTTCCTCGAAGTATTGGATTATCAGTGGAACAAAGTTTTGATTCCTTATTGGAAAGAAGCAGTTAAATTTGCAAATGCACACGGAGTTAAGAAAATAGCTCTTGAAATGCATCCGGGATTCTGTGTATACAATCCTGAAACTTGCCTTAAACTGCGTGAAGCCGTTGGCGATACAATAGGTGCAAATCTTGACCCAAGCCATCTTTTCTGGCAGGGTATCGA
Organism: uncultured Oscillospiraceae bacterium; assembly: GCA_964418245.1. Taxonomy (GTDB): domain Bacteria; phylum Bacillota; class Clostridia; order RUG12999; family RUG12999; genus CAKVOK01. The sequence goes on from CAYQKW010000003.1 coordinate 3,287, forward strand.
CATAGTTGCGGCGATACGTAAACTCGGTGAAGCCGGCGCAATATATCATTTCCATGCAAAAGATACAAAAATCGACCCGATTAACTGTGGTGTGAACGGCGTACTCGATACAAAACATTACGGTGACGAAATTAATCGTTCGTGGATTTTCCGTTCCGTGGGATACGGTCACGATTTGCAGACATGGAAAGATATTATGAGTAATTTAAGACTTGTAGGTTACGACGGCATCATCAGCATCGAACACGAGGACAGTCTTATGACAGGTAAAGAGGGTCTTGAAAAAGCAATTGCTTTCTTAAAAGAAACAATTATATTTGAGTCGAAAGGCGATATGTGGTGGGCTTAAAACCCATTTATCACGGAGGTTGGAAAAATGATTAAAGATAAATATGCATTGGGTATTGTGGGTTTCGGCGGAATGGCCGGACATCATTGTACACAGCTTGCAAAAGGTAATACAAAAGTATATGTCAAAGGCGTATACGATATAAAAGAAGAAAGAATCGAAGCAGCTAAAGAAAAAGGTTATAAAACTTATTCTTCAAGAGAAGAACTGCTTGCGGATAAAGATATAGATATAGTTCTTGTTTCGGCATATAACGATGTACATAAAGAAATTGCGATTGATGCACTTCGTGCCGGAAAACACGTATTGTGCGAAAAACCGGTAACACCGACTTGTGCGGAACTTGAAGAAATTATGGCTGTTGCCGAAGAAACGGGTATGGTTTTTACAGTTGACCAGAACAGACGTGTGAACAAAGATTTTATTCTTATGCGCCGTCACGTTGAAGCCGGTGAAATAGGTGATGTTTACGTAATCGAATCTCGTGTGGAGGGTTCAAGAGGTATGCCCAAAGGTTGGCGTACAATAAAAGAACTCGGCGGAGGTATGATGCTTGACTGGGGTGTTCATCTCATTGACCAGATTATGTATATGATAGACGAAAAAGTAACAAACGTATATTGCAAAATGTATTCGATAAATTATAAAGATATTGATGATAATGTTCACCTTACACTTACTTTTGAAAGCGGACTTACGGCACATATAGAAGTCGGTACGAATAACTATATTATGCATCCGCGTTGGTATGTTCTCGGCTCAAACGGCACATTACAGATAGACAGCTGGGATTGCGACGGCAAAATTATACGTAAAAAAGATGATGACAGCGAATGGGCGGAAGAAATTGTATATACAAAAGCCGGTCCCACAAAAACAATGGCACCGAGAAACCCGAATACAACAGAGGAAATCAAACTTTCCGAACCGCTTGATGTTATTGATAACTTAGACCCTGTTTACGACCAGCTCGTAGATGCGATTGAGGGAAAAGCTCCGCTCAAAATCACTCCTCAGCAGGCATGGAGAGTTGTTAAAGTAATGGAAACAGCTTTCAAATCTGCCGAAACCGGTGAAGCAATAAAAGTTAATATATAATATGTTTGTATATGGGTATTGTGTTTTTGCAGTACCCTTAACCGTTATTTGGTGCGGAGCAGGGACAAACATATTCAATGCATAATTATGTTTGCACGATGTTCATGCGGAAAATGAAATTCGTTGCAAAAACCTGTCAATGGTGGAATTAAATCTAATCAATTGAACAAACCGTAGGGGCGGACGACCCTGTCCGCCCGACCAATCATTGCAAAAATCAATACAGAAAATACCTATATATTTTACGAAAGGAAAAAAATATGTATCATAATTTCAAAACAGATGAATTTGAATTTAACGGTCATGAATGTACCGTTGTAATTCCCGAAAATCCGTTGGATGGAAATCCTTATATATGGCGTGCCGAATTTTTGGGTGCCTTCGACAGCGTTGATGTTGAAATGATAAAAAGAGGGTATCATCTTATAAATATAGCTTTGCACGATATGTTCGGTGCTCCGGAAGCCATAGAGGAAATGTATAAATTTCAAAAATATGTTGAAGAAAAATATTCACTCAATAATAAAGCCATAATATTCGGTTTCAGCCGCGGCGGACTTTATACGGTGAATTTCACTGCTGTACATCCGGAAAAGGTCGATAAAATATATCTTGATGCACCTGTGCTTGATATAATGAGCTGGCCTTACGGAATAATGAGAGGTGACGGAAGTGAACCGGATATAAAAATGTGCTCGGAAATATATCATATAACTGATATAAAAGCTTTTACCGACAGCCCGATTTATAAAATAAATTCTTTGTTGGAAAATAAAATACCCGTTATGCTTGTTGCCGGCGACAGCGATACGGTTGTACCGTTCAACGAAAACGGAAAAATTTTGTTTGCCGATTATGTACGATACGGCGGAACAATAAGTCTTATTGTTAAAAAAAGTGTCGGACATCATCCGCACAGTCTTGATGACCCAACGGAAATTGCGGATTTTCTCTGTGGAAATCCTGAGGAAATATGGTTTAAAGAGATATAGACCGCCATATTTTCGGCATAACTTTGAACGATACCTATAGCACAATAGCATAAAGCGAGTGTTCGGCATAATGCAATGCGGCTTTAGCCGCATTGCATTATTGTTTTTCGCAGTGGAAGAATGAGCGGCGGTGATACGGAAATTTCATCAATTCCGTTTTCAACAAGCCATTCCGTCATTTTTAAGTCTCCGCCGAGTTCACCGCATATTCCCACCCATATTCCTTTTTCATGAGCATTATTTATTGTGATTTTTATAAGTTTTTTCACCGCATCGTGATACGGATTGTAAAATTCGGCAATAAATTCGCTTTGACGGTCTGCCGCAAGGGTGTACTGTGTTAAATCATTACTGCCTATACTGAAAAAATCCACTTCCTCCGCAAGCATATCACTTATAAGTGCGGCGGCCGGGGTTTCTATCATTATTCCTGTTTCTATATCTTCGTCAAACGAAATTTTTTCTGCCCGAAGAGAATTTTTAACTTCTTCAAGAAGTGTTTTTATGCGGCGTACCTCATCAACGGAAATTATCATCGGAAACATTATTGCGGCTTTTCCGAATGCCGATGCACGAAGAATTGCACGAAGTTGTGTTTTGAACACTTCGGGGCGTTTGAGGCATATTCTCACTGCTCTGAATCCCATTGCCGGATTCTCTTCACGCGCAAGTTTGAAATAATCTATTTGTTTATCGGCACCTATGTCAAGGGTTCGTATAATAACCTTTTTACCGCCCATGCTTTCTATAATTTTTTTATATACCGCAAACTGCTCCTGTTCAGTGGGATAATCGTTGCTTTCAAGATACAAAAACTCACTGCGCAAAAGACCTATGCCTTCCGCATCGTTTAAAATTGCCGCACCTATGTCCGATACGCCGCCTATATTTGCATAAAGATGTATTTTTTTGCCGCTTGACGTTATCGTTTCTTTATCCTTATACTTTCTCATAAGCTCATCATGTTTTTGCAATTCAAGCTGTTTTTTCTCCATACGGTCAGATGTTTCTTCATCCGGAGAAACATACACCGTTCCCGTTCCGCCGTCTATAATAACGGTTTCGCCGTCATATTTTTTCAAGTCTTCCCCCACACTCACAACCGCCGGGACATTCATTGTTCTTGCAAGTATTGCCATATGCGAATTTGAACTGCCGAGTGTTGTAATGAAACCGAGTACATTTTCTTTATCCATCTGTACGGTTTCGCTCGGCGTTAAATCTTTTGCACCGATTATGCACACCGATGTCATATTTTCTTTTTCGGCGTTATTCGTCATACAATCTATTATTCTGTTTGATATATCCGTCACGTCCACCGCACGTGCGCGCATATATTCATCGTCCATTTCTTTAAACATGGACGAAAAATTTTCGGCGGTTACAGACACGGCATATTCGGCATTAACCCGTTGTACATTTATTATGTTTTTTATTGATTCGTTGTAGTCCGGGTCGTTTATCATCATGCAGTGAATATCAAATATTGCGGCATTGGCTTCGCCGACCTCGTGCAAAGCCTTATTATACAGTGAATTGAGCTGTTCCAGCGCTTTCTCCTTTGCTCGTTCAAGTTTTTCAAATTCTTTTTCGGCATCTTCGATATGCACACGTTTAATATTTGTTTCTTTCTCTTTATAATAGTGCAATTGTCCTTTCACGACGCCGGCACATACTCCTTTGCCATTTAACACTTTCATTTCGGAATACCTCCCCGATACATCGCCGATTTACAGATTTTCGCCGAAAAACTTCATAACGGATTCTTTTGCCGCGTCTTCGTCTTCTCCGATTACGGACACCGTAACGGAATCGCCTTTTTTCACATTAAGACCCATTAAATTAAAAAGTCGTTTTGCATCGGCGGTTTTTCCGCCGAACGATACCGTAATATCGCTTTTAAATTTCTGTGCACATTTAACGAGAAGTCCCGCCGGGCGTGCATGAATACCGAGTTCATCTTTAATTACATATTCAAATTCTTTCATAGGCAAATCTCCATTCTGCCGCCCTGTGCCGGCATGGATTTTTTACAGGGATATTTTATTGAATTTAGTTTTGCCCAATTTATGCGTTATTATGAATAAAATTTATTTTTTATCCGCCGAATAAAACGGCAGCCGTTCGTCAACCCGTGATATTGCCGTTAATAACGGTTTTGAACATCTCGTTAAGTTTTTCTTTCAGGAATATGTTATTTTTTAATTCCGGGTCTTTTTCCAAAATTTCTCTTGCCGCATTTCCGGCATTTTTCATTACATTTAAATCTGTTTCAAGGTCGGCTATTTTAAATTCGGGAAGTCCATGCTGACGCGTTCCGAGAAAATCGCCCGGACCTCTCAGTGCAAGGTCTTTCCGTGCCACTTCAAACCCATCGTTTGTTTTTGCCAAAACTTTAAGCCGTTCGTTATCTTTGTCCTGCGAAAACAAAACACAATAAGAACGATATTCTCCCCTGCCGACTCTGCCGCGTATCTGGTGCAGCTGCGAAAGCCCGAAACGTTCCGCATTTTCAATTATCATCACGCTTGCATTCGGAACATTTATTCCGACTTCAATTACGGTTGTGGATACAAGCACGTCGGTTTTGCCCTCCGCAAAATTTCGCATTATTTCATTTTTTTCTTTCGGGCGCATTTTGCCGTGAAGAAGACTGACATTATACTTCGCAAGTACACCGCCGCTCAATTCGTTTGCCAGTTCTTCGGCGGCTTTAATATCGATTTTTTCCGATTCCATGGCAAGCGGACATATTATATATACCTGCCGCCCCTCTTCAACATTTTTTATAATAAAATTATTTATTCGTGTCCGCATTGATTCGTCCACGATATATGTGCTTATTTTTTGCCGCCCGGGCGGAACCGAATCTATAACAGAAATATCCAAATCACCGTATATTATAAGTGCGAGTGTTCTTGGAATCGGCGTTGCCGACATTATAAGTATATGTACTTTGTCACCTTTTTCGGAAAGCGTTAAACGCTGTTTTACCCCGAATCTGTGCTGTTCATCGGTTATAACAAGGCGAAGATTTTTAAATTCGACATTGCTTTCAAGCAACGCATGAGTGCCTATAATTATTTTGGCTTCACCGTTTTTTATTTTCAATATTTCATTTGACTTTTGTTTGCCCGTCACACTGCCGCTCAAATATGCAATTTCGTCATCATTGAAATATTTTTTTGCGGTATTGAAATGCTGTGATGCCAAAACCTCTGTCGGTGCCATAAGTGCCGATTGAAATCCGTTTTTATATGCCGCATATATTGCCGCGAACGCCACAGCTGTTTTTCCGGAACCAACATCTCCCTGCACAAGCCTGTTCATACCGACATTCCCCGACAAATCCGCATATATCTCAAAGATTACTTTTTTCTGTGCATCGGTAAGTTCAAACGGAAGCATTTCGGCAAATTCGCAAAAAATCCCTTCGGTATTGAACTTTTCGCCCTGAGGTTTTTGTTTTTTTACTTTCAAAATTCCGAGCTGAAAAAGCATAAGTTCTTCAAATATAAGCCGTTTTCTCGCGATTTCATATTCATGTTTTCCGTTCGGAAAATGTATGGCACGCAATGCAAAATTTATTTCGCACAATTCGTATTTTTTACGTATATCCTCGTCGATATATTCGTTTAGCGTTCCGACATACTTTTCAACACAGATACGCATAAGGCTCTGCATTGTTTTCTGCGGAAGATTTTTTGTAAGCGGATATATCGGGACAACTCTGCCGATGTATGTATCGCCGTCGGCTTTTTCATAGGTTATTCCCGACATTTCAAACTTACCGTATTTATACTCGGTTTTTCCGTAAAATTTATATTTCTGTCCTTTTTTCAACGATGATTTAATATATTTGTTGTTATACCAATTCAGCATTACCGCACCGGTACCGTCGCTTGCAACCGCTTTGTATATAACAAGATTTTTCCTGATGTGCATTTCTTCGACTTCGGTAATAAGTTCGGCAAAAACAGCGGCATTTTCACCGCTTCGCAAATCTTTTATCGGGCGGATTTCACTTCTGTCTTCCATTTGTCTCGGTACAAAATATAGCATATCATTCACGGTTTTTATACCGAGTTTGAGCAACAGTTTGCTTCTGCTTTCTCCGATTCCTTTAATTTCCGATATGGGTGTATTTATCATATTAACCTCCATTAATCCTTCCGCAACAATTTATGCAAACCCATGTTTATTCCGTGTGCAACAATTTCTGCCGACGTTTCGATTATCATATCTATATCTTTCGGTGTGACCATCATATCGGCACCTCCGGCTTTTTCGGCAAGCACATCGGCATTTTTTTCTCCGGCTTTTTCGAGTGCCGCATATACCATTGTTTTTGCATCCACAACAGTTGGAACTCCCACCGCTATAACAGGTATTTTCAAATTTTTTTCCGTGAGACCTCTTCGTCTGTTTCCAACGCCTCCGCCTGGGTGTATGCCGCTGTCGGAAATTTGCACGGTATTGCCCACTCTTGATGGATTTCCTGCCGCAAGCGCGTCAATCGCTATTATTGCATCCGGACTCACCTTTTCTTTGATTCCGCGTATTATTTCAAGTGTTTCTATCCCCGTATTCCCCAGTACATCGGGAGCAATGGCACATACACTTCGTGCACCCTTGCAAACACTTTTCGGCATATATTCAAAAAGATGACGCGTAACCTCTATTTTTGATATAACTTTCGGACCGAGTGCATCAGGAGTGATTTGTCGGTTTCCCAACCCCACCGCAAGTATTGTACCCGATATATTATGCTTGTCTAACAATGCGGCAAGACTTTCCGACACGAGCGAACATATGTTTTCACGTTCGTCATCTTCCGAATACTTCATGTTTTCGGCTTCAATTGTAATATACGTACCCATATTTTTTCCGAGACGCTGTTCTCCCGTTTCGTTCAAAATATCCACAATCGTAATTTCCGCACCGTTTTGATGACGTTTTTTAACTTTTATTCCCACTGTATCATGTGTACCGCAGGTTTCATGCGCTTCAAGCGCAAGGTCTGTGCGTACAGCCGGCATATAATCATTCCTTTCCCGTCCGCGGATATTTTACGGACACATTTATTATATACCGACAATATTATTTTATAACACAATCTTTGTTTTGTCAAGAATTTTCTTTTTTTACTCAATACGGGGCTGTGACAATACGATTTTTAAAATCATTTTGTCACAGCCCCAATAATCTATTTTATTAAAATTGTATCAACAATTTTAATCACTTCGCCGCGCGTTGCACATCCAAAAGGTTTTATTCCCTCGCCGTCGCCATGTATAAGTCCGCTGTTCCACGCACGGTTTAATGCATTGTAGCACCGATATGTTGCAGATGTCAAATCCATCGGCGGTTCCGACGCACCATTCCCTTCCGGAACCATTTCCGCATAATCTGCCATAGCCATAATGCACGTTATCATATCTTCCCTTGTCATAAAGCTGTTCGGGTTGAAATTTTCCGTTATATAAGCCGGGAGAATATTATTTTTAATTACATAATCGACTTCGTCCGAATATTCTTCGGATATATCCGTCTCAGATTTTTTAAGTTTTATAACTCGTGTAACGATTTTAATCATTTCATCGTAAGTGATATTATCGTCCGGACGAACATTTGCATTGCCGTCGCCTTTTATTATTCCGACTGCCGCAAGATGTGCCGCATAATCTCTCACCCAATGATTCACGGTATCCGCAAAAATTACGTTATCCGGATTGTTATCCGATACCGTAACATCGAACTCAAACGGTTCCATATCCGCAGCGGTATAAACCGTAAGTTTATAATCGCCCGCCATTTTTGACGTATCTATATCCAGATTATAAGTATAATCATCGTTTATACCGGTTGTGAAAATTTCACTCTTTCCGTTTTCTCCGAGTATTTTCACAAACATCTTTTCAACATATTCAAACGGCATAAGTCCGCTTATGTTTATCATTCCGGTTTCTTCGTTATACTCGGTTTCGCAAGTCATGTCGCTTAAGAGATATTTTATAACACTCTGACCGAGCCATGTTGCACCGTTCACGGTTGTCATCGGAATATAAAGCATTCCGCTTTCTTCGTTCCAAACAGAGCCTGCCGCTTCCATTTTCTCATTAATACCGAAATTCACCGTTATATACTTTTGTTCCGGATTTTGCATAACCACTTCATATCCGCTGGCGATTTTACGCACCATTATCATACACGGTCTGTCTACACTGATTTTTTTGGAATCGCCAAATTCCAGTTCGCCCGCTTTTCTGAATACCGCCTGAAGAACTTCGCATTCGGGATGATAAACCGCCTGTACTTCGGTGTCGTTACGCAATATCTGGACTTTCGGTGCTTTTGCATATTCCGCAACATATTCCATGTTTTCGCCCGGAACCAAAATATATGTGTATGTACCGCCTTTTGGATTTGTTCCGTGTTCTATACCGGCACTGAACACTTCTTTTGTTACATACGGTTCTCTTTCGTCGCCTATTCTTAAGCCGTTACCTGTTTGACTTTTGTTTGCAAACGAAATTGTTTGTTCTCCGGGTGTGATATATCCTATATTATCATGATATACCCATTCCGCATTTTCCACCGTAAGTTTTGTTTCCTTTTCAAGCGTTTTAACTTCGCCGCCCACACTGTAGCTAACATCACCGTCAAGATTACATTGGTTCATGGAAGTATACAGCGGATTTGCCGAAACACTTTTTATTCCGGCACCGAGTGCCACCACTTCGTCATCGAAAAAGAAATATGATTTTTTTGCATCAACTTCGCCGTATGTATCGGAGTAGTCCGATGCCGCAAAGCCGTATTCTCCGTCCGAGGCAACGCCGTGGAAGCTGTTATATCCGTAGTTTATGTTATTTCCGTATGCGTTTGTCGGTAATTCCGGTACGTTATCGTCCGACTGAACGGCGGTAAGTCCCGGTATTCTGTCCCAATCCCACACTTTCGGCACGTCTATATATTCTTGTCCGTCGGTGAAAATTGCAAGTCCGTTACCCATATAATATTGGTTGTTTCCGTCCAAATTCAATTTTTCACTTCTGAGCAAACGATTTGACGTACTTTTGCTTGAAGCATAGAATTTTTCACGGTGATGCGACATGAAATCACTGTTCCAATATGCCTTGTTACCCGTTACATAACTGTGTGATTTTTCTGTATCGTTTAAAACGGCATCTCTCAATGCGATGAGTTCGTCACGTCTGGGCATTGTGGGTTCTTCGAGTAATCCGTTTATGTAATATACAAGATATTGTTCACGTGTTCCGTTTCCTCTTTCCAAAGTACGACCAAGCGACCAAAATTCGGCTCCCTCACCTCTTCTTGACCATGCAAAGGAATCAAGCACCATATCTGCCAAAACCTGAAGTTTTTCCACCGGTGCGGCAAATTCCGTTCCGGCAGCATATTTCAATATAGGCAATACACCGTTCATCCACTGGTTGCCGTATCCTCTCAAATAAAGCATTTCCCCGTGTGCCAAATATGTGCCGTCCGGATATATTCCTTGTCCCATATAATGGCTTTTGTCCTGTCTGTCCAATATTGGCGATGCACTTTCGCCGTCCTCATAACTCGCAATACCGTCACCATAGGTTTTCCAATCGTTTGTACATTCTTCAAACATCATTCTGAGCGTATCTTCTTCGTTATATATAGCCGCAATATACCGCCACATTGTTGCCGTAACCGTTATGTTGTTGTTTGCTGTACAGAATCGATATGCTCCGTTTTCACGTTCTTCCCATTTTCTGAAATACCATTCTCTTGCTCTTGAAAGAACATTGCTCGGAATTTCAATTCCTTCCTCCATCAATGTACATATTATTTCTCCCAGAACAGTAGGATATGCAATCCAATCGTCCCAGCCGCTGTTGCCGGCTCCGACATCGTCAAACTCCGCAAGACAAAAATACTCAAGCGATTTTCTTATTTTTTTAAGCAATTCCGCATTATGATAATTTTCCGTACTCGGTGCAACATAGCTACTCACAAGCGACGACAAACGTGCCAGGTGCGTTGCTCTGCCCTGCGGTTCCGCATAGTTTACATCTGAAAACGTGCCGTTATCCTGCAACAGTTTAACAAATTCCGGGTCATATGTTTTTACATAATAAGTATTACCGGCGGAATTTACATACGACTGCCACACATCGGCTCTGATACGCTGTGAAATAATCTCCACATCGCTTTCCGCAAAAACCGGAACTGCGGACAAACACATTAATACCGTCAGCAATAATCCTATAATTTTTTTCACGTTAATATACCTCCGTTCCCTCAATAGCTCCGTTCGATATATCCGCCGTAAACGCCGCATATGCAAGACTTAAATCTCCGTCGAACACAAACACTTTGATTTTTCCGCTCTGCGGTATGTTTTCCGTAAGCGTTATTTCTTTTGCCGTATCGTACGCAAGTTCTTCTTTGATTGATTTTACATCCGCAAGCATACCGTCGGAATTATAGGTACACACAGTAAACACTGCCGTACGGTTTTCCGGCCAGCTGCTCGTGATATTGATTTTGCCGTCGGCACTTATATCACCGAATTTATACAGCGGTTGATTTTTTGTGAAGAAGCTTATATCCTCCGCATCATATTTAAGGCTGCCGTCCTCCGACAAAAGCCCGGTCATCACAACAATGTAATTTCTGCCGTATTCCAACTCATTTTCAGGCACAACGGTTACGTTTTTGCCCTCTGCCGAAACAGCTGCAGAAACAACTTCATCATTGTCTTTTTTCAATATTACATTTGTTTTTGCACTTTCCGCATCAACAGTGTGCGAAAATTCCAGTTTTATTTCTTCCGTGTTTTGCGGAATTACATCTCCGGATTTAACGCTTGAATCCTTAACCGTAATTCTGTCCATTACATATGTTCTGTAATGTCCCATATATGCAACATCGGCATTATCCACAGAATTGTTCTGCCCGTTTTTGATTTCCAGCCAAGTTCTCACATTTTCCACACTTGTGGTATCATTCGGTTTTGTTTTGGTTTGAATTTCTCCGTCAATATACAGTTCGTGAGGTTTTATGCCGGAAACTTTGCTACCTGCGATAGTTGTGTTTTCCATATCCAGTACATAAGTTATTCTGTGCCATTCGTTCTGCGTGATTGAAATTGCACCGTAACCGGTTACGGTTATCGCATTTCCGTTATATGTAATTGTGTTGTTTTCAAAAATTCTGAGAGGTGCGATGAGTTTTTTTGTTCCTTTAAGCGTGAAATCCAAAACAATATATTTTTCATTCGCATAACTTTTAAGTGACGTTCCGTCAAAACACGGATGTTTTGAATTTCGGCTCGTATCGAAAACCGCTGTATCTTCCTCAAAAATCGGCAATTGCTGCCAAGACTTTGTCGGCTTGTCGTTTTCCGCCTCGGTAAAACTCCAGTTATCTATGTAATATGCCACCGGGAACAGTTCCGTATCATCATCCGCAACCTCTGCGTATACCATACCCGTACATAACATTACCGCTATTATAATTATCGAAAAAATCTTTTTCAACTTATACCATCCTTTCCTTTTGGAAAAATAACCGATGCCGTTCTCGGAAGATTATGATTTCCATCGCTCCACACAAACATTTTTATGCTGCACGAAGAATTGATTGCTTCCGCTTTCGGAATTTTAACATTTATATCGGCAGCCGTTTTGCCTTGCAGCGTATATTTATTTTCCGTTACGCTTAACAATTTTCCGCTTTTATCATACACTGCCGTATATAGTTTTATATTTTCGCCGTTATCGCTGTATAATTTTATTTCGGCTTCCATATTGCCGCCGCAAAGTTCGGAAATTAAATTCCCGTCATCATTCCTCACGGAAAGCGGATATACGGCAATATCCGTTCCCGTTTCCGTATATACATCCGTAACGCTTTGTCCGGCATAAAGTCCCGTTCGGTTTGTAACGGTTGTTTCGCTCATGCCGTTTTCTTCGTTATACGTCATATTATTCAATCTTTTATTTATTGCAAACTTAACCGAAATATTTTCGTTTTCGGGATTTTGCATCGTTATCTGATATGCGCCGTTTATTTTTCTCACCATGACTATGCAGGGTCTATCGACGCTTATTTTTAATCCGTTTTCGGTTTCCACCGTGCCGTTTTCATAGAATACGGCTTGAAGAATATCGGATTTTTTATTGTATACTGCTTGAATTTTGCTTGTGTTCATGCAGATTTCAATATTGTTTTCGTTTTTATATTTCAAAAATTCTTCTTTTGATTTACCCGGAACCGCTATATAAGCGTAATTTCCATCATCTGACTTATTATTAATCGTCAGGCTGAATATGTTGCGTGTATAAGATTTTCCGGAAGAATGCGAAACACCGTTTCTCATTCCGTTACCTGTCTGTGCCTTATCCGATATGCAGATATTCTGACCGTTCGGCAGTATATATCCTATATTCGCATGATGTACCCATTCAACGTTATCCGCCGTATATTCCGTTTGTTTCTCAAGCATTTTTTCTTTTCCGTTTTCTCCGTATATAACGTTTCCGTCCAATATACTCTGATTTACGGAAGTTGCTATTTCGCCCTCGGCACCATCATCAAGTGATATTCCCGCTCCGAGTGCAACAATTTCGTCATCAAACATAAACCACGCTTTTTTTGCGTTTACACCTGTCTGTTTAACGTGATAATCCATTGCGGACACACCGTAATATCCGTCTGAAGCACCGCCCGAAAAACTTTTTTCACCGAAACATTCGCTTTCGGAAAGCTCCGCAATTGCAGGCACATCTCCGTCCGTCTGTACCGCCGTAATACCCGGAAGTCTGTCCCAATCGAATACGGGAAGCACCTCCTCATATTCTTTGCCGGTTACATAAAGCTGAAGTTGTCCGTCCGACATATAAAAATTGTTTGTTCCGTTTTCGCCCAAAGTTTCGCTTTTTAATGTGCGGTTACTTGTTAGTTTGACTGCCGCAAAATATCCGTCCCTGTGATGTGCCGTAATATCGCTCGTCCAATAATGGCGGTTACCTCGCACATAACTTTGCTCCTTGTTTTCCTCCAATTCCGTCAAAAGCTGTTCCAGCTCCGCTTTTCTCGGAATATTCGGTTCTTCAAGCAGATATTTGCAAAACAGTTTCAAATCCGTGCTTGCACCGTTTGTTCCTTTACCGCTCGACACAGCATTTGTGATACTTCTTTGCAGCCCCGTATATTCACTGTTTGAACCTCGCATAAGCCAGCGATAATTTTCGAGCAAAAATCCAGACATCTGCGAAAGTTCCTCTGCCGTGAACTGCCTTTGCGTTCCTACGGCATATTTTATGTATCTGCAAGTTCCGCCCAGCATAAGCTGTCTGCCGTATCCAAATGTATAATGCATGGGACCGTGTTCAATATAACTCCAATCGGGATAGAGTCCGCTGCCGAAATAGCTTTTACCACGCACTTCGGTATATCCCGTTTCATTATCTTCAACACCGTATTCTCCGCCGTCCGTATGGTTATATGTGCCTTTTAACACATTATCGTAAATCAAATCAATATATTTTGTATCGTCAAACACAATTGCAAGATATTGCCATATTGATGCTGTTGTGGAACAATTTGAAAGTGCATAACAAAATGTTTTTGCATTGCCGTCCGCCCTGTGGCACAAGTCGAACCAATATGTATCGGCTTCATACAATATATCTTTTGGAATATCCACACCCGAAATAACAAGATAATACATTGATTGTGCCAACTGCGACGGTACGTTCATCCAAAGGTCCCAACCGCCGGATGTTCCCACAGTGTTTATTTTATATTCTTTACTTGCAAAAAACCTTAATGCTTCAAGTGTCTTTTCAAGCAATGTTTCATCTTTGAAAAAAAACGATTTTTCGTATGCATAAGCTCTGCTCATCTCTGCCGTGCGTGTTATATGTGTCATTCTGTCCACAGCCGATGTGTAATTCAAATCCGAAAACGTTCCGTCCGCAGATACGCTGCCGATATATTCGGAAACAGCCGTATCATCGGAAGAATTCGGTTTTAAATCTTCTTTTATTCGTTCAAGTATTATTCTTTTATCCGCTTCAAGTTTTGCCGCCGTTTCGGCATCCGTTTTAACCGGAGGTTCTGCCGCAAGCGGAAGATAAATACGCAGATAATCCATATACATTTCAACTGTGCCTGCCGTTGAATGATTCTGTACTATAATCATTTTGCGGTTATTGTTGAACATGGCACTGTCCATTTCCTTATTCAGCTTATATTCCGTATTGTTTATTGTGATTGATTTTATAAGTTTTTCGCCCAAATTCATTTTGACTTTTATATCATACCACATATTTTCTTCAACGGCATATCCAGTGTTGCTTATTGTTGCCGCAGAGTTTCCGCTGCTCGGAGTTATTGCGAAAAGCGTCATGAAATATTCCGTTGCAAGTCCCAATCCGCCGGTAAACTTTATTGACGTTTCAAAAACCATTTCACCGCTTTCGCCCTTCCATAAATAAGGAACTTCAAATCCCGTGTTTACATCGTTTTCCGATACGGAAAATTTTGCGGCGGTTTTATCCTCATAAAATACGGTTTCGGGGAACTCGGAAAATGCCTTAAGTTCATACGGAATACGGTAAAAATCCGCATTCACAAGATATTTATCGGCATTATAGCTTGTATATATTTTATAATAATCCATATACACCGCTTCTTCCGTTTCGGACGGTTCTATAAAATTACGGCGATTGGAAATTGATAGGGTGTCCGTGTTTTGCGGAAGATATTCTCTGCCGTTCACAATGAGTTTCACGGGTTTGATATTTTCCGCACTATCGCCCGTTACGATTTTTTCACTCATATCCATAATGAGAACAACTGTATGCCACCGTCCTGCGGTTGCCGATATTGGATTAAATCCTTTTACATTCAGAGTATCGCCGTTATATTTTATTTGATTTGCATCGAGCAGATGCAATGTTTTATTCATTTTCTTTTCGGCTTTCACACGTGTTTCAAAAACTGCGTAACCGCCATCTTTGTTCACCCAATTTTTAGGTATAAACCCCGTGTTTGCACCGTTTGCATAAGCATTGAATTTAACGGTTCCGTCCTTTATACGTTCGGGAAGTACGTTGAATGCCGTTTTCGGCATATCTTCGTCCGTGTCGAATTTTATGTTTTCAATCATTTCAACCACCGGATATGCTTCTCGATTTTCGTCTGCGGAATCGTATTTTTCGTCATATACCGTATATGTTTTAAAATAATCCATATAAAGTATATCTCCGTTTTTTGCCAAAACATCATTTTCCTTTAACGGTTCAATGAAATTTCGTCTGTCTTTCAGTGTCATTGTATCGTTATTTGAAGGTGTATATTCACTGCCGTTCACGGTTAGGCTTATCGGTTTTATATTTGATACCGTGTTTCCCGTTACTACTTTTTGGCTTATATCGAGTATAAGCCGTATTTCATGCCATTCACCTACAGTGAGCGATATTTTGTCAAATCCTTTAACATTGAGCTGCGAGCCTTTGTAATATATTTGAGCTGTATCGAGTATGCGGAACGGATTTTTCATATCCTGTTCGGCTTTCAGGCGTGTTTCCAAAACAACAAGGTCGTTTTGAATATCCGACCAGCCCGAAATTATAAATCCCGTGTTCTTTCCGTTTTTGTTCGGGTCAAATTTTCCGGCAACAACTCCGTCTTTGGTTACAAGTTCCGGCAATACCGAAAAAGGAGTTCCGGGTGAATCGTTCACCGACGAAAAATCCCAGTTATCTATATATTCGCCGACAGGATATTCCGTTTTCTGTGCGTACACACCGAACATCGGTATGAAAACCGCTATCAGCAATATTGAAAATATTTTTTTCAATTTTCTCATCCTTTCCTTTTTTTCGGTTTATGCCGAAACTGACATATAATCATTGTCGGGCGGACAGGGTCGTCCGCCCCACGTTTTTATTTTTCGCTTATGCGATTATTTTTTCGGGAATGTATCTGCTGCCGCTACGGGTTTAATTGCATTTATTCCGTCCCAGAACAGAACTTTAACTTCCGGATTTGTTATTTCGGACGGAACGGATATTTGTGCCGTTATTTTTCCGTTTTCCGAATTATATGTGCCTTTTGTTACAGATACAAGTTTGTTTCCGCTGTAAAGCACTGCCGCTACGGCTTCAGGTGCAGATTTTATTTCCGCATTCACATCAACGGATATGTTGAGTATTTCGCCGAGTGCAAGCGCAGTTGCCGTTTCTCCGTTTTTGTCCGTATATTTCGGAGCTGAAATATAATCGTTGATTTTATATGATTTCATATAATCCATATACATTATGTGCGATTTTGTTTCAGTGAGTTCCGCATCAGTTTTACCCTCAACATAATATCTTGTTGTATTGCTGCCGCTTGCGGTTGAACGGAATCCGTTTGCTATATCGTATTTTGTTCCGTCTATTGTGATTGTGAGATATTTTTTGTTATCGTTATCAACCACAACTTCAAATGTATGCCATTCACCGAATGCTAAATCTTCAACAATATTACTCTCGCCATCGTAAAGAGATACTGCAAGCGTATCTTCACCGTTTTCCTCCGATGCGGTTTTGGCTTTAAGATCTATAATATTTGCCAAGCAATAGCTTGATGCTCCGTCATTTTCCGGTATCATAACTTTTGTTTCTATCGCTACCGTACCCGTGCCGTCGCCCGCATATATTTCAAATCCGCCGTTTGCACCTTTCGTTCCCGTATAAGCTGTGAGTTTAACCGCTTTTGTTCCATCTGACAGCGTAACCGCTTCACGCTTACCGTCGTGGAATTTGTTTCCTGCTTTTACATCAAATTCATAATCATAGATAAGGTCTTGCATTGTATATTTGCTTGTACCTGCGAAAGCATATGCTTCTTTTTCAATTGTGTAAGCTTTGTAATAGTCAAGCCAAAACTCAATATTGTCTTTATTATTTTCAATATATACGGTATTTGCGTTTCTGTTCTTATTTGCCGATGTCCATACAATATTATTCTGTTCAAGATTAATTTCGCTGTCACCTACCGCAAGCTTAACCGCTTTTAAATTACCGTCTTCCTCAAATGTGCTGCGGTCAAGAACAAGTGATACATCATACCAAACGTTTCTGTCTATTCCTGTATTATAAGCACCCGTATCAGACTGAAGTCTGAGTATTGCTTCATCGCCGTTTCCGACAACTCTTACCATAGCACCGAAAAGACATATATTTTTCGCATCTGTATTTCCGAATTTTAATCCTGTTTCAAGAACAACGTAATCTTCTTTCATATCGGCAAATTTAATATCATCGTAAAATCCGATGTTGGAATATGAGTTATCTGCTTCTTTTGCATTGTTTGAATTGAAATACACAACTCCTTTGCCGTTTTCTGTCGTCATAACCGGAAGTATACCTTGTGCACCTGTACTTAAATCGCCTTTATAATCAAAATCTCTGTTCACAATCATATTTACCGGAGTATATTTTGTTGTGGTTTTAAGATATGTTGCATCATCTTCAACTTCTTTTGAATCGGCAATATATGTTTTGTAATAGTCCATATATACTATATCTGCTGTTGTTGCCGTATTATTTTTATCAGTTGAATTTATCCACATTCTGTTATGAGCATTTCCGAAACTTATATCGTTGTTATTACTCGGTTTATATTTTTCACCGTCTATATACATGAGATACGGTTTCATACCCGTAATTGAATTATTGGCATCTGCTGTTGCATTTTCGATATTCACAACATAAACAACATTGTGATATGTTTTTGCTTCAAGTGCAACGTTTCCAAATCCCGGCACTTTAAGCGATTCGCCGTTAAAGCTAAAGTCATTGCTATTCCATATACGCAAATAGTTTTTCAATTTTGCATCTGACTTCACCGCAAACTCAAGAACAAGGAATTTATTTTTACCGTCAATATAGTTTGAAATGTGTGAAGCATGAAATCCCGGATTTTGGTAAGTTTTTCCATCAACAGTTTTAACTTCTGTATTGAAAATTGCTTCATCATTTTCAAAAGTTACAAGTCCCTGCCATGCTTCTGTAGGTCTGTTGCCCTCGGAGAAATCCAAATTATCAATATATTTACTTACAAGATATGTTTCTCTGTCCGTAATAAGTTCAGTTACTGCTGCTTCCGTTGTTGTATATGTTTTATAATAATCCATATAAACAATACCGTCTTGAGTGAACACATTGTTTACCTTATAAGGTTCAATATAGTTTCTTCTGCTTTCAACCGATATGACGTCGGTTTTTGTCGGAATATATCTTTTACCGTTCACAACAAGTGCTGTAGGTTTGATGTTCGATACTTTTTTTACAGTATCGTTATCGTTGTATGTAAGTTCTTTTGCACTCATATCCATTACAAGTGTAATTTTGTTCCATACATTTGCGGCGAGTGTTATTTTTTCAAATCCCGGTACAGTAACGGATGTGCCATCATATTTTATTTGATTTCCGTCAAGAATACGCATGGTTTTTTCTGTTTTTTTATCAGCTTTTATGCGCAAATCGAAAACCATGTATTTATCCGATACATTTTCCCAAGATGAAGATTGAAATCCAACGTTTGTTTCTTTTGTATACGCATCGAATTTTGCCGCCGTAACGCCGTCCTCGGTTACGAGATCGGGCAGTGTCAGAAATGCAGTTTTGGGAGAGCTTTCCGCATCATCAAAATCCCAGTTATCGATATAATTCACAACCGTCATTCCGGAACTTGATGTGCCGGCAGAGCCGCCTCCTCCCGATGATGTGTTTTCTGCCGCAGAAACAGAAATAATACTGCCTGCAAGCATTGCCAGAGTAAGTGCCAATGATAATAATTTTTTCATTTTTGGTTTCCCTCTTTCTTTTTATATTTTTTCAACAAGGGGCAAAGCCCCTTGATTATAACTTTATCTGTAGATTACGCAGCCGTATCTTGCATCGCCGTAATTACGGAACGATGTGAGATATATTTTATCGCCTATGCGTATATCTTTAACATTAGCCTCTGTAAGTTTTGTTTTGCCGTTTTCACAAATAAGTACGCTTCCGTCCGTTCTTGTGATATGGTTTGTTCTGTATTTAATTGTCCATTTATCCATGCCGTCTTTGGCAACGCTGTCCAAATCTCTCATTGTTATTTCAACAACATAAGAAGATGCATCCTGCATAACAACCGCCGATACTTCACCCATCATTGCAAAACGCTGATATATAACAAGGTCGGAAGTGTTATCTCGGCAGTTTATGGCGTGTCCTGTTACAGAACTGTTATAGAACGTTGTGAAACCATTATAACATTCAACCGGGTCAAACTGATTCATTTTTCCGTCTTTCACAGATGCATAAAAATATTTTATCTGGTTGAGTGTATCCGGCCAAGCAAAAATTACGTCACCGCGTTTTAGCGTTTTTGCCTGTTCTTCAACCTCTTCCGTAAACGTGTATGTATACGGTAATTTATTCACATATCCGTCCACTGCGACCAATATTTCGCCGTCTGCTCCGAGTGTTTCGTACACTCTGTTCACAACAATTGCAGACATTCTTGTGCAGTCGTATGTAACGGGCGAACCCATATCCAGTATTACGGTTGCGGTACCATTTGCCTTAATATCATACAGCCAAAGTGTTCTTTCGTCAGCAGTGAGAACAGCCGTACTTCCGGGCCGCACCTCGTACATGGCTTTTTTATCCAAATTATCTTTTGTCGGAACCGTCATATACGTTCCTTTATTTATGGCATACAAACCACTCAATTCATCCGGAAGTGAACCGCTTCCGAGTGCCATTATATGATGATGATTTGAGATTAACGACTTTGAATTTTTCCAGTTTACGGAAAAATAATCATTGCCGATGTTACCGATTTCCTCTGCCGCAAGTTCAATTTTCACGATTTTATTATCATCGTTTGTGTGATAAATAATCAACTGATTAATTGTTTCTCCGTTTGTTGTAAGCATATTATATGCTTCCGACGGTGAAAACCTTGACGACTGAAAACCTTGTTTAATCGTTATTTTATCGGTTGATTCAAGTGTTATAAACTTGCCGTCTATTGTATAAAGTTCCGTAATAAGGCTTCCGTCCAGTTTGTTGGTATCAAGTCTTGCTTTTCTTAAAAACGCATAATCGGCGTTTACGTTTGTAATTTCAAAATCCGCCGTGTTTCCGAACGCATCCATATAAAAAACATATTTCTGACCGAGCGTAAGGTCTTGCATTTTTGGTTTTGCATAAGGATTGAGCCTTAGCGTTTCCGTTTCGGTTGAAAAGTATTCGTCGTCGATTTTACTGCTTGCCGTTTCGGTTTTGGCAATATCCGAAAAATATATTTTCATTGCCGAACCGTCTTTCGATTCTGCCGCAGCAATCACGCTGTTTGCCGTGAAATATTCATACATTTGTTCTTTATCCGCAATATCAATCGGTGTATTCTCTACAAAAAACGTAAGTGCCGACAAATCGCAGTTCTGTGTGCTGACGGATTCCGAAGCGTCATCACTGTAAATAATCTCGTCCTCAGGAATCGCTCTGCCGATGCGCATTGTTTTGTAATCATTCACAATTGCCGCATCATATTTCCCGTCGGAATTATTATCCACAAATGTTGTATCGCCGTATTTCGGCATCATATCGGCAACCGTTGCTTCAAAATAATATACGCCGTTATAAATTACACTTACATTATCGGCAAGCGAAACCTTTTTCTCTTTATCGTTTTCGGTATAATAAACCGTTGACATTGTTGACTGTGTACGTTCAAAATCATCATAGGTTATTGTCACTGAGTCTGTTTTTTTGGGCAATGCAAAAACAAGTTCAAAATCCCCACCCGAATTTTCGTAAGCATAATATTCAACATTATATCCCAAGAGGTCGCGCTGTGACATATTCGTTACGATAAACTTTTCGCCGTTTATTTCAAGAGCTGATTTGCCTGCGGACTTTGTTGTTTTTATGCCTGTTCTGCTGTTTGCCGTGACAATACCTTCGCCGAATTCGATATTATGATATTGTGCCAGCAATGTTTTATCTTTTTTTAATTCATACTCCGACCCAAAAATCTTGTATGTTGCCGTTTGTGTGCGCATTGTATTATAAATCAGCTTTGCGAGCGTTCCTTTTGTCATATAACTGCCGCTGACCCCCGAAGATATACCGAGTTCCGATGCCGTCAGTGCGTATCCCACCGGATAACCGCCGTTTGCTTTCGCTTTATCTTTATATCCGAGTGCGGTTACAAACACTTTATATGCATCGTTTGTCGCAATAAAATCCTCAGGTTCAAACTTGCCGACCGCATTGCCGGACATGAGCCCCATTGAGCAGACAGCCGAAATATAACCGTAATGCTCGCTGTTTTTATCGACATCGCCGAATGCAAGCTCTTCTGTTCGCGGTTCTGCATTCAAAAGTTTGCAAACGATTTTCGCAAATTCGGCACGGGTTACCTTGTTATCCGGATTAAATGAACCGTTTTTTCCGTTTTCCATAAATCCAAGACCGACAACAACCTCTGCTTTATCGAACATAATTTCTTTCGCCGCGACTTTCGGAACGGCAATTGCCGCCGAAAACAGGCATATTGAAATCAACATTCCCATTATTTTTTTAAATTTCATTTGCTACCCCTCACTTTTGGTTAAATCAAAAAACTGTGCCGCAACTTTGCATATTGCCGCTCTGCTGCATACGGATTTTGGCATAAACATATTTTCTCCCACTCCGTTTACAATGCTTTTTTCCCACAAATACGCAACCGACGATACAGCATAATCACTTATGAGATTGCTGTCCGCAAACTCCGGGGTTCCAAACGGAATATCAATTTTTTCCGTATATTGTTTTGCTCTGCACATAAGCACACACATATCCTCGCGTGTGAGAAATCCATCCGGATTAAATTCCGTTTCGCTCACACCGTTTATGATTCCTGCCGAATACAGTCTGTTTACATAATCCGCATACCAGCTGTTGCTGTTTATATCATCAAATTTAATACGATATTCGCATTGCGGTATTTTTATTATATTTACAAGAATTTTTGAAAATTCCGCACGTGTTACGGGGTCGTTCGGGCGGAATTTACCGCCATCTCCGTTCACTATATCTTTTTCTGCAAGTGCATTGATATATATTTCCGCCCACGGAGCTTCATTAATATCATCGAACTTCAATGTTGTTGTTTCTTGCTTTGTGTTCGGAGCAATATATGCCGTGCCGCCGCCCAAACTTGTGCTGTTTCCATTGCTTCCGCCGCCCGAACCGCCGCCCGAACCGCCGCCCGAACCGCCGCCGATAGTGCCGGTATTGGTTACATCCGCAATTTCTTTTGCAAGTTTTGCGGATATATCTGCGGTTGACGAATAGGTATTGACTGCCGCCATTCTTGACAAAACATCGTTTTTCTGCGAATCCGTAAGTTTTTCATCAAGTTTTTTAAGGCTTTCTTCAATATTTAAAATTTCAACTTTTCCGACTTTATCAAAATATTTTAAAATATCATATACATTTGCATTTTTACTTTCGTTCATTGCCGTCACGGCAACCGCGTCGTAAAAGTTTTTATACAACTTGTCCGAAGTCTGCGGATTTACTTTTGCTATATAGTTCATTACGGCATCCTTGCCCGAAAGCCCGTTATAATATCCGTCTTCCGACGTATCTATTCCGAGTGCCGTTGCATAATTCGGAGCCGTGCTTTCCAAAAAAGCTTTTTTATCCGCTGTTTTAAGATACATAACCATTGCCGTTTCGCGGTCTATTCCCTTTTCAATATCGTCAAATACCGCATTTTCAAGCAACACAAGGTTTTTGTGCATATTAATCATTACAGTTTTCTGTTCTTCTGCGGAGAGTGCATCATACGTATCGGCAAGAGAAAAATTGATTATAATTTTATAATCATTATAAAAGCCTACCAAGTCTTCTCCGAGTGTATCGCCTTTTGCGTCAAGTACCGCCTCAACATAGTTGTCTGCATTGCGATATACAAATTCGCCCGAATTAACCGTTTCTCCGGTTGCTGCAAAATACACATATTCCCCGTCCGAAAAATCTTTCAAATCAACGGTAAACTCGGTTTTATCCGCAATTTTTTCCGCACGAACGGCAACGGCATCGGCAACATCATACAACTTGAAATCTGTTCCTTTTGCGTTGTCCTTTTTATAAACCGAAAGTGAGGCATATGCATTTTCGCCGTTCGGTTTTACGGATACCGTCAAGGTTTTTTCGGAATAGCTTACAGCATGGGTTGTTTCTTCAAGTGTTGACGGATTTTTTGTTACAAGAATATATAAATTGCATTCTTCGCCGCCGTTTAAGTTCCCTTTAACACGAATCACACCTTCGCTATCCGTGTTCACGCTTTTCTTATCCCAATCAACAGAGTGGATACCGCCGTTGTATTCCACCGTCGGCGGCAAGATTAAATTTTCTCCCACTCTTATGTTTTTCGTTATATCAAAAGCATTTACGGAAAGTGATGTCATCAGCAGCAAGCTTGCGGCAATTGCTGTTTTTATTTTCATTCCCGATTCTCCTTATTTTACCATATTGTCGTTATACATTTTAAGCAATTTTTTCATATCGCAAATATCCGAAATACCGTCTATAAATTTGTCAAACTCATCAAAACTTTTTGCACCTGTTATAAAATTTGTTGTGTTTTCTTCAACATAAGTTTCAAGCGGCACAAGCAGCATTGTTCTTTCTTCCCTTTGTTCTGCCGTAAGTTTAACGGGCTGAGGAAGCAGATTCGGATTTCTTATATCGCCGTCTTTAAAGGTTTCGATGTGGTTCAGGTCTTTTGTTTCGTATCCGTTTTGCGTTGACCAGTAACTTACCGGAATAACCGGGAATGTCGGCGACTTTGTAGGTATACACTGAATGCCCGAACGAATTGAAAGCGAGCTGTTTACACCGTATTTGGCAAGTTCCGTCATGCAGTTTTCGGCTTCCATGATGCTCTTTACAAACACATTATTGCCCTCGGCATCTTTTTCGTATGTAACACCCTCAACACCCCATGCGGCAAGTTCTATCATTTCGTCCGAATACATATAATCAAGCAGTTTCACAAGTTTATCTTTGTTTTTTGCTTTTTCGGAAATAACCATCATTGTGTCGATTGAAAGTTCATATCCTTCTTCGTTCACTCTGCTCCACGGTTTTTCGCCTTTTGAGCTGAGCGGACGGTCTACTATACCCCAATCCGCACCGGGCGAGTTCGGGTTATTATTCATTTCTCTGTTTTGTATTCTTGTACCGGAGAAAGGCAATGCTATAAAGCTTTTTCCGCTTAACAATTTTTCCATCATCATATCATCTGTCTGCACGATATATTCGTTATCGAGCAATTTTTCTTTATACAGCTTGTTCAAAAATTGCAGTGATGATTTATATGCTTCTTTATCTTCGAGCGGACCGTATACATATTTGCTTCCGTTATAATAAACTTCGGGTTCGGTATGATTTATTTCACACACGGTTTTAAGAAGCATTGACGATGAAAGCGCATTTATCGGATATGAATCCGGATAGAGCTGTTTGAGTTGTTTTGCAACATCATAATATTCATCAAGTGTTGACGGCGGAGTTATGTTATGTTTCTTTAAAATATCGAATCTCATTGCAATTGACCCGTATCCGTCCACATCGGTACCGTTTTTATATCCGGCTGACGGGAAACAATATATTGCACCATCTGCATTCTGTATTCTTTGTTTACCGTAATTTTGGTCAAGATATTTGGGGAAATATTT
This sequence comes from uncultured Oscillospiraceae bacterium, assembly GCA_964418245.1. Classification (GTDB taxonomy): domain Bacteria; phylum Bacillota; class Clostridia; order RUG12999; family RUG12999; genus CAKVOK01. The sequence continues at coordinate 28,512 of CAYQKW010000003.1, forward strand.
AAGGTCATCCTTATAATCCATAATATTAACGATTTTGCCTTCTTCACCCAAGTTATTAACCCAATCTATGGCGTCCAGTCCAAGACCCGTTACCATGAACACGTCATCATATTTGTTGCCGGCAAGATAAACCGACATTTTTTGCGCATAGTCATTGATTGCAAGTTCTTTCCATGTTATATCCAAGTCCATACCCATATATTCTTCTGCCATTTGTTCCCATTTTTCCTGTACCTGCGTACCGAGCGGAGAATCTGAATATGTCATATTATATACGCTGAATTTAAGCGTATTTCCGTTTTGGGAATCCGCGTCGTTTTTTCCTCCTCCGCATCCCGTCAGCATTGTTGCCGCACAAACCATTGCGGTAACCGATTTAACCGTTTTTAATTTCATTGTTTTTCGTCCTTTCTTTATTTTAAATATAATTTATGTTATCCTTTTACCGCGCCTATCATTACGCCCTTTGCAAAATATTTCTGTATGAACGGATATATGCAAAGTATCGGAACCATCGCTATAACAACCGCCGCCATTTGTGCGTTCTGCGGATTTATGTTAAGACTTCTCATCATTTCGGAAACCGCGTCGTCCCCGAACTGTGCTTCGTTGAGCTGACCCATAACAACTATTTTTCTGAGCAGCATTTGAAGCGGATATTTTGACGGGTCGTTCAAATACATTGATGCGTTGAACCAGCTGTTCCATATTTCCACTATTTTGAAAAGCCCATAAGTTGCGATTACCGGTTTTGAAAGCGGCATTATAATTTTTAACCACACCGTGAAATCGTTTGCTCCGTCTATGCTTGCCGATTCTCTGAGTTCTTTCGGTATTCCGCAGAAAAAGCTTCTGAATACAAAAACGTTGTAAGCACTTATGGCGCCCGGCAATACCATTGCCCATATCGTATCGAAAATGCCGAGTTTCTGATACATGATATACGTCGGAATTATACCGCCGCTTAAAAACATTGTTATAAGCACAAACACAGATATTCCTTTTCGCAGTACAAAATCGTTAATCGACAATGTATAACTGAGCATTGAAGTTCCGATAAGCATTATCAGCGTACCGACAACAACATAAACTATTGTGTTTTTATATGCCACAAGAAAATCCGCATCTTTCATCATGAGTTTGTATCCGTTTATGTTAAACCCTTTCGGATACCATGTTACTTTACCGCCCGTTATCATGTCGTTGCTGCTGAAAGACGTTGCGACAACGTTGAGCATCGGGTAAAGCATTATAACAATCATAAACAGCGTTATAAGTATAATAACCGCATCCGCTATCCTATCGGAAAGTTTTGTTTTTATCTTCATTTCAGTTCACCTCCGTTACCACATCGACTCGCCGGTAAGTTTGTCTGAAATCTTATTTGTGGTAATAAGAAGTACAGCCGAAACCGCCGATGTCAAAAGACCTATTGCCGCCGAATAACTGTATCTTGCACCCTCTATACCTTCGCGGTATGAATACGTTGTTATAATATCCGCGACTTCATATGTCTGAGAGTTATACATAAGCAAGACTTTTTGATAATCTTGATTCAGCACCGAACCCATTTGAAGTATCAAAAGCACCATTATTGTCGGTACAATAGCCGGAAGAGTTACGTAAACCAATTTGTGAAATCTGTTTGCTCCGTCAATTGTTGCCGCTTCGTAAAGCTGAACATCAACATTCGAGAGTGCCGCCAGATATACAATGCTGTTCCAGCCTATGTTCTGCCACAGTGCCGAACCGATAAACATTGTTCTGAACCACGACTTTTCCATGAAGAAATTAATTTTTTCGCCGCCCATTGACGCTATCATTTGATTAAACAACCCGTTTTCGGATGCGAAGTTTTTCAGCATTCCGACAATGATAACCGACGAGATAAAATGCGGCAGATATGTAATTGTCTGCACCACTCTTTTATATCCCGGACTTTTCAGTTCATTCAGCAACAGTGCCAGAATGATAGGCGCCGGAAAGCTCCACACAATGGAATATATTGCTAATATAAATGTGTTTTTTATAAGCCGAAATGCATACGGATTTTTAAAGAAATCTATAAAGTGTTTCAACCCCACCCATTTTCCGCTCAATATACCACTGCCTATTCTGTAGTTTTTAAATGCAATAAGCGCACCGTACATCGGAAGATAATTAAACAGAAGTAGCAGTATACACGCCGGCAATGCCATTGCAATGAGTATCTTCTGATGATTCATCTTTTTAAAAAAGCCGCTTTCGCATCTCAGATCTTTTCCTCCCGTCATAATCTGTTTTTTTGCCAATTCATTCACTTGCCAAATCATTCCTTTCCTGAGTAATCGGTTCAACAAAGGGGAAGCCCCATTATTCAACTTTAATCATATAATGATTATATCATACCCTTGTTATCATTGTCAATAAACATTATTTCGGATATATTCCATTTTTAACTCAGAATATGAAAAAAATAGTCGTTTTCGGCAATCAGTCATTTTTTTAGATTATTTTCATTTATTTTGATTGCACGTTTTAAATACCGTATTATACAGGCATTTGCGGTTCACTTTCAAAATCACTGTGCAAAAAAAGTTTGCGCAAAACCTTTTTTTGGTTTCACGCAAACCCACTTTTTATTCATCTGTTTTATCTTGCCGTACATTCGTTCTGTATTCCCTTGGCTGCATTCCGAAATATTTTTTAAACGAACGATTGAATGTAACGCTGCTTGGTATACCGACTTTCTCGGCAACTTCTGTTATCTTTGTTTTTTGATTCTCAAGCAGCAGTTCCGAAGCTTTCTGCATTCTTACTTCCATTATGTAATGCGATATATTCACGCCCGAATGTTTCTTGAAATATGTCGAAAGATAACTCGGCGTTATGCCAAACACATCCGCAATGCTGTCGAGCGACAGCTGTTCGGCATAATGCCTGCCGATATAGTCATGTATATCGGCATAAAGCTTTTCGGTTTTATCCGATTCCGTTTCAAGTGCAACCGTTAAAAACTTATGGCGCAAAAGACCTATCATTGCATTTTTGTTATATATCGTATCAATATTAATAACCTCGGTTTCGGCGTTTTCTTCCCTGTTCCCCACACTTATTACAATATTAAGGAATTTTACAAGATATTCGCAGGTTTCTCTTGCCTCCGCAAAACTAACATCGTCAATCTTGTTTAAAAAATCATCAAAAAATGTATTTATCCCTTCAATATTTCCCTGCCGCAGGTAACTTAACAGCATATTTTGTTCACTTATATCCATAATCTTGCGTTTAGTGGTTTTTGTATCCGCATTTTTACCGTAAACATTAATGCTTGCACCGTTCATATCTTTTATGAGCTGGCTTTCGAGTGCGCACTCACTCTGTTTGAAATACTTATATGTATTTTTTACATCGTCAAACAGCATACTGACGCCGCCCGCCATGAATACGTTTTCTTCGCACTCGGTTTTTACTTCTTTTACAATTCTGTGAAGTTCATCGTAAAAATCATTAAAACCACCCATATCAATGAGATATACATCGGCATTTTTTAAAATACTGTTAATATTAATCGCATTATAACTTTCTGACAGTTTTTCTCCGAACATTCGGCTTCCCTGTGCAGACTTATTACCGTAATCGTCTTCAAGCACCATATACAGTACAACCATTGTACCGAAACTCTCGGTCATTTCTTTGACTGCCACCCAATCGACATTTTCGTTATCGTTGCCGCACAGATACAAAAACGTGCTTTTTCGCAGAATATTTTTTGTTTCAAGGAGTTCTTTATCCGAAAGATTGTTATCGTTCAAAACTTCATTGATAACATCTTCACCATTGCTTGTTCCCTCATATTTTTTCATAATTGCGCCGACAGGTTTGTAAATATTCACATTTTGCACCAAAAACAATATATTTACGGCAACAAACAGGAATATAACAAAAAACCATTCCCATATAAAGCTCTGCATTCTGTAATAAGTTTGTTTTGAAATCAAACTTATCACTCGCATTTCGTTACCCATTGCACCCTCTGTGTACGCATAAAAATTGTTTCCGGAAAGTTTTACGCTTATATTTTTATTATCGGCAAGCTTCAAGAGCGTTTTCATATCGCCTTCTTCAAGTTCGACGCTTTTGGCAAACACACCGTTTCTAAACAGCACCACGGTATCATATGTATTTTCGGGCATAAGCATTTCTTCAAATCCTGTTCTGTATATTTTGGCTATAACGGAACAGCGCGAGTTCACCTCAAGATTATATATTATGCACTCATCGAAAATGATATAATTCTCATTTTCCAAAATTCCGATGTCGTTTCCCGAAACCACATTTTTATCCGCATATGCACTCGTCATTCCTTCGGGGTTTCCAAGTACGGTCTTTAGTATATTCTGATTGAACAGCCCATCTTTACTGATGATTTTTTCGGAATTTGTCATATTAACATAAAATTCTATACTATACGGAAACGATTTTTCCGTAAGATTAATTTTATCTTTCATTCCGTTTATGACATCACCTTTGTTTATATCTTCCTCTTTTGTCATGGAATAAAACTGCCATATATTATCATCGTTTCCGAGTACACCGCACACCGTTCGTATTCTTTCAAGCTCGTTTGCAAGTTTTTCTTGAACTGCGCTTTGCTGCATAATATTAAGTTCTTTTACATCTGCCTGTTCCTTTTTCAGCACAAAGAAATAGTTCATTATAAATATAACAAGCATGAATATTACAAACAGTGCATTTGTAAACAGCAACTGTTTTGATATGCTGCGCATTACGCGTTTCTTTCTAAAAAACATATACTTTAACTCCATTATCCGTTTTTAATCAACATCAGTTTGCTAACACCGAGCCCCGCCGTATCATCCGGATTTATATTTTCGGCAAATAATTTGACAGTGTTCACACCTTTTGTCAACTGTATTTTGCCGAGAACGCTTCCCGTTTCGGAAAAATATTTTTTGTTTGCCCCTCTTGATTGTACATCCGCTTTAAGCACACAGGGTCGATATTCTTTTTCGCCGCACACAAGTTTTACGGTATGACCTCCCGTCCACGGTTTATATTTCTGCGTTAATGTATACAAAACCGCTTTATATTCACCGCTTTCCGCAACCTTGAACGTCCATTCCACATAATTTCGGTTATCAAACCATTTTTCAATAACCCCGGCAACGCTTACCGACATATCTTCCGACGCGGCAAGATTATATTTTTCTGCCGCAACCGCCGCATCGTCTTCGTCAATATCCGCGGCTTTGTGGGTGCTTTGCTTCACAACCTCGCACAGTGCCGCCGGCAATACAACCGTGCCTTTTTCCTGGCTGTAAACACCTTTTTCCACTTCGGGTTCTCCGTCTGTTTCGATTTTTACAACCGTAACGTATTTACCGAAATCTTCTTTGGTCATTTCAAAATGCAAACCGTCGGAATTTTCAAAATGCAGGTTTTCTCCGCCGAGAACGCTTATATTTTTTATTTTGTTTTTAATTCCGTAAATATCTATTTTTTTCGTTTCATCATAGATATAAAGATAAATTGCATTCCCCTTGCGGCTTGCTCCGCCGAATGTAAAATCGCATTCAAAAGGCGATGCTTCCGTACCCTCAACCGCTTCGCCGTTCACGGCATACCATTCTGCCAGTTCCTCCAATATATGTATGCTTTCCTCCGGGATTTCTCCATCGGCTTTCGGACCGATATTCAAAAGCAGATTTACTCCTTTGGACATAAGTCCGCACAAAAGTTCTATTATTTCTTTGGGTGATTTGAAATTTTTATCATCTCTTTTATATCCCCATGTATTGTTCATTGTTGATGCCGTTTCCCAGCAGCCATCCGGCTTTCCTGCCGGTATCTGATTGTCGCCGAAACAGCCGAAGTCACCCATATTGGGCGTACATCCTATTCTTCCGCTTATCAAGCAATTTGGTTGAAAACTTTTTACATACGCTTTCAAATCCTCGGTTCTTTCGTCGGTCATTCGGTTCGGAACGTCCATCCACACAAGACCAATATCACCGTAATTTGTCAAAAGTTCTTTCAGCTGATATTTGCATTTTCCGTTAAGATATGCATCAATATCACGTTCCTCTTCCGGCGTATCAAAATCCCACGTGTTGCCTATGGCATCTTTTTCATGAAAATCGAGTGCCTGAGAATAATACAAACACGGCACTATCCCCTCTTCTCTCATTGCTTCCGTAATTTCTTTTACCACATCTCTTTTGCACGGACTGCGTTTTACGATACTGTAATCATCGTATGATGTATCGTACATTGCAAAGCCCTCGTGATGTTTTGATGTGAACACGCAGTATTTCATGCCGGCTTTTTTTGCCATTACGGCAATTTTTTTCGCATCGAATTTTTCGCAGGTCATTTTTTCGGCAAGTTTTTCATAATCGCCGAGTGCAATTTTTTCTTTTGCCGCAATCCATTCACCTATACCGGGGGTTTCTTTTCCTTTCCAATATCCCTCTGTCGCCGCATAAAGCCCCCAGTGAATAAACAATCCGAACCGTGCTTTTTTAAACCACTCTATTTTTTTATCATCAGCATTTAACATTATTTCCCCTCCGAACATTTTTGCATATTGGCTTCCGCACATTGTACATATATAATTTTATCATTATTAATCCGTAATGTCAATAAATATTTCTTCAAAAAATATCAAATTATTATTATTTATGAAAAATATTTCTTTTCATTTTTTCGGATAATGTTCATTTTTTTGATTTCCGACACTTTCGGTTTGAAATATTTTTCATAAATAACACATACACATAGCACTTTCAAACATATAATTTATCATGAAAAAATTTTTACTGAACACGTTAATACTCACAGGGACGTCATTTTTTCTGCAATTTTCATGGCTTGTGTTTAATATATACATATCGCAGAAATCGGGAGCTGCGGGCATGGGACTTTATCAGCTTGTCATGTCTGTTTACAGATTTGCGGTGACTTTTGCAATATCGGGAATAGGGCTTACAGCAACAAAGACGGTTGCCGAAGAAAAAGCACACGGCGGAAACGTGCGCGGTGTCATGAAACACTGTCTTATATACGCATTTTGTTTCGGATTTGCCGCACAGCTTTTGATGCTGTGCTTCGGTGATTTTATCGGTACGTATTTTTTAGGTGATGCGCGCACAGCTTTTTCACTAAAAATAATCGGCATAAGCCTGCCGTATCTTTCGATGTCTGCCTGCATCGGCGGATATTTCACGGCAGAAAACAAGATTACATATTATTCCCTTTGTCAAATTTCCGAATTGCTTATACGTATGTCGGTGACTGTATTTTTGCTTGAAAAAGTCATTTCTCCGACTGCCGCAAACACATGTGCTTCAATAACGCTGGGCGGCTGTGCCGGTGAGATAATATCTTTTGCGATAAGTTTTGCACTGTATATACATGACAAAAAATATGCGGCGGATTCCGGAAAAACAAATGCGAAAGTAATAAAAACCGCACTTCCGCTTGCCATAAGTTCATATGTACGTTCCGGGCTTTCTTCCGCCGAGCATATGCTCATTCCGCCCGGATTTGAAAAATTCGGCATGAGCCGAAAAGAATCACTTGAAAAATATGGAATTGTCCACGGAATGGCGATGCCGGTTATAATGTTTGCCTCTGCATTTTTGAACTCTGCCGCATCGCTTATTATACCGAAACTTTCGGAATGTGCCGCAAAAAAAGAAACAAAAAGAATTAATTATATTGTTACGGAAAATTTCAAATATACAATGATTTTTTCAATTTATATAAGCATTATAATGCTTGTGTTCGGCGACCTTATTTCCGCCGCGGTATATAAAAACCGCGAGATTTCGCTGTATATAAAACTTCTTGCGCCGCTTGCCGCGGTTATGTATCTTGACAACAGCGTTGACGGTATGCTGAAAGGGCTGAACGAACAAGTGAAATCAATGGAATATAATATCATAGATTCCGGAATAAGCCTTATTCTTGTATGTATACTCATTCCGCATTTCGGAATCGGCGGATATATGATAGTTATATTTATAAGCGAAATTTTGAATGCAACGCTAAGCATTATGCGGCTTATAAAAATCACGGATTTTAAAGCGGAACTTTTTAAAAACATTGCGGTTCCGCTCATCTGTGCCTCAATATCCGCTTTTGCCGCAAAAATAACCCTGCCCGTTAAAGTGGGGTATATAGGTTTGATTACCGTTACCGCAGTATCCGGGCTGTTTTATTTCGCGCTTATATCGTTTATTCTTCCGAAAGACCGCAGAGCTGATTGATAACATCCCATGCAATATCCGTATTTAATCCGGTTTGAGCCGAAAACGGTATAAGCACATCTTCTTCGCCCATCATAAGTGTTTCAAAAATAAGCGAAAGATTTTCTTCAAGTGCGTTTTTTGAAAGCTTATCCGCCTTTGTCGCAAAAACAATAAGCTGTCCGTGGCTGTGCTGAATCCAGCGTGCCATCGTTATGTCGTCTTTTGACGGTTTATGCCGTGCATCTACGAGCAGAATTGTGTTTACAAGCTGCTCTCTTGTATTGAGATACTCATCAATCATTTGACCCCATTTTTCTTTTTCTTTTTTCGACACTTCGGCATAACCGTAGCCCGGAAGGTCAACAAGATGAATTGTTTCATCAATGTTATAAAAATTAATCTGCGCCGTTTTGCCGGGTTTTCCGCTTGTTCGTGCAAGATTTTTACGGTTAAGTATTTTGTTTATAAATGAACTTTTGCCGACATTAGACCTGCCGGCAAACGCAAGTTCCGGTATGTTTTCTTTCGGATATTGTTTTGGGCTTACAGCCGAAACAACAATTTTTGCATTGTGTATATTCATATCTTTTCTCCCGTTATTTTTATATCGACACCGTATTTTTCCTTTATATATCTTATATTTTCTTTTTTGTTTCCGACCGCCTGTGAAACATATTTCTGCGGTACGTTCATTGTTAAATTTTCTTTCCCGATATGTGTTAAAACATATTCTTCTTCTTTGTTCCTCCAAAGTCTTGAAAGCACAAGCTCGCCGAAACTGCTGTGATACGCACCGCCGAGAATGTTCCCTTTTTCGCATATAATATCCGTTGATTGCAATCCCATGCGTATTACACGTATGTTTTTCCCGTCAAAAAGGTTGTAAAGCCGACTGCACAGTTCCACCGTTGTATCAAGGCTGTACGGAACATATTCTCCGCTTTTGTACAGTTTTGCAAGATGCGTTCCCTCAAGCACTACCGTAGGATAAATCCTCACGGTTGACGGGTTCAGCTCCGCAATTTTAACACCCGTTTCAAAATCCTTTTCGGGTGTGGATTTAAACAGCCCGGTCATCATCTGCAAGCCGATTTCAATATCGTATTTCCCGATAAGTTCAACCGCCTTTGCAACATCATCGGCAATATGCCCTCTGTTATTTGCGGCAAGTACGCCGTTATCCATTGACTGCACCCCAAGTTCAACCGCGGTTACATGATATTTTTTCAGCCTTTCGAGAATCGGTTCGGATATGTAATCCGGTCTTGTTGATATTCTTATTCCGCTTATGCTTCCGTTTTTATAAAATTCATTTGCCGCTTCAAGAAGGCTTATCTGTTCTTCTTCGTCAATTCCCGTGAAACTGCCGCCGAAAAACGCCGCCTGTATATCACCGTGCATTGTTTTGATATATTCGGATATTGTTTTTTTTACATCGGATGCCGTAACGCCGGTTGAACGCCCTGTAATTTTTTTCTGATTACAGAAACTGCAATCGTGCGGACAACCGAAATGCGGAACAAAAATCGGTATGTTATAATGTCTCATAAAGTTTTTCCGCCCAATTTGGAAATGATATTTTTTGCCGCCATCTGTTCAGCCGCTTTTTTTGTTCTGCCCGTTCCGCTTGCCTGAAGTTTTCCCACAGAAACTCTGGCTCTGTATTCTTTCATATGGTCCGGACCTTTTTCGTCTATTATGGTGTAAACGGCTTGTCTGCCTTTTTCTTGCTGTACAATCTCTTGAAGAGTGGTTTTATAGTCCTTTTTACCGGCACAACCGGCAGTATCTTTGATTTTATCTTCAATCAATGGCATAAAAAACTTCCTTGCGCATTCAATCCCACCGTCAATATAAACGGCTCCGAGCATAGCTTCAACCAAATCCGCAAGAATTGACGGACGCTCTCTTCCGCCCATATTCTCTTCCCCATGACCGAGAAGCAGTTCCTTGCCGAGTTCAAGCCTGACCGCAATTTCATACAAACTTTCTTCGCACACCACAGCGGCACGAAGTTTTGTGAGGAATCCCTCCGGCAAATCCGGATAATTTGTATATATGTAATCGCTTACAATTATACTTAAAACGGAATCTCCCAAAAACTCAAGTCTTTGGTTGCTTCCTTTATGCGTTCTTCGGTGTTCGTTGGTATAAGACGTATGGGTTCTTGCAAGATTATACAAACTCTCGTTCTTAAATTTATATCCGGCAAACATATACATTATATTCATCCCTCTTACTTTTTATTACTATATACTATTATACAGTTATATTAAAAAAAAGTCAAGTATTTTTATTGACGAAACAAAAATTTTGAGTTTGCGCCGGTACCGGATTGTTTTATTGCCACGGCAATGCATGGTGCTTTCGGTGCAGTGAAAAACGGCACAGCGATTTATAAAACCGCTGTGCCGCAAAAACCTTTGTATGTATCTATCAGGATTCAATCTGTTTTTATTTTACGTCGGCAAAAGGACTTAAGTTTCCGCCCAACATCATTATCTTCACACTGCTTTCGTTTGTCACACCCGAAAGTGTACCGGAAAGTGTTTGTTTGTTGTTATTTTTGGCAACAGTGTTTTTAACAATATTGAGGTTTATGAGTTTATTTCCGTCATATTCTGCAATCGCAACATAAACGTCCAAACCTTCTTCATATCCGCTGAAATTATAAACATCGGCATTGAACGAGAGAGCGCCGTCTTTAACTTCTTTTACTCCGTTTTCAATAAGAAGTCCGTTTGTTATGAGTTTTGCTCTTGCCTTGAGTGCGGCTATCGTTGCATCATCAACAGGCATAGCTATATTTTTTGCACGGGCAAGTGCAATCCAGCCGTCGATATTATAAACATAATCAATGTTCTCGGCATTCATTGCATCTACATTTGCCGGAATATTCGCAAGACCGGCTTTTATTGTTTTTGCGGACGGATAAACCTCTGTCATTGCAAAAACGAATATATTCGGTTCTTCATAATTTTCTGTAAGTTTTACACTTACCGCTTTTTTTGACGGGTCGGCAACTATATCATAATCATAGATATATACATACTGTTCCCAGCCTTTGGAATTTACTTTCACATAACCGGGTTGTTTGTCGCTGTAGTCGTATCTTACCTGATAACCCGTTATAACCGGAGTTTTATCTTCGGGATATGTGTTTACGGGGCTTCCGCAGTTTCCGCCGAACATATGGATATTCAACGTACCTTTTGATGTGCTTCCGTCTTCATATACCACTTCATATCTAAGAATACCGCCGTTGGAATTACTGTACGAACGTCTTGCGGCAAGAATTGAAATGCGGTCGGTTTGTTTTCCGCTCAATGCAATTTCTTGAGTATATCTTTTTGTTCCGTCGGTTTCTTTGTATAAACCGAAAGCGTTCTTGTTATATTCGGTAAGACTGCCGAATTTATATTTAAGACCGTTGTATTTAACATAACCATCGGAATCCTGTGCATTTATAACAGCTTCACTTTCAAACCAGATTTTACCTTTTTCTTTGCCTTTTTCTTCCCAGGTAATCAGATTATTGCCCACAAATCCAAGTTGAGATTTATTCACATCGTTTTCATGCATAAACGCATCGTATTCAAAATAGTTACTCAAATCAACAATGGCATATTCCTCAATCAAATCGTTGTATGCGTTTTTTAATGCGTTCACTTTTTCGGAATTGTAATCGGAATCCGTAACTCCGCCTTTTGTTTTTGCAAAATCTATATAGCCGAACAGCTCGCTCATCTGTGCCGCCGTGTAGCTTTCGATATTTGCAGTATTGTAATTTTCAAGCATAGCATCAATTTTAGCCGAAATCTCGCCTACAGTTTCGTATACTTCGGTAACACTGAAAATTGCAATGTTGTCTTGCGCAGACTTTTTGAGAGTTATTGACGAAACTTTTTTGCCGCCGTCAACAGGCAGTCTATAAGCATAAATTAAACCGACCCCACCGTCATATTCCATATTTGCATATGCTCCGTTGCTTCTGTTACGGTATAAGTATCTCTTTACGTCCTTAAGAATATTTGCTTCCGTTGTTTCGTCCTGAACATCCCATTGCCCGATTTCCTGTGTTTTAACTTCGCTTTTCGTACCATCGGAATAATTTATAACATAAGACAAGGTTTTGTTACCCCAAGCCCATTCCGATGCCGTTATATAAACGGAATCAAGTTCATTGCCGCTCAAAGGAATTGTTGTATCTTTTGTCAAAAGCACACCGTTATATGCTCTGCCGCTGAGATTGCCGAATTTGTAATCAATTCCGTTTACGCTTAAAACTCCGTCTTTCATATCTTTTTCAAGATTTGCGGCATTATACCACTGTTCTTTGCCGTTATCAGTCGGACTGTTTTTTGTTGCGTCAAGATTTGCCTGTAAATCTTCGACACTGTCTGTGGTTTTTGCGAAATAGTCTGCTGTGAAATATTCTTCGATGTCCACGGGTGATGTTTTAAATTCTTCTGCACGTATTCTTTTATTGATGGTCGAAACCGTTTCGTAATCGGTCACATCGACAGAATCAAGACCGTTTTCAAGTGCAAATTTCGCATAATCGGCAAATTTGAGTGCCGCTTCTCTGTTTGTATCATCGATTGTTTTGTAGCAATCTGAATTTGCATTGATATATTCTGCCATTGCCGCGGTTGTTTCATATACCTTTGTAACCGCAAATATTGCAGCTTCCGAGCCTGTATAATTGGTTGATTTTTTAAACGTTACCGATTTTGCTCTTTTTTGTTTTGTTACGGGAATGTTTGCCGAATTGATACATGCATTGTCTCCGCCGTAATAGAATGAATCGATTTCTTCCGTTTCAATTCCTTCTACTTTCTTATAGCGGTGCACCCATCTTTTTGTGTTTACAATAAGAGATGCCGGTTCTTCCTGCGGATTCCAGTCTTCAATATCAATTGAGGAAAGGACATCGGACGTACCGTCTGTATAGTTTACGATATAGCTTATTGTATCATTTCCGCTTCTTCTGCCCGTTGCGGCAATGCTTATATAATCGAGATATTCATCACCAAGGTCGATTGTGACATCGTTCACCAAAAGAATAGCATTTTTGTCATGCCCCTCAACACTGCCGAATTTGTACGGAATATTTCCTTTTGTTATAACGCCGTCCTCAGCGGTCTGTTCAAAAGCATCGCCGTAAAACCATTGAGTGCCGCCGAAGCCTGTTCCGTATTCGGGTGACAAACCATTATCGTAATCCGATTCCTTAACAAAAAAGTCGTTTGTAAACTTTTCTGTCAAATCAACACAAGACGTACCGGGGACGTTTGAGGTTGCGGCAAAAGCCGTGAAAGATGATAAAACTCCCATGAGCATTAAAACCGAAAGTGTTAATGCCAAACATTTTTTCTTCATAAATAAATCCTCCGTTTTTCTAAATTTTAGTTTTCAAAAAAGTTTATTTCCGTTATGCTGTTCCAACCGGTCGAGCTGTTGCCGTGACCGGCATATTTTAGATAGCGAAAACTTGTTTTAAGGCTTGTTATCTCATAATCGTTGGTTACTCCGCTGCTTTTTCCCGTAAATACCTGTGTCCAGTTTTCTCCGTCGCTTGATACATACAAGTCGTATACAGCTTTTCTGGCAGCTCCGTTGCTCCAGGCAATTGCAACATTATCGATATAACCTTCTTCACCGAGGTCAAACATTATCCATTGTTCATATTCGGCGGACCACCTGGTATTAAGATTTCCGTCAATTGTATTTTCGGGAATGTTGCCGTCGTGGGTTGATGCCGTGACCGTTTTGACCCTGACTTCGTCGCCGATAAGTTCTTTTGCCAATGTATAAACCCCATCGGAATCCTGATATATACTTGTTCGGTACATTTTATCGACCAACTTTGCAATAAGAGCTTTTTCAACCGTTTTTTGCGGTTCGGGAAATTTGTTCTCGTCCGCAATCACAATCAAACCGCTGTCGTCCCAGAAAACATATTTACCGAGTGCTTCCGACACAGCACGAATAGGTACCATTGTTCTGTCATCTGTAATGTACGAAGCAGCATCTATGAGCTTTGTTTCGCCGTTTACGGTTATGCTCGCCTCTCCGACCGTTAAGTTTACTGTGTTGTTACCCCCTTTCAATGTGATTTTATTCGTTTCTTCCTCCCAGTCAAGAGATACACCGAATGCTTCTGCAACAAAACGCAGCGGCACATAGGTGCGGTCGTCAAGCACCACAGGCTTAACCTCGGAAGACCTGTTATCAATTCTTTTGAACTGACCTTGCACCAGTGCTTCGTCGGAGCCGACAAGAAGAACGACCGAATCATTCAGTTTTGTATCAAATTTATCTTCAAACGGCATTATATCATAGCTTGAAAGGAGTGTTTCGCCGCTGTAGGCATAAACATCATCCAGTTCGCCGCCGTCGGAAAATTTAAAATCCATACCCCTTATGCCGTCGAGTGTAAAGGCGTTTTTTGCGACCTTGACATCGTCAACGTAAAGAAAAGCGGTTTTATTTGATACCACAACCGAAATTTTCTTCACTTCTCCGAAGGGCAGTGTTACACCGCCCTCGGAATTGTTTACAGCAAAATTCATGAAATTTTCAACATAAAATTTTGAATTTACAAAACCCAACGCAAGAGTTCCGTTTTCGGGAAGTTTAACCTTAAATTCCGCAACAAACGGGATATTGAGTTTGCCGAACTGCTTTTGGAGCGAACTTACACCGCCGATTTTCAAAAGCATATTATTACCGTTTTTCACAATTTCGGCGTTTCCGTCAATCTCCCAATTCGGAATATCTGACACGGAATAACCCTCAAATTCTTCTTTATATTGAAGTGTTACCTCGTCAAAAGTTTCTTCCGCCGACACGGAAAGACCCGAAAAGAGCATTGCAATAAGCATCAATAAAGCATATTTATTTATCTTATTCATTTTTCTTCTCCTCACTTTGTGTAAACAGGTACGTTGTTACCGTTTGCGTTACTTTCCCATTTAAAGCCTTCGGGGATTTTCACTTCATCGGCAACAACAAGTTCGCCGTTTGCAATTTCAAATTGGAAGTTCGACACTTTCAAATCGGTTGTTTTGCCGTTATATGCCGCATTATCCGCATTGAGCATAATTCCGGTAATTTTACCGTCTTTATTCTTCTTTATATAAATCCCCTCTGCATTTACCTTAAATCCATCAATTTCAATTTCACGTTTTCCGTTTTTCGAAGCGATATACGAAATCTGCGAACCGTCGGCCAGCTGTGCCGTGAAACCGGTGAGATACGAATCGGTCAGTTCGAGTTTTGATGTTGCTTTCACTTTATCGTTCATGTCGGGATACGGAACAATCAAAGAAATTGCCAGCTGGTTGCCCGCACCTTTCCATTTAACGTGCGTATCAATCTTCGGTTTTTGACCGTAGCTCTGATAAGTCTGCCAGCCGTACACCGTTTCTCCGTTGTTTTCGTTTACACCGCAGTAGGTTTCGTAATCAAGATTTTCATTGTTGAAATTGTAGATTGATATGTTTGCACCCTCTGCATCAAGTGTTTTTATAAGATTTTTATTTCTGTTAATCATAAATTCATCTTCGGTAAATTCGTGGTTTACCGCCCACACCTGTGTGTAATCGTGTTCCGAATCCGTTTTCATTATATCGGTTGAAACGAATATTTCGGACTCTCTGTCGAATATAACCTGTCTGTTATGAGTAACATCATCAACGATAAGTTTTTTCTTTGAATAATCACCTGTCATTCCATAGCCGTAATCATAAAAGCTTTCGGTAAAGTCAAATTTTTCGGTATTAAGCCAGCGTGCCGCAATCGGGTCGGTATATGCCGTTGTGGGTTCTGCCGCCGCCGCCATTGTTTGGGAATATCCGTCAACCGAAATTGTATTTGCACCGAACGAACTTAAAATGTAATATTCAAAAAAGTCCGTGCCGTAATTTGACTGTCCGCTGTCGGCAAGAAGTTCTCTGCCGTATGCCCAAAGCTGAAGAGCGTTGCCCGATTCGTCATGGTGTCCGCTTCCTTTTCGTGAGCCTTTCATGAACATATTAACGGCATTATCACCCGTCCAATCGGTTCTTAACGAATAAAAGCCGCCGTATGGGAACTGAATCGAATTAAAGTCCAGTTCAGAATTTTCGGTGCCGTTTACGGCAATTTTAAAATTCTTGAGCATTTGATTATAAGGTATTTTACCGCCTATATTTCCGTTACGCAAACTCGGACCCACATCATCCGGAAAACGCAGTGTTTTCAGCATTCTTGTTCTGTATGCTATAACCTCGTCAAGTCTGTCGTAAAAATTGGGTTTAACACTGTCGTGTGCAAACATTTCTTTAAATTCCTCGGCTTTTTCAATCAAGGCTTCGTTATAGTTGAACGATTGTTCAACATCCGCTCCGTCAGGAAGATAGAGCAGTGTTAGATAGTCGTTTATTATTTCGATTCCTCGGTCGTAATATCCTTTGCAGACAGAGAAATCTTCAAAGAAGCTGTTTGCCGTGACAAGCGATATTGCCGCATCTATAACCTGATTCGGAGTGTCGTTTGAGGCGGAGTTTGCAACAAGATTATCAACATAATCAATGGTTCTGACAATCATCGATGCAAGATATGCTCCGGGGATTGCCGCCTCTGTGTTCTGCGGCGAATATCTTGCCGCCGCACCGAGCTGACTTACAAAGTTGCCGAGTTTCCATGAAACGTGAAGCGGCGGCATATACGTTGAGCCGATTGCTGTATGTTTTGTTGCATTTGTCGAATTATACGCTTCAAGCCATGCATCGTAATTGTTTTTCGCAAAATCCTCCCACACAAGTGCCCAGCGTTTCATATATTTTACATCACCGTTTTCCAAAAATGCTTCAACGAAATTATATGGGAAATGCATTGAGCTTATATTTGTCCACCAGCTTGTATTTTCCGCCGGTGAATCCTGAAACCATTCTATATTTCCGATTTCTCCCAAAGACATTTTAACATATCCCGCCGGGTGATTCATTACAACAATATTGTTCATAATATCTTCAATATCCGTCTGCATACACCATGCGACCATTTCGGGAGCATATTTTTTGCTTGCCTTATTGACAAATCTTTCTTTATAAAGTTCCATAGCTTTTCCGTAGTTACCGCTTTCGTATTCCGATTTTATCACCGCGAGAGATTTATCGGAAAAATCAATGAGCGCAAACAAGCTTTCGGCAGTGGTTTTAAGTGTTTCGGTATCGTAGTGATATTCCAAAGTATTGCTTATTTCTTTTATGATTTCATCACTGTAGCAATTACGGACATTATCGCCGATGATTACCAGACCGTTTTCATTGATATAAACACCCGTATTGAAAATTTCTTTTATGCGTTCACTGCTTACAAACGCTGTATCTCTTGATGTGACACTGTCTGTCAGATACTTTTTCACACCATTGTACAAAACCGTCGGATGTGAGTCTTCATATCCGACTTCCGCACCCAAAGCTTCGGATATGAACCGAACAGGAAGATAAGTGACGCCGTCTTTTGAAAAGACTTTGCATTTATAATCCCCCTCTTTTATTTCGCGGCGTTCTTTGTTTATATATCCCGTGTTCACTCCGTTTTTCAAAACAATTTTGCCCAAAAGAATCTGATTGGGTACCTGCACAGGTTTGCTTTGCACCGCTTCACCGATTGCACCGGTTGAAAGTGCCGTGGGAACAACCTCAAACTTAATCCATTTACCGCAGTCTTCGGCTGTGAGTGTATACGTAACCTTATCAGCACCGGAAATTTCGGTATATTCACCGTCTTTGGAATCGGAACAATACCATTTATAAAGGCTTTCGCCTTCTTCATGCTTTGCCGGATGCACATAATCATAGCAACCTGTCAGCACCGTATTGTCTATTACCGGTTTTTCAATCATCACATTCGCCGCCATAGGGGTATCTTCGGCATATTTCATTTCCCATTCATACAGCGAGCAATCGTCTGTGGCACACGGCATTACAAGTCTTACATATCTTGCCGTAATCGTTTCAAATTCACCTTCGGTATATATTCCGCGATTTTCATCGTCAAAAACTCGGTGTACCGCCGTTTCCCAAATTTTTCCGTCAAGTGAATATTCAATCGAAAATTCCAGAAGTGTTGCGATGTGTTCGTGCATATAATAATAATTGAGTTTTTCTTCGTTTCCCAAATCAATTGTTATTGTATGCGGAAACTCTTCGTTTGTATCGGCCGGATTAACCCATCGCGTTGTGGTATCGCCGTCATTTATGTTTGTTACATGGCAACCCCACGCTCCCCATTCGTTATAGTTGCTTTCGGTAACCGGCTTGCCTCTTGTTGGAGGAACCTGCTGACAATTGTTTTTAACAACAATCTCATAAATATTGATGTTCCCCTCGGACGCGGTTACACACAAACGAAAATATCTTGTTTTTACCGCATTGAAGTTGAGCCTTGTGAGCACTGCCGCCGCTTTTGTCTTTTTGGTTCTTTCGGAAATAAGCGTCCAGTTGCTTCCGTCAAGAGAATACTCAATCTTGAAATTTGTTATATTCGCAAGATATTCTCTCAGTTCAAAAGTATCAAACTCAATTGACTCCCCAAAATCAAATGTTATATATGTGGGGCTGTATTCACCCTCGGTCGGATTTGCCGCCATGTATCTCGAAAGCGATGTGCCGTCACAGACTTTGTCGATACCGTATTCCTTTTTTTCGGCCGGATTATTGGTTGAAACCGCCGCTCCGACAGCAAGATTGTCAATATCGGCAAAAACCGTTATGCTGAGTGCCGTTATCATCAGGCTTAAAGCAAACATTGCCGCCAATATACTTTTTTTCATATTCTGCCCCCTATCTGTAAATAACAACTTCATAAAGCACACTCTTGTGAGTATGGGCATAAATCGTATCATTTTCCTTTATCTCATCAAAGCTTACCTGCCTTACCGTTTTTTTATCACTGTCAAACAAATAAACAAGCGTTTTCCCCGTGCTGTATTCCAATCTGCGCGGATATTCCGAAAGCTGTACAAAAAGGATTTTTCCTTTAACAAGCTTTCCGGCTTTACCGTAATAATAAAGCACGTCCGGACCAAATGCGTTGCCGTTTGCCTTTTCTCTGAATCCCGTTGTCGTGTTGCTTCCGGCAAAAAGCGTGTTGTCGGCAAATGAAAATTCTCGGTAAAGTGCATTCGCGCAATTATTGGAATCGACTGAAATACGAATCATATCACCGGGTTTTATCACAACACCGTCATATGCTTCTTTCAGTGTGCATTCAATTTCTTTGCCGTTTTTTATTCCGCTTATTTTCCGAACAACATCGCCGTTCACGCTGTCATATACCTCGTTTACGTTTTTAACAATCATAAGAGGAAATTGTATTGACGCGAGCCACTGTGCGTAATTGTTTATTACAGCATCGTAATTTTCAAACACAACCGCACCGGCGTTATATTCAATGTCACAGTCATAAATACTCAATTTAAAATCTGTTTCGACATTGGCATCTCCAAGTTTGAATGCTTCGGTCTGCAATTTTTCGTATTCGATAATCTTATATTCCTCCTCGCGGCTTAAATCTGCCGGGACAGAGAAGATTTTTGTATTCGAAGTCATTTTATAAAGATGATTTATTGTGTACGCTACTGGGTGAATACGTGCCGTTGAAGATTCCAAGTTGCAGTCGAAACCTCCGTTTTGCGTGATAATTTCTTTAACCTTTCCTTTGTCGCTGAGCTTATATTTTATAATTTGATTATAACTCACCGTACCATTGTCGTCGGTTATGGCTATCGCCGATAACGGAGACGAGGTTCTTGCTCCGTTTACAACAAGCTTCGGTTCTGTTTCGGTATAAATAAATTTCCCGTTTGCAGAGAAAATTTTAAGTTCAAGCGAAGCATCAATTGTATCGGGTTTGCAGGCAATAAGATAGCCGAACAGTTCTTTGTTTGAATTACTCTCGCACAAAGCCACTTTTCCGTTTGTGTTAAGATATGCCGTAACCTTTGACCCGATTTCAATTTCTTCCGCATTTTCGGCATATTTCCCGTTTTTATAATAATCCTCGGATATGGGATATTCAATACCGTCTATGGTTACATAATTTTCCCCTTGAGAACCTGTACTCATTGAATCGACTGTTCCGCTTACGGTTTTATCGGAGGCAATTATGTTATAAAATTCTCCGTCGTTATACGCCGTTTTCCAAACCGACAGAACATTATTTTCAACAACTTCGGCAAGCTCGATTTCTTTTCCGTTTTTTACAACACGATATTCCACGTCATGGTCTTCCGACGAAAGTTCAATCTTTTTACCGGCATATTTCCCGTAGATAATTTCGGCGGACACTCCGATGTGTTCCGCAACCACCGTTTCGCAATTTTCGATAATAACAGCGTTCACGGTACCATCGGAATCATAATCCGAAAACGTTATACTGCCGCTGTCGAAAAGCAGTTCGGAATCTTTCACGGATGATGTTCCCAAAAATCCCAGGAACGCACTGTTTTTTACAACCGGGATACTGCCTTTTAAATCAACGTTTTTTAAAACTCCGTTTTTGTTGTAATAAAACCTGTTGTTTCTTAATTCTTCAAAATTTTCCGCATCAACTTTTACAATATCTTCATTTTCCTTTTCCGTTATGTAAGAAATCTTCCTGTCATCGTCCTCTTTTATAAGATAAACAACATTTTTTGCAAGCAGCCCGAATACAGAATCTTTTGTATAATACGTTATGCCGTCAATTTCAATTCTTCTTTCGTTGCCAAGCCCACTTCCGTACAGCGACGAAAAACGGTCTGCCGTGACAACTCCCTCATAAAGTTTTGAATTATTCACTCTTTCAAGAATCGTATCGGATTTTTTTGACTCAAACGTATACGAATCATTTCCGAGACCGGACACTTCAAGATAATGGAGTGAAAGCGAATTGTAAAGCAGGGTGATTGCATCTTTCACCGTTAAATATTCCGCACCCCTGTCAACTTCGGAAAGCATTTTCAGCTGTGATGCCATCTGAATATACGAATACGGATATTTTCCGTTATATTTAAGGTATTCGCTCCAATTTGCCGCATTTAATATGACAGATACGGCTTCCGGGAGTTTAACCCTGTCGTCCGGTCGGAATTTACCGTTCCCCGTACCGTTTATATATTCGTGTTCACACGCAAAATTTATATATGAACTTGCGTTATGCTTGCCCGGAACATCAATAAACCGGTTTTCTCCCGAATAATCCAGTGCTTCGTCTTCATAACCGAGCATACGCACAGCCCAGATAACAAACTGCCCTCTGCTGACCGACGAAGATATTTCTTTTTCATCTACAATGCCCAATTCATGAAGAACCCTATACCTATAATCGGGAATATAGTTTTCGCTTATCTCTTCATCTGCCGCCGAAACATATGCAAAACACCCTATCGACAGGCAAAAAGCCAGCATAACCGAAATAATTTTTTTCATCATTATTCCTCCACTAATATTTTATCTACCAAACGTTTTACAATTACCGCCATCTGTGCCCGTGTTATATTCTCTTGCGGTGCAAAATATTCCTCGGAAACTCCGTTCATAAGTTCATACTTTACACAGGCATTGACATATTCCACCGCCCACGGAGAAACCAAATCCATATCCTTAAAATCTGCTGACGGTGCCGCTTTTGTGAGCGGAGGAATCTGAATATAATAAAGTTCCGTTATAATTTTTGCCGCCTGTTCTCTCAAAACAACATCATAAGGATTAAATTTGCCGTCGAAACCGGATATAACGCCGGCACTTGCGGCTTTTGCCACCTCGGAATAAAACCAATCTTTTTCCGAAACATCCGTGAAATTGCATTCATTATTGCCCGACACCTCAAACGTACGCATAAGCACCGCCGTAAATTCTGCCTTTGTAACGGCTCTTTCGGGTTCATATTTATTGTCACCCGTTCCGTTCAAAACACCCAATTTGTAAAGACGTTCTATGCTTTCACGTGCCCAATGCCCGTCAATATCCGCGAATACCGCCGCAGTCTGCACAGCCTTGTTGTTTGTTTTATAATCTCCCGTCACGGTAACGTTGCTATTAACATATCCGCCACCGCCGCCACCGCCGCCGGATGACGATGAACCGCCGCTTCTGCCGTTCACATAAACGGCATCACTTAAAACAGGATTGCCCGTTTTCGGTTCAGCTTCACAGCAGGGTGTGACTTCAAATTTGAAATACTTCCCGTAATCGGATGGTTGCAGAACATAGCTTCTTCCGGTTTCTGCTTTTATTTCTTCAAAGTTTCCGTTTGAAGAAGAACGATACCATTTATAAGTTGAATTTTTCTCACCGCTACCGTTTGCGTGTGAATATTTATATTCACCGACAAGACTGCTGCCGTCGGCACTGATTTTTGCCGTGACATCGGTTGCGCCGGGAATATCCCGAACAAACAAAGGACTTCCCGTAACCGCTATTCCGGTTTTTGGGTCTGTTACGCTCACCGGAGTTATTTCAAACGCAATATATCTGTCGGCATCGTTTTTCGTCAGTGTGTAAGTCACTTTATCTGCCGCAGATGTCACTCCGTTCTTCAAAACCGTGCTGTCTGACATATCGGCATTTTTCGATGATAGGATTCTGTATTCGGAATCTCCCTCAATATCATCGTTTACATCTTCGTATATATATGTAAATTCAAGCGTTTCGCCGGTATAAACTTTCCCCTCTGTTTTTATTCCGTAAGCATACGGTGCGGATGGTTTTGCGGTTTCAACAGGACCTATAACCGAACTCACAGCCTTTGTAAAGCATTCGTTTTCTTTGTTTTGTGCAAGTACCGTCACACGCAGATATTTGCCGAGACAATCTTTAAGAATTGTAATATCCTTTGAATTTACACCTTCAATGACGGTATATTCTCCGTCTGCCGTGTCGGCTTTTTCCCAAATATAAGTATACGCGGCATCGGCATTATTCGATGAATCCTTTTCATATTCCGCACTTATGACAGAACCTGCCGAAATTTCTCCGGAGATTGTGGGTTTGGAAACAATCGGACTTGTTTTCGAGGAGTTTAACAGTCTTATCTCATAAATCGACGCACTGTCAAATTCGGCAAAAACAGTATATTTTATTTTAAAATATCTTGCCGAAACAGTATTGAATTTGTGTGAAAATGTTTTGTCATTCCATTGCGATGCAGATTCGGATTCCGTTTCGTCAAGTGTTTCCCAATTCAGTTTATCCGCGGAACATAAAATTGAATACTTTTCAAATCTTTCTCCCATTGAATCGAACTCAAGCATATTTATCTGTGCCGTGTTTCCCAAATCAATATTTATATAACCGTTTTTAGAGTTACCTGCCCATCGTGTATCGGATTTGCCGTCAAACATAAGTTCAGCACCGTAACCCGAAAGCGAACTGTCTGCTTCGGCGGCCGCACCGAGTGCGATATTTTCATTTTCCTTAACCGGACCGAAAACAGCTGTTTCAACCGCCGAACCATCTGCGAAATTTGTTTCCGCTTTTATGTACATACCTTTGACTTCGGAATTAAGAAGAATGTTGCCGCCCTGTGCAAACTCCGTAAATTCACCGTCTGCGGACAATGATTTTTTCCAAACGGCTTTTTCAAGCATGGTGTCGGAATTATGAGAAATCGCCGCTCTTTGCGAAACCATCGGCGTGCCTGTGATTTCTGCCTTTAACGGAGGACGCTCACACGTATTTAAATCAATTGCTGTCTCTTCAAGCATTCGTCCGTCGGTATCATATATATTACTCAATTTCAAAATATAATCCGTTTCGTAGTTTAAGCGTTCCGAAAAATTTATTCTCAAAACATTTTCGCTTATAATATAAGTGAAAGGAACCTCTTGTGTTTCGTGCATAATCGAAATACAATCATTCGAGAAGCGTTCCGTGTCAATCGCATTTGAAAAATTAACCGTGAATGAATCTACCTCTGCATTTTCGGTTTCGGATGTGGAGCTGATGCTCATGGGATAATATGTTTCAATCTTTATATCATCCAAATAATAATCGTAACCGTTTTTTCCGCCCGTCATCATACGCACGAACATAAATCCGCCTTTAACCTCATTCGGAAAACCGATAGGCTCGGCATTAATTTTAACGCCGTCAAGTTCCACGTCGAACGTTTTATCTGTATTCCTTATAATCACCTTATATTTATAAGATTTATCATTTTCAATTTTAACACCCAAGGAAACACTTTTTTGAGTGGCGGATTCCTGATAGCAAAGATTTCCGTTCTGATCTATAAAGAAGAAATTGAGATTTCCCTCTTCAAACCGAACGTTAAACAGCGGACAGCTTTTGCGAAAAGGCATTGATTCTGTTGCATTTTCATTTTTTATTCTGAATTCGTAGCTTATTTCCGCAATAGTTCCGGATGTGAAGCCTTTCTGAATAAAAGGCCATAAAACTTCGTCGGAAGAAGACGGACCTGTTATGCCGACATGAAAACATTTGTCATTTTCGTCATCTCTGCCGGGATTTTTTATAAAATCATATGCGGCAACCGTGGTTTTTGAAGTATCGTTATAATTCATAATTACCCAGTCGGCAAACGGATTTTCTTCGTTGAATGTAACATTTGCCACTTCCGCCGCAAAAACTGCGGAGGAAGTCAGCAAAATTATTACGCACATAACCAACGGAACAAACAAATATTTTTTCTTATAATATAAATTTCCCATTTATACTCTCCTTTGAAAGTAAGTTTTATCTGTTTTTGTTATATGTTTCCTTTATGTATTCATAATCGCCTATCTGTTTCATTCCGTCTATAAACGAATCCCACTCGGACATACTTTTTGTACCGGTTATAAATGAAAATACATTTTCATTTGTATAAGTCCAAAGAGCGGTAACCATTGTTGCCGTTTCTTCGGTTTCTTCGGCGGAGAGATTTACCGGAGGTTTGTTGTCGTTGGGGTTTACGGATGCCTCTCCCTCTGCGTCTGACGTAAACTGATAATAGTTTTCTTTCTGCCAGCTTCCGTCTTTATACACAGGAACAGGTGCAAGCAGTTTTGTTGCACTGTCGTTATCACTCGGCATAAACTGTATTCCGCATTTAACACTCTGCGACTGATTTACCCCGTATTCGGCGAGTTTGAGCTGAGGATTGTCGGAATTTTTGATTTCATCGGTGTAATCTCTGTTTCCGTTCTCATCTTTTGTGAAAGTAACGCCCTCAACACCCCAGTTTGCAAGTTCAATCATTTTGTCGGAATACTGATAATCCAAAAGTTTAACTATAAGGTCTGGGTGTTTTGCTTTTGTGCTTACAGCCGTCATATAGACAACGTTCAAACTCTTGCCCTTTACATTTGAAGATGATTTCCACGAAACTTCGTTATAAAGATTTTTGGGTTCTGAGATAATTCCCCATTCAACCCCGGAATCTTTTGTATTTATGTATTGATTAATTCTTATACCCATGAAGGCCGGAGACATGAAACATTTTCCGTTAAGCATTTTCTGCATTGCCTGGTCGGTACTCTGCGTTAAAAATTCCGGGTCAAGCAGGCCTTCTGCATAAAGTTTTCTCAAATATTCAACCGTTTCTTTAAATCTTTTTTCATCATCAACCGGACCGTATACATATTCTTTTCCGTTATAGTAGATATTCGGATGAGTATGATTGAGTCCGAAGAAATAAAGTATAAAGTTTGCCGGGTCTCTCAAATAGCTTATGGGATAGCTGTCGGGATATTTTTCTTTTAAAGTTTTTGCTGCTTCATAATATTCCTGAAGTGTTTCGGGAATTTTTATTCCTTCTTTTTCAAAAATATCTTTACGAATGGCATTTACCGCCTGTGTTCCCGTATTATTTCCTATACTTGAATTTAAAAATGCATAAATTTCTCCGTCTTTGGTTTCAATTCTGCTTCTTTCATTGTCTGTATTCAGAAATTCGGAATAGTACGGAATATTATCTTTATATTTGTTAATATCAACAAGAAGTCCTGCCTTTCCGAGCTGCATTGCATTGTTTACAGGGTCGGCTATAATGACGAAAACATCGGCAAAGTCGCCGGAAGCAAGATATACCTGCTGTTTCTGATTATAGTCATTACTGTTCTGCTCCTGCCAGTCTATATTGAGTTTTATACCCATATAGTCTTCCATATACTCCTGCCACTTGTCTTGAGCAAGTGTACCGAGCGGAGACTGTGAAAATATCGGGTTATAAACCGAAAAAGAAAGTTCGTCAACGTTTCCCGAAACCTCCGCATCTTTTTTACCGCATCCGCAAAGCGAGCTTGCCGCAACCGTTATCGCCGCCGTTACGGCGATACCTTTTAACATTTTTTTGTTCATAATTTCTCCCTTTCTTTATTATAAAATTTAGTTTTAATATATAAATATATTGTTTTATTCTTTAACACTGCCGAGCATAACGCCTTTTACAAAATATTTCTGCAAAAACGGATACACGCACAATATCGGAATCATTGCCACCATTACCGAAGCCATCTGTACATTTTTGGGATGGACATTCAGACTTTCCATCATGCTTGACATTTGACTGTCGGCATATGCACCTCCTCGTACATCATCATTTATCACGATTTTACGTAAAATCATCTGAAGCGGATAACGTTTTTCGTCATTCAGATACATAAGTGCGTTAAACCAGCTGTTCCAATGACCTACAATAACAAAAAGACCTATTGTACACAAAACCGGAAGCGACACGGGAACATATATTCGGAAGCAAACAAGAAAATCATTTGCTCCGTCAAGCTGTGCCGATTCGCGAAGCGACGGAGATATTCCTTTGAAAAATGTTCGGCAGATAAAAAGGTTATATGCCGTAACGCATCCCGGAAGCACCATAACCCAAAGCGTATCAAGAAGATGAAGACCTTTTATGACAAGATACGTCGGGATGAGACCTCCGTTAAAAATCATTGTAAAAACCAAAAGTCTGTTAAATACTTTATTCAGCACAAAACCGTTAATTGCCATTGCATAGGCGGCAAGAATTGTAAAAAGCAATGATATTGCCGTCCCCACCACAGCATAAACTATTGTATTTTTGTATGCCGTAAAGATTTCGCTGTTTGTCAATACCGTCTTATAGCTGTTAATGTTGAATCCTATCGGATACCACGACACCTCACCCGATGTTATTGCCTCCGACGAACTTAGTGATACCGCAAGAACGTTTAAAATCGGATAAAGCATCACAATCATGATAAAAATCATAAATATGCAGTTAAACCAATCGAAAAACATTCCTCCGATGCCTTCGTGTTTTTTTATGTATTTTTTCATTTGCAACCCCTCCTTAGAACAGCGAAGTATCGGAACATTTCTTTGAAACATAATTTGCAGCGCATATAAATATCATTGAAATAACCGAAGTAAACAGCCCGACCGCCGTTGTGTAGCTGTAGTTACCGTATTCAATACCCTCTCTGTAGGTATATGTTCCGAATATATCCGCAACCGAAAAGGTTGTCGGACTGTATAAGAGCAGAGCTTTTTGATAATCACTGTTTAAAACCTGACCCACACTCATTATAAATGTTATGCATATTGTGGGAATCATTGCCGGAAGCGTAACGTGGAGCAGTTTTTTGAAACGCCCGGCTCCGTCAATCGTCGCCGCCTCGTAGAGCGTAACATCAACACCGGAAAGTGCCGCAAGATATATAATCGTTCCCCAGCCTATTCCCTGCCACATACTCGACCCCACAAAAATAGTTCTGTACCATTCCGGCAGAGCGAGAAAATTGATTTTCCCAAGTCCGAAAGACTCAATCATTCCGTTGACTATTCCGTCAAGCGAAAGAAACTGTTTTAAAATCCCCACAACTATAACTGTTGATATAAAATACGGAAGATATGTAACCGTTTGAATTACTTTTTTAAAGCGTTGATTTTTAATTTCATTAAGCATAAGTGCCAAAACTATGGTTGCCGGAAAATTAATTATAAGTGCATAAAAACCAAGCAGAAATGTGTTTTTAAACAATCTGTAAAAAAACGGCCCCGTGAAAAATTTTACAAACCACTTCAGCCCCACCCAATTTGCGGCCCAAATTGAACCGAATTTATAATTTTTAAATGCAATTACAACCCCGAACATCGGGAAGATGTTGAAAAGAAGCAAAATAATAAATGCGGGCAAAAGCATCAGTGTCAAACATTTATGCTTTGCTATGTTCTTAAAAAATGATTTCATGATTTACCTCCGTAAAATAATAGATGTTGAATAAACTTCACAAATTCATCATACCATACGGCAGGCTTATTTGTCAATCATTAAATTTTAAGATACTGTGCAATATCTAATATATATAATATTTTCTCTGTTTTTCCGCATTTTTTCAGTAAATATATATGATTAAAGAAAGCGGAACGACAAAGTGTCGTTCCGCAGAATACACACCGGCATATGATTGTGCCGCACCGAATGATATGCCCCCCCGATTTAATCAAACTTTTGTTTGAACTGGCTTGGTGTTTCGCCCGTATATTTTTTGAAGTTTCGGTTGAACGTATTCACCGAATCGAAACCAACCATTTGAGCAACATCTGAAATCTTTATATTTTTTTTGCCTTTCAAAATTTCCTTTGCTTTTTCGATTTTTGCATTGCTTATATAAGTTGAAATATTAAGTCCGCTCATCTTTTTAAAATACGAAGAAAGATATTCGGGAGTAATTTTCAGGCTGTAGGCAATTGAATTAACCGTCAGACATTTATCCGTATTTGAATTTACATATTCCAGAATTGCCTCATACATACTGTTTCTTGAAGTATTTTTAAAGCATCGCGCAACTTTCAGGTAGCAACCGCTGACATATTTGTGGATATTTTCGACACTTATATTTTCATCGTCGATTTTATAGTCCATTTCAATATTATTTGTATCGGTAACTTCCCTTAAAATACTCATGAGATGCGAATATACGCGTTTGAAATTCTCATAGCTCATTGCCTCGAATTTTCCGAAAAGATATTGTTCGAAAAATTCGGTAATCTTTTCTTCATCGCCTTTCAGGACAGAATTGATTACTTCGTGTTCTTTTTCCCACGGAATTGAAAATTTGGCTTTAAACTCCAGATTTTTATATTCCAAAACACTGTTGTTCAAAAGTTCCGGAACAGGGCATTTGTATAAAACCTGCGAACTTTCGGTATATGCTATGTTAAGCATACTTATATCGCCGTACACTTCGCTTATTCCCATAATCAATTCTTTTTCCGCATTAAACTTCTTTACCATACGCAAAAGGAACTCTGCCAATTTTGCTCTGTTTTCGCAACATACAACATACTTTTTGCTTTTGGTATCTGTAAATATTTTCTCGATATAATAATTTTCGGAAATTATCTCTTCAAATATCTCAAGCGAACCGAAACCGCTGCTCATAAGAACATACAAAGCAACATATTCGGGAAATTTTTGAGAAAGCTTATCAAGCATTTTGGTATCAATCCCCTGTTTTTCTCCGTGCATAAGCTTGAGCAATGCCTGACCCTCGTAAAGCCTTTCGTTGCGTTCTATCACATCTTGCATGGCACTGTTGTTTTTCTTTAAATGTTCAAATGCCGACTGAATCACATTAATTTCATTTTTCCCGTTTTCGTAAGAATTGAAATTCAACGCCATTTTTCTGATAGGGATATACGTTATATACTGTATGGCAACAGCAAAAAAATTTATGAAAAGGAAAAGAATTACACTCAACCACGTATATGTGTTTACGTAATTTGCTATTTTTTCATATTGGTTGTTATTGCAGATATATGTAAATGTGAGCGGTTTTCCGTAAAATTCACAATTTGACGTTACAATTCCATATTTTTTGCCGTCGGTATTTTTATAAATATCCTCGCCATTTTGAAAAATCTTTTTATAATCAAGCGAATTTGGCAGGTTTTTTGAAGAAGCGATAAGTTCTTCATCGAAAAATATTGCAAATCCGCCGTCATCCTCTTTATCGGACGCTTCAAGAAACGATATAAACGTATCTTTTGAAGCGGTAAAGTAAAAGCTCATATCCGACGCCGTATTGTTCACATAAAGAATCGAGTCGGCAAAAGGATAAAATCCCGTTTCAAGCTTTTCAAGCTCAATTATTTCAGAAGATGAAAAATACGAAGAATTTCCGGAAGAAACATTGAAATACTCGCTGTCAACATTTCCGTTTTCGTTTATCACAATTCCGTTATTTTTCAAATATATATTCATGCTTGTGCCATAATCGAAAGATGTTGCGATAAAAGACAACTGATTCTTCAGACTGCGTATATTTTCAATCTGTGCCGTAGAATTTTTCGGGAATCTTTTTACATTTGTTACCTCTGCCGTATTAAGCGTAATCGTTCCCAGATTTTTTATTCTGTCAACTTCGACAAAAAATCTGTTTTGAAATTCCGTAAGCAATGTTTTGTAATTGTATGACGTTCGTTTATTGAGTTCATACTTTATATAAAAATTGTTAAACACCAAAAAAATAATAATACAAACAGAAACAACCGCATTTATTATTATGATTTTATTGACTATACTCTTGTCCTTCAAAAACTTAAACATATTACCACTCTTTTATTTTCTATTTTCCGCCAAAGACGACCACCGGTCAATCGGTATGCGGTACAATGAATTGATTACAACACAATTAACCTAATTATACCATAGAACAGTGTTCAAAGTCAATGGTTATTTTTTAACATATTAGTCTAAATCTAATATTTTTCACTGTCTTTTTTATGATATTTTGGTTAAATTGCCATATTTTTTAAGAATGTACCGTTTACCGCAATATAAAACAAAAAACTCTTTCGTTATTTTTTTGAAAGAGTTTTGTTTGTTTATCTTTTCCATGTATACGGCGAGAACAATACCAATATCGGGAATATTTCCAATCTGCCGATTAGCATATCTATAATAAATATCACTTTCGACAATGTTGAAAAACCATCGAAATTGCATACGGGTCCCACCGCTTCAAGCCCCGGACCCACATTATTCATTGTGGTTGCCACAGCGGTGAAATTTGTTGCAAAACTGAAATTATCTATGCTTACAATAAGCATGGATATTATAAAAATCACGGCATATGAAACAATATATACATTCACCGAACGAATAACATCGTGTTCGATAAGTCTGCTGTCCATTGCAATTTTATGCGTGGTTTTGGGGTGTGCCATAATTTTAAGTTCTTTAACAACGCTTTTAAGTGCTATGATTATTCTTGATACTTTCATACCGCCGCCGGTACTTCCGGCACAGGCACCGATAAACATAATCAAAATTAGTATTGATTTTGAGAACGACGGCCATTTATCGAAGTCAACCGTTGCAAAGCCCGTTGTGGTTATAACCGATGCAACTTGGAACACACTGTGTTTCAATGCTTCGGCTGTACTTCCGAACATTCCTCTTATGTTAAAACATATAATCAAGGACGAGCAAAGTATGATACCGATATACGCTTTAAGTTCTTCGGAATGCAGTGCTTCTTTGAAACGCCTTGCGATAATTAAATAATATACCGTGAAATTAACGCCGAAAAGTACCATAAAAACAGTAAGCACAATCTGCACGTAAGACGAATAATCCGCCGCGCTTGAATTAAGTACCGAAAATCCGCCTGTTCCGGCCGTTGAGAACGAAAGCGTTATCGCTTCAAACACGCTCACTCCTCCGCAAACAAGAAAAATCATTTCAATCACAGTCATCACGGCATATATTTCGTATAACAGCTTTGCCGATGTTTTCACCCTCGGCACAAGCTTTGTTACTGACGGTCCGGGTGATTCGGCTTTCATGAGATACAAATTATTGCCCCCGGAAATCGGCATGACCGACATGAGAAAGACAAGAACTCCCATGCCGCCTATCCAATGTGTAAAACTGCGCCAAAAAAGCATACATTTCGGCAATGATTCAATATCGCCCAAAATTGTTGCGCCGGTTGTTGTGAATCCGGACACCGTTTCAAACAATGCGTTCACAAAGCTTGGAATCGAATTTGAAATAACAAACGGCAATGCCGCAAAAATACTCATTACAATCCAGCTGAACGCAACAATAACAAACCCCTCTTTTGAATATATTGTCTTGTTTTTGGGGCGTTTCAGCGTTAAAGCAACTCCGCATACGGCACACAGAACCGCACATAGTATGAAACAAAACGCCTCTTGTTCTTTGAATATGACACCGCACAAAAACGGAAGAAGCATGAATGCCGCTTCAAAATTCAAAACCAACCCAAGTGTATATAAAACTATTCTGTAATTCATATGCCTTTCCTCTGTTCCAAAATATCGCTTATATCTTTAAATCCGCTTTTTGTGGTTACCACTATAACCGTATCGTCGGGCATGATTATGTCTTTGCCCTTTGGTGTGATAATTTTACCGTTTCTGTTTATACAGGCAATAAGCGTATTGTCTTTTATCGGCAGTTTTTCAAGTGTTATATTTGAAATCGGCGAATTTTCTTTTATACGAAATTCCAGTGCCTCTGCTTTTCCGTCAAGAATAACATGCATTGTTTCTATATTGCTTCCGATTGAATTTTTCATCGCACGCACGAATTTTACAATATGTTCGGCAGTGATATTTTTCGGATATACAATTGTATCGAGCGGCAAATCGTCAATAACCTCATCATATGTTATGCGATTTATTTTCGTTACGACTTTGCCATGCGATTTTCTTTTTGCATAAAGCGAAATAAGAATATTTTCTTCGTCTATATTTGTTAAAGCAACGAAAGATTCGGTATATTCAATACCCTCTTCCAAAAGCTTTTGGCTGTCTGTTCCGTCATCGTTTATAATTGTTGCTTTCGGCAGTAAAGTGCAAAGTTTTTCGCAGGTTTCGGGGTTTTGTTCTATAATCTTCACGTCAATACCCGATTTCAGCAGGTTTTTCGCAAGATAAAATGCGGTTGCTCCGCCGCCCACAATCATTGTATTTTTAACTTTATGAGTTTTTATACCTATCTTTTTGAAAAACTCCGCCGTATCTTGCTGTGACCCGACAATACTTATTATATCGCCGGATTTAAGCACAAAATTACCGCCCGGAATAAACGCGCTGTCGCCGCGTTCCACTCCGCATATAAGCACATTACATTTAAGCTTTGAGCTTATTTCGGATATTTCGGTATTATCAAGCACGGAATCCGACGTTATGCGGAATTTTAATATTTCAACTCTGCCTTTTGCAAACGTATCTATTTGTATTGCCGACGGAAATTTCAATACACGTGCGATTTCGTGAGCCGCCGCGTGTTCCGGATTGATTATCATTGCAAGCCCGAGGTCATCTTTAACAAGATTGATTTCCTTGCTGTATTCGGGTTTTCTTACTCTGGCGATTGTACGGCAATTACCCGCCTTTTGGGCAATAAGACACGTAAGCAGATTTATTTCGTCCGAACCGGTTACCGCAATAAGTATATCCGCTTCTTTTACCCCCGCCTCAATCAACGTATCAAGGCTTGTACCGCTGCCCACAACGCCCATAACATCGTTTTGGTTTATTATATCCTGCACCACGCGGTATCTCAAATCCACAACCGTTATATTTTGTTCATCTTCCATATTCAGCTGTTCGGCAAGCTTTTGTCCGACTTTTCCGCAGCCAACAATTATAATATTCATATTTATCCCTTCAAATCATATTAATTTGCGGATTTATTATATCACATTTATATTTATATGTCAACAAATATTTACGAAATTTACGAAAAATATACACTTGAGTTGTTTTTCAAAGCAGCCGTGACATAAAAATTTAAAATTCGTCTGTCAAATCCGTCCGTTTACCGCGAAAACCAATCAAAGCCGAACATATTGTTAAACTCTGCACGGCAATTACCGATATTTATGCAAAAACTCTTGACTTTTATATCCGTTTGCGGTATAATTATAAGTACATAAAAATAAAAAAGCGAGGAATAAAAATGAAAAAGAAAATCTTAACTTTAATATTATCTGCGGTACTTATGTCCGGTGCGGCAAATGCGGCGGAGGTTATTATCAATCACCCATACAAAGATAATGCTCCGCAGTTCAAATTCATAGGCGATGTAAGCTATGAAAACACTGTTAAAATCAAAGATATTTACTCCTATGACGAAACGGCATACATATGCAAATCGCCGATTACGGTTGAAGTTGTTGCGGACAATCTCTGTGAAATAGGTGCCTCACAGTTATTTTTCAACGGTGAACGTATGAAATTTACCGATTTTGCAGACATAGAAGGTAATGATGATCTCGGTTCAAAATTTGAAATTACAAAACCCGGAATTTACACTGTTTCTTCCGGCGATACAGAGCTTACGCCACCGGTTTGGGCTTATTTGCTTATCAGCGGCGAAGTTCAGCCGACAGAATCCAAAGTTTACATCAACGGCAAAGAAACAGCTTTTGAAGCATATAACATCGGCGACAACAACTATTTCAAACTCCGTGACATTGCAATGGCGTTAAACGGTACCGAAAAGCAATATAACGTAATTTGGGACGATGAAATCGAAGCCATAAACCTCATCAAAAACACACCGTATGAAAAAGTGGGCGGCGAACTTTCGGCAGCAAATGTAACATCCGCAGAAGCGGCGCCGAACATTTCCGATACGTTTCTTGACGGAACTCCATGCGGATTTATTTCTTACACAATAAACAACAATAATTATTATATGCTCCGGAATCTTGGCGAAACTTTCGATTTTTCCGTTGAATGGGACGAAGCGACAAACAGCATACACATTGATACGACCAAATCTTACACAAAATAATTCTGCATAAATATACGGTTGGTGATGAATTTGAATATTTCGATACTGGCAAATTTAAAAAAAGATATTAACGGCGCGGTTCTTTGTGCCGTAACAGAGGAATTTAAAGGAAAAGCAGAACTGACGGTTTTCTATGATGCCGCGGAAAAATCGGCATATGACAATTGCGATGCGGTTGTTGTGCTGGGCGGTGACGGAACAATTATACGTGCCGCAAAAAACGCCGCACCGCTCGGGATTCCGGTCTGCGGAGTAAATCTCGGTAAGATTGGTTTTCTTGCGGCGGCCGAAATGACAGACATAAGAAAACTTGCCGAACGCATTATTTCCGGTATATATAAAATTGAAAAACGCATGATGCTTGAAGTTAGTCTTTGTACAGCAAGAGGCAGTCAAAGCCTTGGATTTGTTTTAAACGATGCCGCAATAGGGCGTGGGTCGTATACAAAAATGATAAAGTTGAATTTCACGGCAAACAACGATTTTTTAGACAGCTATATGGCAGACGGTGCGGTTATAAGCACACCGACAGGGTCAACCGCATATTCTTTATCCGCCGGTGGTCCGGTCGCCGAACCGACAATGGATTTGTTCATTCTTACGCCCATATGCGCATACGACTTGCAGACACGAAGCATGGTGCTTCCGCCCGATGTATCACTCGGAATCGAAATATCGGGGAAACAGGGGGCATCGGCAATGTTATCGCTTGACGGTCACGAGGACATACCCATTGTTCCGGGCGATAAGATAATAATAAAAAAATCGGATTATTATGCGCAGTTTATAAGTCTCGGAGACAGAAGTTTTTACAGCGTACTGCGTAAAAAACTCGGCAGAAAGCAGGGAAATTGACATGAATAAATATGAAAGACATTCTCAGATACTTCAAATAATCAAAGAAAACGTAATACAAACACAAGAAGAACTTGCAAAAAAACTCAACGAAAACGGCATTTACGCCACACAGGCAACAATTTCGCGGGATATACGCGAATTGCGTCTTATAAAGGTTTCGGATGGCGGAGATATATATAAATATGCAACCGCCTCGGGCGAATCTTCTTTCAATCTTGAAAGCCGTTTAAAAACCGTGTTTTCGGAATCGGTAATAAACGTAAACACAGCCAAAAACATTATAGTTATAAACACACTTGCAGGTATGGCGCAGGCGGCGGCAAGTGCGGTTGATTCCATCGGATATGCCGAAATTCTGGGGTCAATTGCCGGCGATGATACAATTATTATTATTGTAAATGATGACAGGAACGCCGCAAAAATATGTTCAAAACTGAAAATGATGATTAAGTCTTAATCCGGGTTTTATACCGAAAAATGTTGAGTGAAAGGAGGGGTTTTTATGCTGATGTTCATTGACATACAAGATGTCGCCGTGATAAAGCGGGCAAAAATTGAATTTTCTGACGGTTTGAGTGTTCTTACCGGCGAAACAGGGGCCGGCAAATCCATCATTCTCGATTCCATAGGAATGATAAGCGGAAACCGCATAGGTCGTGATATTGTCCGCAGCGGCTGCGGAAAAGCAAAAGTTTCGGCATTGTTCTTTTTGGACGATGATGAATATGAACGACTGGATAAATTCGGAATCGAAAAAACCGATGACAATACTTTGCTTATACAAAGGGAAATTTCGGCCGACGGAAAAGGAACGGTGCGTATAAACGGGGCTTTGTCATCTGTTGCAGTTTTAAAAGAAATCGGTTCGGGATTGATAAACATTCACGGTCAGCAGGATACATCGGCACTTTATTCGGCAGAGCGGCATATTCATATTCTTGACGAATA
The DNA here is from genome assembly GCA_964418245.1 of uncultured Oscillospiraceae bacterium. Classification (GTDB taxonomy): domain Bacteria; phylum Bacillota; class Clostridia; order RUG12999; family RUG12999; genus CAKVOK01. Next base: position 65,369 of record CAYQKW010000003.1, read on the forward strand.
CAGCGGCATGAAAAAGAATACTCTCCTTGAATTTTCCGAGGATTTTAAAGAATATAACCGACTTAACAAAGAAATTGAAGAATTTGAAGAACTCAAGACCAAACGTGCCGCAGAAACCGATTTACTCGAATTCCGCATAAATGAGATAAACGCACTTGCGCTTAAAGAAAATGAAGAAAAAGAGCTTGAAGAAAAGGCAGAATTACTTGAAAACAGCGAAGAAATAATGAGTTTTATTTCAAAAGCGGCAGATTTGCTTTCAGAGGGCAGACAAAACGCAACAGACATGATAAACGATGCTTCCGGGGCTATGCTGAAAATTTCGGAATACAGCGGTGAACTTTCTGCCATGTATGAGCAACTGTGCGATATTTCGTACAGCTTGGGCGACATTTCAAAAAATATAAAATATTATGCCGAAAATATAGATTTTTCTCCCAATGAGCTTGCCGATATACGCGACAGACTTGACGAAATAAACCGTATGTGCATTAAATACCGCTGTTCGTCAAGCGCACTCAAAAACATATTGAAAGATTCGGAAGAACGATTGGACAAACTGAAAAATGCCGAGCTGTCGGAAAGCAATATTAAAGAAAAACTTGCGGTGCTTTTTGAAAAATTGAATAAAAATGCCGATAAGATTCATAAAATACGAATTGATACCGCAAAGCGATTTGAAACGGCAATGGAAAAAAATCTTGCGGAACTCAATATGCAGGGTACGAAATTCAAAGTTTTGATTTCCGATACAGAATTTAACGCATATGGTCATGACAATGTACAGTTTATGATTTCGGCAAATGCCGGTGAAGATTTGAAACCGCTTTCAAAGGTTGCATCCGGGGGTGAACTTTCGCGAATTATGCTTTCACTCAAGGTACTTGATACAGAAAAAGGAAAGACTTATATATTTGATGAGATAGATACCGGGGTAAGCGGCGTTACCGCCGAAAAAATTGCATTAAAACTCAAAGAAGTATCAAAGCACAATCAAACGATAATAATAACTCACAGTCCGCAGATTGCCGCCGCCGCAGACCATCATTATCTCATAGAAAAGAATACCGAAAGCGGAGAAACAGTTGCAAGCGTAACAAAATTAAACACTTCCGAACGTATAACAGAGCTTGCGAGAATCGCCGCCGGCAGTAATATAACCGTTACCGCGCTTGAGGCGGCAAAAGAGCTTTTAAACAAACATCGTCAGTGATTTGTTTGTGGCGGAGAACAACCTGTGTGTCGTTCCGCAATATTTGATAAAATATCCACAGAACCGCGGGTGCGGACGACCCTGTCGCCCGCACATAATTGCACAACCAACTGTAATACATTGTATAAATACACGAAAAACATATAAGAATATTTAATACAATTCCGAATAAAATCCGTCTTGTGTGTCCATGTGCAGGACGTATTAAACAACAACATTTGTGGACAGAAAGGCAATGAAATTTATATGTCGGAAATATATATTTTCGGGCATAAAAGCCCGGATACGGATTCCATATGCGCCGCAATAGCATATGAAGAACTGAAAAACAAAATCGACGGAAACACATATGTTGCTTGCAGACTGGGCAGCATAAACCGCGAAACCGAATATGTGCTGAATAAATTCGGTATAACAAAACCGCCGCTTATTACGGATGTTAATCCGCAGATAAGGGATGCACAGTATTATCCTGTTGTTCCGCTTAAAGAAACCGATACCATAAAAACCGCGTGGCGCCGCATGAAAGAAACAGAACTTACGCTTGTTCCCGTGGTTGACAACGAGGGGATTATGACAGGTATTGTTTCATCACAGGATATTACGGAAGCATACATTGAGCTTGTTGACCCATGTTTTCTAAAAACATATTCAATAAGCATGGAAGATGTTTCCAAAACGCTCGGAGCCCAGATTTTATGCGGAAATCCAACAAATACAGATATTCCCGAAAAACTTGTTGTTCACAACCATCCGGGGCAGAAGATACACGCCGGCGACCTTATGATTGCCGGGTCGGATGTGCGCAGTGTGAACGAATGTATAGACAGTATTGCAAGATACCTTATAATATCGGGTGATTTTTCTTATTCGGAAATAGAAAAAATAAAAGAACTCGGAAACCTTCGCGGAAAAATCGTGCTTTATATAAACGAATCGATTTTTGCGATAACACGTATAATTGCTCAGGCTCTGCCCGTTAAAAGTGTTATGAAACAGCACGACATAGTGGCGTTCGGGCCGAATAACAAAATTGATGATGTATCTGAGCTTATGCTTCGCCACAGATACAGATATTTCCCGATTGTTGATGCGGCATATCGTCCGCTCGGATTAATATCAAGACGTCATCTTTTAACTTACAAGCAGAAGCAAGTTATTCTTGTTGACCATAACGAAAAAGGACAGACTGCGGACGGCATAGAAAAATCCGCAATACTTGAGATTGTCGACCATCACAGACTCGGAGATTTACAGACGGGAAAACCGCTGTTTATAAATTGCAAAGCCGTAGGTTCAACCTGCACCATAGTTGCCGAGCAGTTCAGACTGAACGGCATTGAGCCGAGCGAAACCTCGGCGGCACTTATGCTTTCGGCAATAATTTCCGATACGCTTTTGTTCCGTTCGCCCACCTGTACACAACAGGATAAAGAAACAGCGGAATATCTTTCCGGTATATGCGGTCTTTCTGTATATGACTACGGTCAGGAGCTGTTACGTGCCGGTGCAAGCATAGATAATTATACCGATGAAGATATTATCCATAACGATTCAAAAATATATGAAATCGGACGATACAGAATAAGCACCTGCCAAATTTTAACCACCGATATAAGCAACGTACTTTGCCGGCTTGACGGCATAGAAAAAGCCGCCTGCGAGTTTGCGGCGAAAAAGGGCTACGATTGTGTTCTGCTTATTGCAACGGATTTCATAAGATACGGGTCGCAGATATTCGCTTTCGGCAGCGAAAACGAAAAAGTTCTGGAAGCACTCGGAATAGAAGACAGGGCAAATGCGTTTTTGGATGGTGTTATTTCAAGAAAAAGCCAGATAATTCCTCAGCTTGTGCTTAATTTAAGAAAGTAAAACGATATGTGTTATAACGAAGATATTTCAAATTTTATAAAAACTCTCGGCGTAAGCGATTTCGGATTTTGCAATATCAGAGATTTCAAAAACGAGTCGCTGATTGCCGATTATCCCGGAAGCGAAACGTTGAATTATGCGGTGTCGATTGTTATTAAACTTTCCGATGCGGTGATAAACGGAATCACAGATGCACCGACGCATTCGTATTTCCACCACTACAGAACGGTTAATACGCACATAGACAATGTTTTACTGAAACTCGGAATGTATATCGAAAGCTGCGGATATAAATATATTCCCGTTGCGGCATCGCAAAGCATCAACGGTATGCAGGGTCTTTTCCAGCACAAAACCGCCGCACGTCTATCCGGGCTTGGCGGAATCGGAAAAAGCGGTCTTTTCATATCAAAAAAATTCGGCCCGAGAGTTCGGCTCGGTACGCTTATAACTGATATGCCTTTTGAAACTGCGGAACCGTTTGACAAAAACATATGCGGCGAATGTAAAAAATGTGTGCTTGCCTGTCCGGCAATGGCAATATCAAACGTGCCGTTTTCAGAAGAAACGCCAATGTGTGGTTTGGACAGAAAAATGTGTTCCGATTTTATGAAAGATAAATTTAAAATGATTGGGCGCGGAGCGGTATGCGGCATATGTATGCGTGTTTGCCCTCACGGAGAAAAAAGCAACGATTAACCGCAGAAATTATGCATAGTTCATTGCTTACACGGCATTTGAACGGAAAATACATGGTGAAATCCAAGCTGTATCAAATCTCGGCGTTTCTCCGAAAAAACATTCCAACCAACATTAAAATACCTGTTTTTTCGGGAGTGCGAAAACTTTACGCACTCCCCTTTTCGGATTATGAACTTATAAAATCCTCGTTTTTCCAAGAACAGTGATTGCAGGTTGAGCAATTTCCCTCTGCCGTTTCCATACAAAAACGCAGACTTTTTTCGTTTACGAAAATATTTTCCAGCTTATCCGAATTTACGTTTCCCGCCGAAAAATCATAAAAATCCGTACAATACAAAACATTTCCGTTCCACGCTATATGAACATGATAAAACGGTGATTTGCAATATCCGCCTTTGCGATGAGATTTATGTTCGATTTTATAACGGTGTTTTCCGATATTGATATTATCCGCTGTAAACAAATCATCGTTTTGCCATGCATCAATGTCGCAAGCCGTAATATCAAAAGTATTTTTCATCCAAATTTTATACTCTTGCGTTTCTTTTGCAGATATACCTATCATATCCTGCAAATACAGCTGTTTTATATTAAGCATATCGAGTTCCGTCAGAAACTCCTCCAAACCGTTTATAAGCTGAGGTGTTATCACCGACATAACGGTTACGTTTTTGTGATTGAGTTCTTTTAAATTCCGAGTTACGGTTTCAAACACACCCTTTCCCCTTATACCGTTATGCACGTCTTTTGTTCCGTCAAGAGAAACATAAACTCTGTCGATATACTCACGCAGCACCACAGAATGCCTGTTTATCAGAACACCGTTTGTTATAATTTCCGTATTAAATCCGTGTTTCTTCAAGCATACCGCAATTTCATCGAAAAACGGGCTTACAAGAGGTTCTCCTTTTTCGTCCACAATACCCGCCGCTTTGAACATATCTTTGTTATAAA
>CAYQKW010000004.1:0-66438 GCA_964418245.1 uncultured Oscillospiraceae bacterium
TTTTGCGAAAAATCCTTTATTTTCAAGGCTTTTGGAGGACTTTATTAAATCCCTACAAGGTGGCATAACCACCTATAAATTTTTAGGTTTCAAATTTTTATTTTTCGCTTATTTTTTTATACAGCATATTCAACCCGTCTATAGTAATGTTCGGATTGACAATATCAATGAGCTTTGAATCCTCTGAGATGAGACGCGCCAAACCGCCGGTTGCAACAACCTGTGTTTTTTCGCCGAGTTCGTTTTTGAATTTTTCGGCAATATAATCCACACCGCCGACATAGCTGTAAAATGTACCGGATTTCATGGCCTCAACCGTGCTTGCACCAATGACGTGTTCGGGTTTTCCAATATCCACACGCGGCAGTTTTGCCGTGTTTTCGTAAAGTGCTTCAAGCGAAATTTTGACACCGGGGCAAATTGCTCCGCCCAAATATTCGCCTTTTTCCGAAACCGCACAAAACGTTGTTGCCGTTCCGAAATCTATTATAACAAGCGGTCCGCCGTACAGTTCGTATGCGGCATATGCGTTTACAAGCCTGTCTGCTCCGACCTCTGCGGCGTTTGCATATTTAATCTTCAGCCCGAAATCCATATTGTTGTTTACAACAATTGGGTCTATGGATAAATATTTTCTTATGGCATGAGTAAGTGAATACATAATCGGCGGAACAACCGACGATATTATGCAGTCGGTTATCAGTTCTTTTTTCAGTTCTTTTATTTTTAAAATATCAATAAGAAATATCCCTATTTCATCGGACGTTTTGTTTTTAACGGTAGACATTCTCCATGTTGCGGCGCGTGTATCCCCGTCGTATACACCAAACGCTATATTTGTATTTCCCACATCAACAACAAGCAGCATAACAATTTTCTTCCTTTCTTTTTAATCGCAGTATCCGTATACACCGCGGACAGAAACTTCTCCGCTGTTTATCGCGGCATATCCGCTTTTGGTTTTTATAATAAGATTACCGTTTTCGCCAATATCGACCGCCTCGGCGGTATATTCGCCGCCGCTGCCGATAATTTTTACGGTTTTGCCAATGTTTACACAATATTTTTTGTATTTTTCTATCATGTTTGCAGTACAGAGATATTTTTCAAATGCAATCAATAAATCGGCGGTAAATTTGTTAATATCAAATTTTTTACCGCACACATCGCACAGCGCAACGGCCGGATGCATCGGTTCTTCGCAAAAATGTGAAATTTCTGTATTTATACCTATACCGACAATACAGAAACGTCTGTTTTCGTGTGAGACAGCGGTTTCGGACAAAACCCCGCATACTTTTTTACCGTTTATCACAATATCGTTCGGCCACTTGATATTACAGTCAATACCAAGCGAAACAATTGTTTCTGCCGCGGCAACGGCCATTGCAAGACCGGCAAGAGGTGCTTTTTCAAAATCTTTGCCGGCATTGACACAGACCGACATATAAAGATTTCCGCGCGGAGAAAACCAGGTTCTGCCGCGTCTTCCTCTGCCGGCTGTTTGAGTTTCGGCAACGATGACATCGCCGCATTTCAAATCGCTTTTACGTTTCAAGAAAGTGTTTGTAGAGTCTATGGTTTCTCTCACGTCAATACATTTCCACATACTTCCGTCCGTGAGTGTTGCAATAATCAATTTATCGAGTTTGCCTGTGGGCGGCACTCCGGATTTATACCGTTCCATATCCGCACCTCACATTTCTATAACATCGGCTCTCAAATCGTCTTCAATTTCGATTACGCCGTAGGACGCACCGTACTCTTTGCCGCAACCCGGATTCATAACCAGCATATCGCCGTCAAAGTAACATTCGCTTATATGCGTGTGACCGTACAAAACGGCATCAACGCCCTTTTTATGTGCATATTCCGTCAGCCGTTCGACACCGAGTTTCACACTGAATTTATGCCCGTGAACGATAAGAAATTTATATCCGGCAAGCTCAAATATTTCTTCGTCGTTGTCAATGAGAGAAAAATCGCAGTTGCCGACTACCGTTTTGTATTCGTAATCGGGATATTCTTTCATAATTTCGTTTATATCCCTTGCACAGTCGCCGAGATGAACAATAACGGATATGTCGCGTATTCCGTCAATCGCTTTTTTCATATATTCGGTATTCCCGTGAGAATCACTGAATATCAAAATTCTGTACATCTGTGTTCCACCCCTTAATATCAGAATTTTTCACCGCATGAAAAATCCTGTCTTTCAATCCTTTGTTTTCGTAAGCAAGTTTTGCAATCAGGTCTTTCATATATTGTCTTTGTGTATGGCCGTCTGCCGGGCATGGATTGAACACCACCGGTACACGGTTTGCGGACGAATATCGTTTTATTTCTTTTTCAGGCATATAAATAAACGGACGTATCAGCGTTATTTTCCTTCTGTCAAGATATGTTACGGGTGAAAAACAGTTTATTCGCGCTTCGTTGAAAAGACATAGAAAAAACGTTTCTATAACATCATCGAAATGATGCCCCAGCGCGACTTTGTTACACCCGAGTTTTATTGCCGTATCGTGCAATGCACCGCGGCGCATTTTTGCACACAGCGAACACGGATTCGGCTCTTTTCGTATATCAAATACAATTTTTGCGATTTCTGTCGGTTCCACAATATATTCAATATCATTTTTGCGGCACAGCTCCGCAATTTCCGAAAAATCCATATCTTCATATCCCATGGAAAGCGTTATGGCAACCAAATCGAATTTTTTCGGATAAAACCGCTGTAAATTCTTCATGGCAAGCATAAGGGTTAAACTGTCTTTGCCGCCGGAAACGCCTACCGCAATTTTGTCGCCGTCTTCTATCATATTGAAATCGTCAACGGCACGTCTTGTATAGCTTAAAATCTTTCTCATAATCAATTTATTTTACTATCAGTACGGTTGTTACCACCGATGCCTGTACCGCGCAAAATATACTGTCCCCCTCGTCTATATCGGATTCTTCGGCATCAAAAACGCCGTTGCCGTTTAATATATAAATGTTTGCCGAGCTTATGTTAAAATTTCTTTTCCAATCGTTTTCCGCACTTGCTATAATCTTGCCGGGAAATCTGTTTATAACTTTGCCGAAAAATGCCGCAACATCGCCGTACATTCTTGTTTCCTCGGTGGAAACAGCATTCCCGTAGGTCCATTCATACATGGTTTGCTGACCGCTTTTATACAAAAAGCGTATGTCTGTTATTTCGTTTTTCTCGTCAACGGCAAACTGAATCACATCGCCTTTTTTGATTTTTTCGCCGCTTCCGTCCGGCGTTAAGCATTTATCGGTATATCCGTCAAAACCTATATTGAGTTTTGCATTATCCGGAGATATTATATATGTTTTTTTGGTTCCGCCGATTATACCCGTAACCTCAATTGCGCGGTCTCCGTCGGCATTGAGCGAATATCCCGATGAAGTGACTGTGAACGGCGAAGATGCAAACGTCAGAGTGCTGAGTTCGCTGTCTTTTTCGTAGACAACAACAACTTCGGGTTCGTATTTTTCATCGCAGTCATAAATTTTTACGTTGTATATCCGCGTGTTTACAATAACATTTTTGTTTTTTGTTTTATATCCGAAATCATATTCGGCGTCCTGCGGAATTATGAATATTTTTGTTTCGGGTTTTAAAGCGTAAAGCGTGGCGAATGTTCCGGCATAGCAGGTGTTTATTCCCTCAAAATTAAGAGTTGCCGCCGCTATTTCTTTAACAAGTCCGTCCGACCTTTTTTTGAGTTTGACCAAGTTGCCGGGCACAAGATTATCTTTGCCGCTTGCTGATTTTTCAACCCAAAGAATCTCCGGTTCTCCGCGTTCGGTAAGCGCTTTTATTTCAATTTCTCCGCTCATACCGTCGGCAACACCGACTTTTATTATATATGCATAGGAATCATTGTTTTTCACATCGCACCAAACAATTTGCCTGTCGCGGTCAAAATAGAAATCTCCGCCGTCACCTGGCGACAATACGCAATTGTTTTTAAAATATCGGCTGATTTTATATCCGACAGAATAAATTGTAATTTCATCATCGGTTATGCTTTCGGCATTGCCGATAACAACGTCGTTTGTTATATCGGCATATACACATTTGCCGCCGAGGCTTTTTGCAATTTGAACAACCTCGTTTGCGTATATTTTTGTATCAGAGGTTTCTTCTCCGTCGCGGAAAATACGGACGTATTCCGCGCTTTCGGCGTCAACGCCGAATTTTCCGGAAAATCTGTCGAAAATATCACCGTCAAGACTTCCGTCGGCTTTGGGCATATAAGTATAATAGCTTTTTATGATTACAAATTCGTCGTCTATGACTTTGATTTCACCGGAGTGGGGGAGTAAGTCCGAAAAGTTTATATCCGCAATTTTTCCGGCAAATTCGCCGTTGTATATAACACGCATTTCTCTGTTTAAAGCTTTGCTTTGCGTATCGCTTTTCAATTTCCCGTTTCGATATTCAAGAGAATCCGAGGCGTTGAAAATCGCAGTATCATCCGATTTATCCGTAAAAAATATAACGGTATCGTCATTTATGTATATTTCAAGATTATGTCCGAGATATTCCGCAATATTCGGAACGGCATTTTTGTATATTATGTTTCCGCATACAATATTGCCTTTTAAAATACCGCTTTCACCCACGGTTGATGATATTCCGTTGTCTGTAAGCCGCCCTTTTGCGGTGCTGACGTTAAAAGCATTGTATAAAAGTGTGTTTGTTTTTTGATATTCCGTGGTTTTGCCGTAAGACACGGCTTCAAACATCTTTGTTTTCAGTGCCTTTGCGAAAAGCCGCGCGGCTTCGCCGCGAGTGAAATTTTCGGCATATGGCAGGTTAAGTTCGGCGGCAATGCTTAAATATCCGTTCGGGAATCCGCCTTTCAGCTCTGCAAGCGGACCGTATCCCAATATTTTCACAACGGTTTTTATCGCTTGAGCGTATGTTGTGTTATCTTCCGGACAAAAGTTTTTGTCCTGCGAAACAACAGAAGCCTCGACAAGATAATTCACATAAGGTGCATACCATTCGTCTTTGTTCACATCGGTGAAATATGTATATCCTTTAAGCGATACGGCAAACTCTGCATTCCCTGTGAGTTTAACCGCCGCCGCCGCAAATTCAGCTCTTGAAACAGGCTCGTCCGGACGGTAGCTTTTATCTTCAAATCCACTCAGAACACCAAGGGTTTTGAGTAATTTAACGTCGTTCTCGTACTTTGTTCCGATTACGTCAAAAAGGTCTGCTTTTGCGGTTTCAATTCCGCATTTTACGGAACGTATTGCCGGATTCCACGAATTTCCGCTTAAATTCGCAAATTCAATTTTCACAAAATGTGTGCCGTACTGCTTTACCGTATAGTCGATTATATACCATTTGCCGGATTCTTTCTCGTGTATTTTTATTTTCGGTTTAACCGCACGGAAATTTTCGCCGTCATCCGATACATAAAAATTAAAGTGCGATATTGCCTCGCCGTCCCAGAAATATGTGCTGACGGTTAAATTTTCATCTGTTTTGTACACAATCCATTCCGCACCCAAAGCCGTTCTTTGAAAATATGTGAAATCTTCGGTGAAACTGTTTTGTTCTTCGTTTTGGGCAACGGAAGCAACAAGATTTTCACTTTTTGCATAAAGATTCAAAAAGTCGGTGCAGTCATCTCCGGAAAAAACATCGGTTTCCGCAAAAACAGCATTGCCGCTCGAAACAAGCGTAAATATAAAAATCAATAAAAATACAATCTTTTTCATTATGGTTCCCCTTATCCGCCGTTTTACATAATCTGTTTGTAATTTGCATACAAAACGGCATATGCAATCATAAGAAGTGTGTTGAAAATTATAATTCCGTATCTTGCCGATTTGTTCTTAACCACAATCGCCGCCGCTTGAAACAGCGGTATCAGTGCAGAAAAATATCTTCCGCCCGAAAGCAACCACGAAGCGCTGTATACGGTGAATATATACGACATACCGTATATCGCAAAGCTTGCTCGCATTCCTTTTTTCAATGCCGTGCACATAACCGTGCAGGCAAGTATAAAAAGGAGTACCTGCGGCAACATTATCTGAAAAGAAAGGTCGCTGCCGTTCAAAACATATTCGACAAATTTTTCTATGTTGTCGCCCAACCATGACGGTTCTTGATACCATACGTCTTTTTGATATTGCATAAATTCAAATGCATTGCCGAAAGTTATTTTGTTAATGAGAAGATATATCCCGAAGCCCAAAACCGGTGAGAGTGCGAAACCGCATTTTTTCTTATCCGATTTAAATATTTCCGCAAGCAGAAATACGGCAAGCAGAACACCCTGAACTCTTGTGAGTGCCGCAAAGAATGCGGTAATCGCCGCCGCGGCATATCGTTTTTTCAGCGTACAATACATTGTTATTGCCGTGAGCATCACAAACAGGCTTTCGGTATATACGCCCGACATGAAAAACGCAAACGGAAAAGTATTCATGAGCATCACCGCAAATATTCCGTCGTCTTCGTTTATATCGATTGTGCAGAGCTTATAAACATAAATTCCGCCGACTGCCGCACATATGTTGGATATTGCGAGTGCGGAAACCGCATAATCTTTTAAAACAAATGAAAGTATGCGTATCAGCAGAGGATACAGAGGATAAAAAACAATAAATTCTTTTCCGTCTCCGGTTTTTGCATAACCGTTTTTTGCAATATCGATATAGTGCGGACCGTCCCATATGTTGAATATTTCCGGATAGCTTTTTTTTACGGTCAGACATACGGCAAATACAGTGAAAAAACGTATCAAAAGAACACCGAACGCAATTTTTGCACAGTTGTTCGGTTTTATTTTTTTATTATATTTTTCATATAAAAAACCTGCGGCAAGAACCGCCACAAACATTGCCGTCATGTTGCAATCACCGCCTTCAAAAAGCTGATATGAGGGAATATCCCATAAGTATGAGTGATACCGATTTGACAGCCGCACCCATATATTTGTCGTTTATTTTGCCGAGTGCATATGCATATGCCGGCGCAAACAAAACTTTTCCGCCGAATATGCCGCCGAAAATCAATGCCGCCGTACCGTAAAAATACATTGAATATTTTTTCATTTCGGTATGCATTGAGATGATGTATACAAGAACGATTGCGGCACGAAAATCCAAAATCACGGCACATGCCGTAAAAATCAGCGACAACAAGAGTTTGTCGGAATATTTCATGGCAAGCACGGCAAAAAGAAGCACAGCGCCGCCGTCTGAAAAACACAGAAATATAAACGGGTAAAATATGGCATTTTCAAACTCTGCAAGCACAAATCCAAGACAGCACGTACCGAGTACTGATTTTAAAATATCGGTTTTGTCGTAAAGAACTTTGCCGAGCAAACCGCATATGAAATTATATGTGGCAGAGGAAGTTTCAAAGGCATATGCAAGCAACGTTCCGTCAAACATTTTGCCGGCATCGATACTTTTGTATATAAATTCGCATACGGCGGCGCAAATCGGTATAAAAAACGCAAGATTAATTTTTTCGTTTATTTTTATATCGAAATATTTTTTTATGATATTTATCCCGAAAACAAAGAATAAACTTACACAAATTAAACCGACAATCTGTGCCACCGTATTCACTCCTTTCAATAAATGCCATTAAGCTGAAATTATTCTGCGAGTTTTTTCTCATTTCATTTTCCGCTCAAACTTCGTGATAGCATAATTATGTATTAAATACGTTCGACCGAATATTGCCGTGCAACGGCAATGCGGCGAACATATTGCGGTTGATTATCTCACTTCATTCATTTTTTCCACAAAATCGGTAAACGTTGTTGTAAACGTGTAATTCAATATAAGCAAATCATCAACGTTTTCGCTTGCAACAAGCTCCGATACTTTGCCGTTGTAGCTTCGCGGGTCAACCGCAATAACGGTTTCGTAGCTGTTTGTCAGCAACGGCAACAATGCATTGCCGTATGAATCCTTTATAACACATACGGTTCGGCCGTTTGCAATATCGGTTTTTATTTTGAGATACGAATGGTCGCCGCCCATGAATATATTATATTTCGGTGTTTCGTCGTCGGATGGAATGTTATATATTTTGGTTTTGTAGTCAATATATTTTCCGTTTTCGTCTTTATCGTTCACGGCAACTTCAAAATTTTCTGTTCTTGTGAACCATTCAATATCATCGGCATATTTTTTCATTATCGGGTTGTTTGCCTGATTATACAAATATCCCAAAAATCCGCCGCGTTTGTCTGCGGTTAAATCCGAAAGACTTACGGGGGTCATACCGGCTGCTTCGATGAATTTGCAATATCCGAGATATGCACCGCGCTGTGTCCAGTGATGGTCGGTTCTGAAATATATATAATCTTCGATATTTTCTTTTAACGTATCATATACGTTTATTTTCTTTATTCTTGCATCTTCGTTTTTATAAATATTGTCAATTGTTTTTTTCTGATTGTCGCCCATCTGCGGACACTCAAATTCAATTTGTGTCGGTATCAGCATTGAATATATGTTCACATTTTTCGGTATTTCCTCAGCATATCCGTTCAACGCTTCCGCATAAAGCTCCGCCGCATTTTTATCCTCTTTATATATTTCCATTATCTTATCATCAAGGATTATAAGCGAGCCTTTCGAGCTTTGTCCGACACCGAGTCCTTTGTTTACCGAAACAAGCGTACCGTATTTTGAATTGACTCCTTTATACGTATTTAGTTTTGCCGCAAGTGCCGTGAATTTCCCACGGAATCCCACGTTGTCGGCAAGATAATCTTCAAAATCTTTTGAAAAATCTCCGCTGAACACCGTTTCGGCATAAAAATGCGGCATTTGAGCAATTTCACGGTTTTCCTCTTTCACGCTTGCCGCGTCTTTCGGAGCAAAAATGCCGATATACGCAAACAGCGCAAGCATAATTAAAAAAGATGATATTGTTATTTTTGAACGCATTTTTACCCCTCCTTAAAATCTGAAATACAAAAACGGATTATATGTCTGCCCCACAAGCATTGTGAAGCAAATAAACATCGAAATCATTACCGCCGCCGGAACAATCACGGTTGCCGCTTTTGTTTTTTCAAGCTTTTGATAGCCGATTTTTATTATATTTGTTGATGCAACGGCAAGAACCGCAATAAGGAATATATTCGACCATAATATCGAAAGAGCCGATGCATCCGCAAACATTCCGTTACCGCCCACAGCAGCGTGCAAAAATGCTCCGAGTCTGGACATATCGGTGAAATAGAACAGCGCCCAGCCGAATATAACCACAAGCATACTGTAAACAACACCGACAGGTGTCGGAAGTTTGAGCAGTTTTCCGTTGAAGCATTTTTTTTCTATGATGAGAAGTAACCCGTAAAACACTCCCCACAATATGAAGTTCCAGCTTGCACCGTGCCAAAATCCCGTCAAAAACCACACAACAAAAATGTTTCTTATTTGGTTATGACGGTTTCCGCCGAGCGGAATGTATACATAATCTCTGAAAAACGTACTCAGCGATATGTGCCATCTGCGCCAAAATTCCGTTACGCTTTTTGACATATACGGATAGTTGAAGTTTTCAAGGAAATCAAATCCAAAGAATTTGCCCATGCCTATTGCCATATCCGAATATCCAGAAAAATCAAAATATATCTGGAAAGTATACATGATGATGCCGAGCCACGCACCGAGAACCGAAAGCTCCGACAAATTGCCGTCCAACAGCATTGTGGCAACTTTTCCGGCACTGTTTGCAAATATAACTTTTTTGAAAAGTCCCTGTGCAAAACGCACTATTCCCTGTGCAAAAGCTTCTTTTGTAACGGTTCTGTCGTTAATTTGCTTTTCAATATCAATATATCGCACAATAGGACCGGCAACAAGCTGCGGAAACATTGATACATACGCCATGAATTTCAAAAATGAGCGCTGTACTTTTATTTCGCCTCTGTACATATCAATTGTATACGAAAGCGTCTGGAATGTGTAAAACGATATTCCGAGCGGCAGCGAAAAAACGTTTGTCGGAAGATTCGTTTTGAAAATTGCGTTTATATTCTCACAGAAAAATCCGAGATATTTAAACGTCATAAGTATCCCAAGGTTTAAAACAAGCGAACTTATAAGTGCCGCTTTTGCCTGCCATTTTCCGAAATATTTATCTATAATCAGTCCGTGAATATAGTCTATTCCCGCACTGAACAAAAGTGCGAGAATCCACACAGGTTCTCCCCATGCATAAAATATAAGCGAGCTTATTACAAGCACCACATTTTTGTATACCATATTTTTTGATGCATAATACAGCACAAGTACAACGGGCAGAAATATGCACAAAAAAAGCAAACTTGAAAATATCATATTGTTTAACCTCTCTTTAATCAGTCATCTTGAGTATTGAATTTCTTATTTCTTCCGAAATTGTGGATACGGGATAAGTAATAATAATCAAATCGTCGAATTGTGTTTGTTCGTAAAACTTCTTCAAATCAAAACGTGTGTCTTTGCCGCCGAACCCGTTAAATTCACGTGGGTCAATCGCATATATCGTTTCGTAATTGTTGACTGACCACGTTGTGAACGCATTTCCGTAGGATTCTTTTATTATCACAAGTGTTTTCCCGTTTTTCACATCTGTTTCTATCTTCGTTACGGGGTGGTCGCCGCCGATGAAAGATGTGTAGCTGTGATATGCCGAAACAACTTCGCCGGTTCCGGTTTTGTTTTTCATTTCACCGTCGGAGTAAAAGGTGCATTTTGCATTGACCGACGGATAAAACTTTTCAAATTCATCGGTGTTTGCGGAAAGAATCGTCTCGCCGGGCGTTCCTGCCGCAAATGCCGCAAAAGACCCCAAATATCCGTATATTTTCTCTGTTTCAAATTCATCGAGCGGAGGGATATACATTCCTTTTTGGTTTGCAAATTCGCGATATGCATAATATGCTCCGCGCTGTGTCCAGTGGTGGTCGGTTTTAAAAAATATATGTTCGTCCGCTTTTTCGCAGAGTGCCGCATATGCATTAATCGGAGTAACTTTTTTATTCAGTGCTTTATATGCCGCACGAATACCTTTAATCTGCGATACTTTCATGCTTTCGGGAGAATAAAACTCACCGGCGGACGGAATTATTATGCTGTATACGTTTGTATTTTCGAGAGCGTCGGCGGTTTTGTTTATCATTTCGGCATATTTTTCTGCCGATTTTTCTGATATACCGAGCAGTTCCATACCAATGCCGTCGGCAATCGTTACGCCGTTATATGTTCCGAAATATTCGGTTTTTCTGTATTTGTCCGACTGTTGTGTGTTTTCAAGGCAATCACGTTTATTGAACGAGCTTTCTCTTATATCTCCGTCAATTTCGGTGTCTATGCCCGTTATAAATTCAAATGCATCTGCACTTACAAACAAACGATTGTGATAAAAAACAGCCGCGTATTCCGTTTTTTTGCCGCCGGATATGATTTGCTCCGCGGATATTTCGGATTTAACCCCAAATCGTTCGGCGGTAAGAAGTCCGTTTTCTTCGGATATGCTATATCCGCATCGTTCAAGAACAGAGGCGGCGGAAAGCAAAATTTCACCATTGATTTTTACCGGAACATCATCGATTTTTTTTGTTATGCCGTTCAAAACAAATTCGTTTTTGTCGGCATAAAAAAACGCCGTATCGCTTATGTTTTTTTGCACAGTTTCTTTTATCCTGAAAGTTTTGCCCGTGATTTTTTTGAACATGGCAACATTGAGGTAAATATGGTCTTCGTGCATTTTTGCCGGCTGATTAAATGAAAATGCTTTTCCTTGGCGGTTCAATATATTGCTTTCTGCCGAAATACTGCACACTTTGCTGTTTTTCTTCGCGTATAAAGTTTCTGTATCATTATCCCAATCAATGGCAAACCCAAACAGCGGCAGTACCTCGCCGGCAGAAATATATGTATTTTTGTTATATATAAAAACTTCGTTTTGCAATTTGTGCATTTGACCGTTTGCTTTTAATTCTCTTGTTTGAGGATATATATTTACGATGCGGCAACGCAACGCAAAAAAAATGCAGACCGCGGCAAGTAAACATAAACCTGCCGCCGCATAAACGGTTTTCTTTTTCAAAACTACGGTATTCAATGACAGCACCCCTCCGTTATTATCCCATAATAATTATACTATAAACTTGCGTCATTGTCAACATAAAATAAGATAAATTTCCGCTAAAAATATCTTTCATTAAAAGAAAATTTTGCCGAGATTTTCGGCAGACAAGGTGAAAAGAGGAAAAAAAGTAAAAATAACAATTCTATTGTATAAAAAAGACAGTTCATGCTTAAAATCGAAAATGCCCGATGATTTATTTTATTCACCCGGCTATTGAAAAAGAACCGGTACATACGACGCAAACCCACCTGAAAACGGCGGGCTTGTCGATAGTATTAATCCCGTCTTTTTTGAGACGGGATTGTTTTTGGTTTCAGTTATATTTCTTCATCTTTATGCTTTGCATAACATTCGCTGCAATAAACAGGTTTGCTGTTTTTGGGCTCAAAAGGAACCTGCGCTTCGGCACCACAATCTGCACAATTTATTGTGTACATCTGTCTTTCTCCCCTGATACTGTTTTTGCGAGCAATTCTGCATTCTTTACATCTTAAAGGCTCATTCTGAAATCCTTTCTCGGCATAAAATTCCTGTTCGCCGGCTGTGAAAATAAATTCATTGCCGCAATCCTTACAAATTAATGTTTTGTCTTCGTACATATTTTCCCCTCACTTTTGTTTTTTATCCTGCCATAAAATTTCCTCAGGCATTTGTGCATTGTGCGTTGCGGTAAATTTTAAATTTAGGACCTTTTTATTTTTTATAAAGGCACAAAGCCTGTATAACACCTTTGGACACAATCAAGCCGAAGCCGATGTGATTAAAATATTAATCAAGTATATCTTTGCTGTTTTCAAATTTATGTTTAATTCGTTGCAAAGCATTATCAATTGATTTTATAGGACAATCAAGTTTTTCGGCAATCTCGCCGTAACTTAAGCCATCCATATAATGCTCTAAAACTTTTTTTTCAAATTTGCTTAATATTTTAAGGATTTTTTCGTCAATATTCTTGTAGCTTTCGGCGATAATCAAGCATTCTTCGGGATTTGACCCATAGTCGCATTCAAGCGTATCTATAAGCATTCTGTTGTCGTCGTCTCCGCCTTCTGTGTTATAAAGAGAAACATATGAATTGAGCGGAAGATGTTTTTGACGTGTTGCCGTTTTTATTGCCGTAATGATTTGACGTGTTATGCATAATTCGGCAAAAGCTTTAAAACCTGACTGTTTATCCGGATTGTAATCTCTTATGGCTTTAACCAGCCCAATCATACCCTCCTGAATAATATCTTCTTTGTCGGCACCGCGAAGAAAATATGTTCTTGCACGTGCATTTATACCGACTCTGAATCTGGATGCCAAAACCTCAAAGGCTTTGCTGTCGCCTTTTTTGGCCTCATCCGCAAGGGCTTCATCCGAAACAGCATCCAGTTCAGGTATATTTTTTAGCATTATACCACTCCTCTGCTGTTATATATATTGTACACTAATAATAATTAACTGTCAATACTTTTAAGTATTTTTCTGCATTTTCACAAAGACAAAAGAATAAAATTTGTATAAAATGCACAACAAATCCAATAAATGTATCATTTGTTGTCGGAGTCAAGAAAAATCGTCACGGGGCCGTCGTTCAGCAGTTCAACCTGCATATCCGCACCAAAGCTCCCATGTTCGGCACAGCCTGTTTTTTCTTTGCACAGCGAAAGAAAATATTCATACATTTCGTTGGCGAAATTCGGTTCTGCCGCTTCGGAAAAACCGGGGCGTGTTCCTTTGCGGCAATCCGCATAGAGCGTGAACTGCGACACGGTGAGTATTCTTCCGCCGACCTGCGATATATTTAAATTCATTTTGCCGTTCTCATCTTCAAAAAGCCGAAGTTTTAAAATTTTGTCAAGCATTTTTTCAGCAATTTCTTTTGTATCGCTCGGACCTATACCGAGAAACAGCAGGTAACCTTTTTCAATTTTGCCCGTGACACTACCGTCAACGGAAACCGTGGCATGTTTAACTCTTTGAAGTACTATTCTCATTTTTTACAACCTTAACTTTATTTATTTTTTTGTCATCCGCATCGATAATTTCAAAAACGGTATTTTCAAATATTGCTTTTTCCCCCGGTTCGGGGATTTTATCCATAAGATTTATAATGAATCCGCCAACGGTATCCGTGCCGGAATCTTCTTCGTTTTCTTCCGATAATTCAATATCGGCAAGTTCGCAAACGGTGCTCATGGATTCTGCCCCGTCGATATAGAAAGTATTTTCGTCAACAACCTCTGTGCCGGCTTCTTCATCATCATATTCATCCTGAATGTTTCCGAGAATGAATTCGATTAAATCCTCCATTGTGACAATACCTGCCGTGCCGCCGTATTCATCCACAACGACCGCCATGTGTGATTTGCTTTTCTGCATATCGGAAAAAAGCTCGTTTGCAAGCTTTGCCTGCGGCACAAAATACGGTTTAATCATAAATTGATTTATATCAAATTCGGACGAAACGTCTTTCACATAGGCAAGAAGCGATTTTATGTGCAATATTCCTTTTATATTGTCAAGACTTTCTTCATATACGGGTATTCTTGTGTAACCCTCTTCAGACACAACTTCAAGTATTTCTTCATATGATGAATCATGCGGAATTGCGACCACATCAGTACGGTGCGTCATAATTCTGCTGACAGTTATGTCATTAAATTCAAATACATTGTTTATCATAACTTTTTCGGTTTCGGGAATTGCACCTGTTTCTTCGCCCTCTTCAACCATTTGACGTATTTCTTCTTCGGTTACGCTGCCGTCGCCGGCTTTTGGGTCTATACCGAATAATCGTAGCAGAATATTTGTTACGTGAGTAACCAAAAAACAAAACGGATTAAGAAACCACATAACGGCATATATCGGTTTTATGAGGACAGCAACGGTTTTTTCGGGATTTTTGTACGCAAGCCTTTTCGGAAGCTGAAAAGCCGCAACGGGACCCAGTAACGCGGCAACGGCATATCCGATAAACACCCATGCTATGTTTTTGTTATATAAAAAGATGCTGAAAACGGCTATGCTTATCACAAAAAACAATTGCGAAATCTGGCGTGCTTTTTCCGGTACAAGTGCGTCGCGTTCCAAAAGCCTGAAAGCAAAATCCGCTCCGCCGGTATCCTCGTCCGCCATTTTTTTCAGCTGTTTTTCGCCGCAGATTCCCCCGGCATAAGCAACAGCATAAAACAAGCCGGAAACAATGAGTAACAAAATAAATAAAATAATCACATATGCCGGAGATATGGTAAAACCGCTCACCGGCACGGTACTGTCAGATAACATTTCTTTCTCCTTTCGGGATTTTCATCCTCTGTCCAAATCTTTGAATAATACTCTTGCGGATAAATGAATATACGGCATAATCCATATCAATCCGATACCGAGAGTCGGTATGCCGAGAAAAATCCACAATATAAACGACAAATAAAATCTTATGATTCTTCCGCGGTTTTTTGATGATATTCTCAGCGTTTTTCCTATAGCCATTCCAACGGTCACATTACCGTAGGTTTCAAGAACATATGTAAGCGGTGCGTATGCCGCCAAAGTATATATAATTGCGGCAAGTTCAAGCAGAACGACAGCCGCCGCGGCAAGTATTCCGGCGTTCGGAACAAATCTGTATGCCGCAAATGTCAAAACATTCCCCAAAATGCTTTCGGTTATGATGATTCCAAACGGCACAGCCGCGGCCGCACCCCTTACGCCCATATTTTTATAGGCACAGAAAATTTTATCCGTTACGGGGTTTTTTTCGTTTATTCTTGCGGCAAAATACATTCCGTTTCCAACGGCAATCGGCAAATATACAAAAACCACAGCCGCAAGATATAATAACCCGAATATTCCGGAAAAAACACCGTTGTAATTATCGCCCATGTTTTGTATACACAAAAATTGTGCGGTAAATATGACAAGCAGGGGAGTGCATTTTATTATAAATGCCGCAAATTCCGTTTTCGCACATTGCCCTATATTGCCTTTATATGTTTTTTTTGCTTGTTGTTTGATTTCTTTAAAAGACATAAACATCAGCCTTTCTGCCCACAAATATTAAAAATTTCGGTCTGATGTGCCTGTGGGCAAGCGTTTTTTTCAATTCCGCATTTTCGGGCGGAAAGTATCCGCCCATGCCGACCGCTGACCGCAAAACCTCGTGCAGACATAATTATGCATTGACGTGGGTTACACCTCAATTATAACCGGCAAAATCATTGGGTTGCGTTTTGTTTTGTTATACAAAAATGCGGTAAGGTCGTTTTTAACCTGCATTTTAAAGGTAGACCAGTCGGTCACGCCGTTCTGTGCACAGCTGCTTACCGAGCCTTTGACAATGTCGCGGATATTCCCCATAAGGTCTTCGGATTCACGCACATATACAAAACCGCGTGAAATAATATCCGGGTCGGAAACGGCATTTTTTGTTTCGCTCGAAATGGTGATTATAACAACAATCAAACCGTCTTGCGCAAGGTGTTTTCTGTCTCTCAAAACAATGTTGCCGACATCGCCGACACCAAGACCGTCAACAAGCACACGTCCCGACGGAACGGGCGAGATGAGCCTTGCGTTTTTCTTGTCAAGTTCAAGCATTTGACCTATATTCATTATAAAAATGTTCTTCTTTGGTATTCCCACTTTTTCCGCAAGCCGTGCATGAGTTTCAAGATGCCTGTATTCCCCGTGCATGGGAATAAAGAATTTCGGATTTGTCACAGCAAGCATTATTTTGAGTTCTTCCTGACAGGCATGACCGGATACGTGTACTTCGTCAAGAGCCTCGTAAATTACCTCCGCACCGTGTTTGAACAGTTCATCAATAACGGCGGCAACGGGTTTTTCGTTGCCCGGAATGGGATTTGCGCTGATAATTACCAAATCGTTGTTGGTGATTTCAACTTTTTTATGTCCGGCAAATGCCATTCTTGTGAGTGCACTCATGGGTTCTCCTTGGCTTCCCGTTGTGCAAAGCACCACCTGGCTGGGTTTGTATTTATTTATATCGTCAAGCGGTATAAGCGTACCTTCGGGAATATCCATATATCCGAGTGTCATTGCAACATCTACAATGTTTTCCATGCTTCTGCCGGACACGGCAACTTTTCTTCCGTATTTGACGGCAGAATTTATTACCTGCTGAACTCTGTGAATGTTCGAGGCGAACGTTGCAACAATAATCCTTTGTCTTGTATGATTTGCAAATATACCGTCGAAAGTTTCGCCGACTGTTGATTCTGACATTGTATATCCTTTTCGTTCAACGTTTGTGCTGTCCGAAAGCAACGCCAAAACACCCTCTCTTCCAAGTTCGCCGAGACGTCCGAGGTCAATCATGCTACCGGCTATCGGGGTACAGTCGATTTTAAAATCACCCGTATGAATTATAACACCTTCGGGTGTGTGTATGGCAAGTGCCACGGCATCGGCTATGCTGTGATTTGAACGTATAAATTCAACACTGAAATTCCCAAGTTTAACAATATCGGAACATTTAACGCACATAAGGGTTACTTTTGAAAGCAATCCGTGTTCTTTGAGTTTTGTTTCGACAAGCCCCAGAGTGAGCCGTGTTCCGTACACGGGAACGTTCAATTCTTTCAATACATAAGGCAAAGCCCCGATATGGTCTTCGTGACCGTGTGTCAATATTATAGCTCGCACCTTGTCTTTGTTTTTCTTTAAATATGTTATGTCCGGAATAACCATATCCACTCCGGGCAATTCATCATCCGGAAATGCCATCCCGGAATCTATAACAATAATGTCGCGTCCGCATTCGTACACGTACATATTTTTACCAATTTCGCCAAGTCCTCCTAACGAAACCAATCTTAATTTTGGTTTTCGTGCCAAAAAAATACACCTCCGTAAAATTTCAAAAAATCATATATCGGGGTGGTTTTACCCCGATTTTTCAGTTGTTCCGACCTGTTTAAAATATCAGTCCGCATATATTGTATACAACATATGCGGCAAACCATGCGACAGCGGTTTGATAGCACATTGCCGCAACGGCATTTTTTAATCCGCCAATTTCACGTTTTATAACAGAAAATGCGGCTATACACGGCATATACAAAAGAGTGAACACAAGAAAAGACATCGCACTTGACGGAGTGAATATATCCGCAAGTGCCGCGGTAAGTACTTCGCCGCCCGTTAAAACCGCAAAAGTGCTTATAACAGCTTCTTTTGCAGTTATTCCTGTCAAAAGAGCCGCAACCGCGCGCCAGTCGCCGAAACCCAGCGGTTTGAATATCGGAACGGCTGTTTTACCTATCAATGCAAGCAAACTTTCCGATGAATTATCCGTCCAGTTAAAACTCGTATCAAAATTTTGCAGTATCCATATCACGATTGACGCAAGAAATATTATGGTAAAGGCTTTTTGAATAAAATCCTTTGCTTTGTCCCACATATGCAACAGTACACTGCGCATAGACGGCAGTCTGTATGCCGGCAGTTCCATCACAAACGGCACGGGATTGCCCTTGAATATGCTGTCTTTAAGCAAAAACCCGGAAATAACCGCCATAATCATTCCGAATACATAAAGCGAAATCATCACAAGTGCATGGTGTTTGCTGAAAAAGGCGGCTGTAAAAACAGAATATACAGGCAGTTTTGCACTGCACGACATAAACGGAATAAGCATTACCGTCATTTTTTTATCGCGCTCTCCCGAAAGAGTTCTTGTTGCCATCACAGCAGGCACACTGCACCCAAACCCTATAAGCATCGGCACAAACGATTTGCCCGAAAGCCCTATTTTTCTCAGCAGTTTATCCATAACAAACGCAACACGTGCCATATATCCGCTGTCTTCAAGCATAGATAAAAAGAAGAACAGCACCACTATTGACGGCATGAAAGACAACACACTGCCCACACCGGTGATTATTCCGTCCGTAACAAGCGAATGCAACCACGGACTTATGTTTGCCGCCGTCATTGCGGCATCTGCCGCAAACATAACGCCATCGACGGCGTTTTCGAGAATACCGTTCAAAAAATTGCCTATAACGCCGAACGTAAGCCAAAACACCGTAAACATAATAATTAAAAACAGGGGCAGTGCAAGATATTTATGCGTGAGCAGTTTGTCTATTTTTACCGAACGTATGTGTTCTTTTGTTTCGCTGTGTTTTATAACATTTTTTTCACAAACGTGCTGTATAAATGAATAACGCATATCGGCAAGTGCCGCTTCTCTGTCTGTGGCAAGCGCGGTTTCCATACCGTCTGTAATATGAGCGATTATTTCTTCTTCGAGTGCGTTTATCCCAAGAGTGTTTTTCATGGGTTCATCGCCCTCTACAAGCTTTGTTGCCGCAAATCTCACAGGGATTTTTGCTGCCGCGGCTTTGTCTTCTATGAGATGCGCCGTCGAATGAATTGCTTTATGTACGGGACCGCTGCAAAAATCCGTTTTTGCAGGCAATAATTTTTGCTGTGCGGTTTTAAATGCACGGTCAATCAGTTCGCCTATTCCTTCGTTCTTACCGGCGGAAATCGGCACAACTGGCACACCGAGTTCTTGTTCTATCCCTTTTATATCTATGTAGTTTCCGCTTGCTCTGACTTCGTCCATCATATTAAGCGCAAGAACCATCGGAAGATTAAGTTCTGTAAGCTGCATGGTCAGATAAAGATTACGTTCTATGTTTGTTGCATCAAGAATGTTTATAATACCGTCCGGGCAGGATTTTAAAAGAAAATCTCTTGTCACAACCTCTTCTTCGGTATAGGGGGATAAGGAATAAATACCCGGCAAATCCACAACAATGTTCCCTTTTCGCCCTTTAATTTCGCCGTCTTTGCGCTCCACCGTAACACCAGGGAAATTACCGACATGCTGATTGCTTCCGGTAAGCGCATTGAAAAGTGTGGTCTTTCCGCAGTTTTGGTTTCCTATAAGTGCGAATATCACTTCTTTTCCACCTCTTCGATTTCAATAATCATGGCATCTTCTTTGCGAATGGTGAGTTCATATCCGCGCAGAAAAAGCTCTATCGGGTCGCCGAGCGGAGCGACTTTACGCACCATAACCGTTGTTTTTGGGGTAAGCCCCATATCAAGCATACGCCGTCTGAGTGCGCCGCTTCCGTTTACTTTTGTTATAATTCCGGTGTCGCCGGCTTTGAGTTCGTTTAAATACATAGTTTCACCCCGTATTTAATAACTTGCGGCAGAATCCGCACTTTCGGATATACTGCCGTCAAGAAGTATATCCGAAAATTCGGCATCAATAACCTCTGCAAGCACACGCGGCGAAATTTCTATCTGATAACCTATCTTACCGGCACTTACGGCAAAACTTTTCAAATTCTCTGCTTGTTTGTCTATAACGGTTACAAATTGCTTTTTCATACCGACGGGACTGCATCCGCCCCTTATATATCCTGTTATTTTATTAATATCTTTCACATGAATCATTTCAACGCTTTTCTCGCCCACGCTTTTGGCGGCTTTTTTTAAATCAAGTTCGCCGTCAACACGAATCACAAACACAAAATAGTTGCCGCTTTTGCCTTTTGTTACAAGGGTTTTATACACCCGTTCAAACGGCAGACCGATTTTTTTTGCAACACTTATCCCGTCAATATTCTCATCAACGGTGTAGGAGTGTGCTTCAAAAGGTATTTTCTTTGCTTGTAAAATACGAACCGCATTGGTTTTAAATTCAGCCATTATTTATTTCGCCTTTCCGTTCGCGGTATGCGCAAATTACGTGTTTGCCGCGAACCGTCAAACACGCCGATATGTACACAACCGGAGCAAAGCACCAAAACACAATCAAGAATAAATGATGACTTAAAAACACCGTCACATACTTGTGCCGCATTTTCGGGCAGATGTTATCCGCCCGGAAATGCGTAAGTGTTTTTGTGGTAATTATGCATTCGCAATACCGTATTTACGGATACATGGGAATGTCTTCTCCGGATTTGCTTCGGGAACTTATGTTTTCGGCAAGATTTTTAAGTTCCTTGATGTTGTTGAATGTTGCGCCGCTCTGTATTATTGTTTCTTGAATGAACGACGGCAATGATTTGAAATACATTTCCGTATCGTTTTCAAATTTCATAAAGCCTTCACCTCGGCTTTATTATATCCGTTTTTTTCGCCGTTTATTCCTGTGTATTCTTTTCATCGCACATTTCATCATAAAAGGACGCAGAAATATAAAATTCGTCCATATATGCACAAGAAGATTGTATTTGAAGTCGTTTATGCCGATTATCGAACCGCGTCTTTCAAGTGCTGTTGCCGCCGCAACAATCTGATTTTCGTGTATCGGATATTCAATATCCGTCTGATTATCCCCACAAAGTTTAAAATCACCGTTTTTTGTTCCGACTATTCTGTGCAGTACATAATGCCCGTTGTCACGTTTGTACAATATTATATCATATTTTTTGTATTTGCTTTTGCGTTCAAGAAAAACGCTGTCTCTCTGCTCAATCAGGGTGGGATACATACTGTTGCCGCGCACTTTGAATTTAACCCGATTGCCGTTTTTTAAGCTTTCTTCGATAATCGGGATCATTTCCGAAATATCAACTTCATTCTTCATATTCAATAATTCCGTTTTTATCCAAAACCGCAATAAATTCGTCTGTATCTTTTCCGGCTTCTTCTTTTTCAACTCCGGTATATTCGTGCATCAAAGCTTCAATAAGTTCTTCGCGTGTTTTGTGTTCTTTCAAGCATTCCCACAAAAACGCACCGGTCTCGTTGAGTGTTATCATTCCGTTAAAATCGACAAGGTCATTGCCCATGGGGATAACAACGTTACTGCCGGCAAGATTTCTCATAACAAATGTACTTTTTATTTTCATTGTAAAATTCTCCTTCATTATTCACCGAAAACCGTATTTTTCACAAGCTGTGCTGCCTCGTGCGATATGTTGCAGCCAAGCATATATATCGGAACAGAGGTTAAAAGTTCGGAAACGAAATTCAGTGTTTTTTCAAGTTTATCTTCAAAAACAGGACGCCGTACTTCTTTTAAAACAAGAAACAAAGCTTCTTGAGCACTCAATCTTCTTATGTTGTTTTTTTCACTGCGACTCAACATTACAACAGCTTTTAACGGTGCGGATACATTATGGTTAATGTGCGTTTTGCCGCTCCACGGTGTGCCGTGAACAAAAAAACCGTCCGCTTCTGAACTGAGTGCCGGGGTGTCGTCGTTAATCATTACAACATCATCTTTAAAGCATTCGCACCAAAGCGATGTGTGGGTTGATTTTCCGGTACCCGACGGTGCGGAAAACAAAATCCCTTCACCTTTATACATAAGGCTTGACGAATGCATTACAATCCCCGAATGTTCAAGTATAAAATACTTAAAAAGATCCCCAAGCATATTAACGCTTCTTATATCGTTGCCGACACCGCCGTATTTAACAATATCGACTGCGGACATACGTGCGTTTTTTATATTTTTATCAAACTCAATCGACGCGACGTATTCGTCTTCGTCGCATATGTCATAAATCCCGAAACCGTCGTCGCGGCTGTAGTACTTTCTGAAATCGTGTTCAAATGCCACCAATTTTCCCGAAGGAGCGTCAATTTTTGTTTTTTCGGAATATTCAACCGTTAAATCCGCATTTTCAAACGGGGCAACTTTATATTCCGCAAATTCCCCTCGGGAATATTCGGTATCAATCCCGGATACCGCAATATTAAAACCGGCAATATTATAATATAACATAAGATTATTCACTCCGAAATACCGACGAAACCAAAGTTGCGCGGCAAAATATTTTGATGATTGCATATATATCTATATTATATTGTACCACATTCGCATATTTTTGTCAATAATAATTTTTCATTCTTGCGGGTAATTTTCGCTCCATACCGCAAGCTCGCGGAATATCGGCAGCATTGCTTTCCCTTTTTCGGTGAGCGAATATTCCACGTGCGGCGGTATTTCGTTAAACTGCTCGCGATGAACAATTCCGTAATGCTCTAAATCGCGAAGTGTTGAAGTAAGCATTGTGTTTGTTATTTTCGGCAGAGCTTTTTTCAGTTCTCCGAATCGGCACGACGGTTTTCGGCACAGCTCGTATATTATATGAGTACGCCATTTTCCGCTTATCAGTTCAAGTGTTTTTCTTACCGGACAATCGGCTGTCGGTTTTGATGACAGTATTTTGTTCAGATATTCTTCGGATGTCATATGTTTCACCTCCGGTATATTAAAATGTACCAAGTATATTTTATTTTCGTACTTGATATTTATTTCTGTATAAAGTATAATATAAATACAATAAAAAGTCAAGAGGAGAGAATTATTATGAAAACTGCTGTTATTTATTATTCGGCGCATCACGGAAATACAAAAAAAATACTTGATGTATTTTGTAAAAGCGATGATGTTGCGTTGATTGATGCCGCAAAAACCCAAAATGCAAATCTTTCGGAATATGATTTAATCGGATTTGCTTCCGGTATATATTATTCAAAATTCCACAAATCCGTATTGAGATTTGCCGAAAATAATCTGCCGGAAAACAAAAAAGTATTTTTTGTCTATACGTTCGGGGCAAAAAAAGACGGATATACAAAGGCGATAAAAAATGTCGCATTGAAAAAATCCTCTGTTATTTTGGGAGAGTTCGGCTGTTTGGGATTCGATACGTTCGGTCCGTTCAAGCTTATCGGCGGAATAGCAAAGGGGCATCCGAACAGCGATGATTTAAACAATGCAAAAAAATTTTTTAATGATATTGCAAAATAAAAAATTGTACGGGTAATTTATCGGGCGGTAACCAAATCAAACATGAAAAAATTCAAAAGGAAACAAGCCGTCGGCAATGGCAGATGACGGCTTGTTTTCAACCTCCGCAAGCCTGTGCAATGAGGTTTTGACAACTGTTTCATATATGCGACATCAACGCAACGCATTCCACATGATGTGAATGCACAAACATATCCACCGGTTGGATTTTTATACATTTATATCCGTTGTTTTCCAAAAAAGATATATCACGCGCAAGAGTTGCCGGATTGCACGATACATAAGAAATTTTTGACGAATTTATTTCAAGCAACAGATTCAGCAACGCATTATCACAGCCTTTTCGCGGTGGGTCAACAATCACACAATCAGGAAAAACCCCGTCGTTCAAAAGTTTTTCTGTTATTTCGGCCGCATCGCCGCACAAAAATTCCGCATTTTCAATTCCGTTGAGCGTGGCATTTTTTTTCGCATTTTCAACGGCACGTTCAACAATTTCGATACCATATACTTTTTTTGCATATTTTGCCGCATAAAGTGAAATTGTCCCCGTTCCGCAATACAGGTCGAATACCGTATCGCTATCTTTTATATCCGCATATTCAACGGCATATTTATAAAGCTTTTCCGCTTGAGGCGTGTTTATTTGATAAAAACTTTCGGGCGAAATTTCAAATTTAAGTCCGCACATTTCATCGGTTATAAAACCTTTGCCGAATATTGTTTTTGTTTGATTTCCCATAACAATATTGGTGCGCTTTTTGTTAATATTCAGCAGAAAAGCGGTAACCCCGGCATTTTTCAGGCGTTCGCTCAAAATTTCGCAATGAGGAAGCTCGCTCCCGTTTATAACCAAAAGCAACATGGTTTCGGTTTTTCCCTCGCGTATGTATATGTGCCGAACAAGTCCGCGGCCGCTGTTTTCATCGTATATGCTTATATCAAATTCATTCAGAAAATCCGTTACCGCCGCTGTCAGCCGCGAAGAAAATTCTTTTTGAACACAGCATTTTTCAAACGGAATCACTCGGTGAGAATTTTTTGAGAAAAAACCACTGTATATCCTGTCGGATTTCATGAGAGGAACTTGTGTTTTGTTTCTGTATCCAAAAGGTATTTCAGCCGGAATAACGGGCAGAATTTCGGCCTCGGATTTGCCTATGCGGCGTACCGCACTTTCAACTTTTTCATATTTGAAACGCAGTTGTTCATCATATGCAAGATGCATTATGTCGCAGCCGCCGCATTTCCCGAAAACTCCGCATGGAGGAGTTGTGCGGAAAACCGACGGAGAAATCATTTCTTCAATTTTGCCGTAGGCATAGGTTTTATGCACTTTCAATATTCGTACCGTCAGCTTATCCCCCTTTGCGCAATACGGCACAAAAACAGGGATTCCGCCGGCTTTGCACACCCCGTATCCTTCGGTTGTGTACGATATGATTTCGGTTTTGTATATATCGTTTTTTGAAAGCAATTTTTTCACTCCAGTAAATCATTAATTTCATTAAGCCAAATATCGGCAGCGGCATCGCTCGGCATACGCCAGTCGCCGCGCGGCGAAAGCGTTACACTGCCGACTTTCGGTCCGTCAGGCAAACACGAACGTTTGAATTGCTGTGCGAAAAAGCGGCTGTAAAAATTTTTCAGCCATTTCAGCAGTTCGCTGTTTTTATACAGCCCGTCAAATGTGTATTTTGCGATTCTGTATACTTTTGACGGAGAATATGCACGTCTTATGCCGTAATACAAATAAAAATCATGAAGAATATACGGTCCGACCAAATCTTCGGTTTTTTGCGTTATCTCATCATCTGCCGCGGGAAGAAGCTCCGGACTTACAGGTGTGTCGAGAATATCGTACAAAATATTTTTCAGTTCCGAATCGGTGCAGGTATCGGCATAATATTTCACAAGATATTTTACGAGCGTTTTCGGTATTGAAGAATTAACACCGTACATAGACATATGGTCGCCGTTATAGGTTGCCCAACCAAGGGCAAGCTCCGATAAATCGCCCGTGCCTATCACCATTCCGCCGTGTTTGTTTGCCATATCCATAAGTACCTGAGTGCGCTCGCGCGCCTGTGCATTTTCATAAGTAACGCTGTGGTCGTTTATGTCATGGTCTATATCCTTAAGGTGCAGTGTGACACTTTCGGAAAGGTTTATTTCACGGAAAGAAACACCGAGCCGTTCGCACAGTTTTGAAGCGTTTGATTTTGTTCGTGACGTTGTACCGAAACAGGGCATGGTCACGGCAAGTGCATCTTTGCGGCTGCGATTAAGCAGGTCAAGTGTTTTAACCGTTACCAAAAGTGCCAAACAAGAATCAAGCCCCCCGGAAATACCCACAACGGCACATTTTGCCCGACTGCAAACCAAACGTTTTTTCAGTCCCGACGCCTGCATGAGAAGTATATCTCCGCACCGTTTTGAACATTCGCCGGGAGTTTGCGGAATAAACGGAGTTTGCGAAAATTTTCTTGTCAGTTCGGTTTCGGTTATATCCGTTGAAAACGTAACGTATTTATAACCGTCTTTGCCATATTCGGCAAACGTATTCATTTTTCTGCGTTCACCGTCAAGAAAATATACGTCCGTTTCACTCACGACAAGTCCGTTTTCAAAAGGAACGGATTCCGCAAGAATTGTTCCGTTTTCCGCGATAATATTATGCCCGGCAAAAACCGTATCCGTTGTGGATTCCCCGTCGCCGGCATCTGCGTATATATATCCGCAGACATATTTTGCGGATTGCATCGAAACCAAATTTCGGCGGTATTCCGCTTTCGACACAACCTCGTCGCTTGCGGATAAGTTTATGATTATATTGGCACCGTGAACCGCATGACTGCCTGACGGAGAAAGCGGAACCCACAAGTCTTCGCAAATTTCTGCGGCAAAAGAAAATTCCGGCATTTCTTTGCATGAAAAAATTATATTTTTTCCGAAAGGACATTCCTGCCCGAAACAATTTATATTCACAACATCTTCCGGAGCGGAAGAAAAATGGCGTTTTTCGTAAAATTCACCGTAATTCGGAATATTTGCTTTCGGCACAACCCCCAAAACGCGTCCTTTAAAAATAACCGCCGCACAGTTATACAGTGTTCCGAAAAGCTTGAGCGGCACACCTATTGCAAATATAATATCAAGATTTTCGGTTGCTTTTATAATGCGCCGAACTTCGTTATCGGCACTTTCGAGCAGCCGCGGCTGTAAAAACAAATCTCCGCAGGTGTAGCCCGTAATGCACAGTTCGGGGAAAACAAGAAGCTTGACCCCCTCTTTTTCGGCATTTATAATAATGTTTAAAATATTTTCAGCATTGAAAACACAGTCCGCAACACGTATTTCGGGTGTTGCCGCCGCCGTTTTGACAAATCCGTCTTTCATAATCTATAACCTTTCCGCTCACGGTATAAGTAAAGTTTGCTGTGCCGTGACGTGAGCTGACACGACATAAAAACAATATCTTCTCTTGTAAATAGTATACCATAATTCGGATAAAATTGCAATACAAATTTGAAATAAAAAACGGGTTGCATTATATATAAATACAACCCGTTAAAAATATATCGATAAAATCTTCTGCCGCCGCGGAGCGGGCAAGAATATCCGCCACGAACCGCACGGTTCGGCATCAAGTGTAAACCGCATTTGATTTAATTATGCCCGTTGCTTACAAAATATTTGTAAATCATCATCGCCGCGTTTGCGCGCGTGAGATTTTCTTTCGGGCAAAACAAACCGTTTTCGTCGCCCGAAACCACGCCTTTGCCTTTGAGAATTGCCGCAAATCCAACATTTTCGGTCACATCGGCAAACGGTGATTTGAAAATATCTGTCCGAGCCAGTTCAAACATACCGTTTCCGAGATTGCAAACCAGAATTTTTGCCGCGTCCTCTTTTGTTATGTATGATGTTTCATTCGCTTCAACTTCGGCGTTCTCCGGATTGATAACTTCATAAACGTATTCGGGACTGCCGCCGGAAAGCAATATCAAAAAATCCTTTTGCGTAATGTTTTCATCCGGTTTGAAACTTTCTCCGGCAAATCCGTGACCAAGTTCCGCAAGCTCTGTTATTTCTTTTTCCGCATAATGATTTTTTATATCGCCGTACTTAATAATATCACTTTGATAAACTTTTCCGTTTTTGAGAAGTTCGCCGGTTACCGCATCGGTGCAAAGAGGTTTTCCGTCCGTAAAATCATACACGGGAACAAATTTTTTATCATCTGTTTTAATATATACGGGTTTATAATCAACCTGCGAAAACAAGCTTGTTTCCGCCGATAATTTATCTGCCGCTCCCTCTGCCGACGGGAATGAAATATCGGTATGGTTTATGCTGTAGTTTGCGGTCTCACCGGTTGTACGGTTAAGCTCGATGTAGATTTTATCATTTGCAAATTTAATCCCGTTTATATACCGCACATATGTAAAATACCCGTTTCCGAGATATTCTTCCGGTTTATACTCATTGAATTTCGCACCGGCGAATTTTTTTGCGGTTTCATCTGCCATGATTTTGAGCTGTTCTTCGGGAAGTGTGGTTTCATCCTCTTTTGTCGGATATTTATCAAAGAATGTAACTTCGCCCGTTGCGGCATCGAGCGTTACAAATATATGCCCGGACTTATCGGCTTCTTTCGGCACAAAAGTTATTGTTGCCATGTATCTTACCGGAACATCGGGAAAATAAGAATCTTTGTTTATTCCGAACCAGTCCGCTTCAAAACCTTCTGTCGGCACACATTCTTTTGCAATGCTTATGAGCTTTTCTTTTGTCAGCAGACCCTCTGCCGCATCAAGTTCCTTTTGTTCAGCTTCGCTGAAATAACCGGCTTCTTCGGGTTCTGCCGCCGCATCGTTCATGCTTACCCCTGTAGCGGAGTATTTGTGCATTTCGGTATCTGCCGACGGTATTACCGTTTCGCCGTCATATGCACTTATTTTTTTATCATTTTTCGCCGTATATTGCAAAAAGAGCGTTCTCTCACGTTTGTGCGTATTTCGGTTATAATTGTAATTAAACGCATATTCAAGTTCCATGCCGAGTTTTTCGCTGTATTTTTTTATTGCGTCTTCTCTGCCGATTAAATTATCTGCGGATAAAAACTCGTGATTTTCCGTTACCGAAACCTCATAGGTACATATTTTCTCCGCGTTTTTATCAAGCACTATCATTCCGCCGTTGTTCACAACTTCAAGACCGTTTTTTATTCTTTTTATGTTAAACCTATAGCTGTTGTATACCTCCGGCATTTCAACAATAAGTTCCTCCGCCAGTGACGGATTGAGTCTGTCGGCAAGCTGCTGTGCTTTTTTCACCGCTTCCTCCGCCGAAATTCTGTTTTGAATAAATTTTATTCCGTAAGACGGATATTCCGCGGAATCATCCGAATATCTTGTGATTATTCCCGATTGAGTACAATTCACATAAAGCTGTTCGTAACTGTCTTTATTCTTCAGCCACGAAAAGGAATAGACAGTTCCGTCCTCTTCGTCATA
The DNA here is from genome assembly GCA_964418245.1 of uncultured Oscillospiraceae bacterium. Taxonomy (GTDB): domain Bacteria; phylum Bacillota; class Clostridia; order RUG12999; family RUG12999; genus CAKVOK01. The sequence goes on from CAYQKW010000004.1 coordinate 29,414, forward strand.
CATATTACTGTTGAAATCCGTGTACGAATCGGTGTTGCCTATGCGTTCCTTAACGGTTTTCAAAACCTCTTCCATCGGCAGTGTTTCCGCATTTACCGCCGACAAACCAAGTATCATTACAAAAAGTATAAGCGCAGATATGCGTTTTTTCATGGGTAACATCTCCTTTTTTAGTATCTGTATAAATAACCGCCGAACACTTTAAAAAGTTGCACGATTATAATTTTTCGGCATTATACACAAGCATATTCGCCGCTTATTGTATAATTCAACAACAATCCCGTTGAATTTCGGGGTTGTACCGCTTAAATATAAATATATCATAAATTGCCCGTCATGTCAATACAATAAATTGAAAAATCGTAAAAATACCGAAACGAAATGTTCTTTTATCTGGGTCTGCTCCGAAAAAAGGAATTAATAAAAAAATTCCGTAAAATTTAAAAAAATGCTTGCATATTTGCATCAAATGGTATATAATAGTATTATAATTGCAATGGGTCGCTTGCTGTTTTCGGCGAAAGACCGAAAGGCACGGCGTTGCCGCTTATTGAAAAAACAGGAGGTTATGAAGAATGTTCAATATTGATATGGATAAGATAAAAGAAAAAACACAGACATTCAAAGAAGTTGCATCGGAAACATTTGTTAAAACCGTTAATGCCGCGGAACGTGCCGCGGTTTCCGCAAAAGCCAAATTCAAAATAACGTCAAAAGAAATGGATATAAAAAACGAATATAAAGAAATCGGTAAAATCGTTTATTCCGCGTATAAAGAAGATATTGAGGCAGATAACGAAAAAATTGCCGAAAAATGTGCATTAATCGATAAGCTCAACGCGGAAATCGAAGATTTGAAGGCTTCGGTTTCGGATAAAACCGACGAAACCGACGAACAGAACGTTGTTTCGGTATCTGAAATCACAGAGGACACAGTGGAGTTTGAAGACGAAAAATGATTTTACGGCTCCTTAAATTTGAGGTGAAAATGTGCAAAACACAAGAAAAATTTTTAAAGCGGAAATAGATTTTTTAAATACGCTGTTGTGTGCATTTGTTGTGCTGATACATCTTTTTACGCCTGAAATGCTGAAAAATACAATATTTTATATATTGCAGAAAATTATGTTTTTTGCAATATTCGGTTTTGTATTTCTTTCGGCGGTAAAGTTTTTTGTGCAAAGTGCAAAACCGTGGAAAATATATGTTAAATCATGTGTCAAAAAGATAATCGTCCCATACCTTGCGGTAACGGTAATATATTTTATTGTGCTGAAAGGTATGGGTTGTTTAAATGATAATATCAATCGTTTACCGTATCTGATTGTTACGGGCGGTCTTTCGGCGCAATTTTATTTTGTACCGATGATTGTACAGTTTTATGTTTTAATGCCGATGATACGCCGCGCCGCCGAAAAATTTCCGCCGTTATGCGTGATTTCTGCGGCGCTTGTCATTAATGTGTTTACAGTGATATTCTTTTACAAATACGGTTTTTTTAACAGGATTTTCGGCAGGTATTTATTATGTTATGTTTTGGGAGCATATGCCGGACTTAATTATAATGCTTTTGTGAAATTTATAAAAGCCGGCACCGTAAAAATATTGTTTGTATACATCGCGTTACTGATGGTTGATTTATCGATTGATACACCGTTGACGCATCAATTAATAACGGTTATATATATGCCGACCGCCGTTTTGTTCTGGTATTCCGTATCATTGCACATTACCGAAAAAATGCAAGCTTCGGCAAGAAAATTTTTCGGTTTTGCAAACGGCATTACTTATCAGGTATATTTATGGCACGTACTTGCCGTAATAATTGCGGATGTTGTTGCCGGTTCTTTCGATATACCGGTGCCTGTGTATTCAATTCGATTTTTTGCGGCGGCGGTATGTATTTTGGCAATAGCCGTTTGTTCGGGAGAAAATCACCGCAAAAAGATTGATGAAAGATAAGTCTGCCGAAGAGTTTGTAATGTTAATAAAAACTCTGCATATATGTGATTTGAATGTATATGCAGCTGTGTGGGGCGATTAAATCGCCCTTTTTTAATTAACGGCGCTGCGCAAAAAAGCTCGTTGAATATTTTTATATTCGGCAAATGCAAATCAATACCGAAAAATCGTTGATTTTCTTAAGCTTATCACAGATTATGCATATTTACTTTTTCCGGTCGATGATATATAATATTTACATAACAAATGAGAAAGGGTGGAATTATGTTTGACTGGAAATTGGCATATGCACCGAATTATATATGTAAAAATATGAAATTATCCTCAATTGGCGATATTGAAAAATCGGGATTCGATATAGTATCCGCACAGGTACCGGGTAATTTTGAACTTGACCTAATGCGTGACGGCAAAATCCCGGATTTATATTATTCAACCGATACGCTTGCGGCGCAGAAACTTGAAAATATGCATATATGGTATTATACCGAGTTTGAAATCGACGATATCGATTCGTATATTCATTTTGAGGGAATCGACACAATATCCGAAATATATTTAAACGGAAAGCTTGTGTGCGAAACGGACAATATGTTTATTCCGTATGACGTATACGGCGATTTCAAAAAAGGGAAAAACGAGCTTGTTGTACACATAAAGCCCGTATGCATTGAGGCACGGAAATATGTGTCAACCGCACAGCAGTACGGGCTTAAATATAATTACGCGTCTCAATATATCAGAAAAGCCGCGCATATGTTCGGCTGGGATATTATGCCGAGGATTGTTTCCGCCGGTATTTGGAAACCTATTGCTGTAAAAAAAATAAAAAAAGATAAGTTTAACGAAGTATATTTGACGGCACTGCGTGTCAATACCAAAACGGATACCGCGGAAATGATAGGATTTGTAAACGTTGATATTTCAAAAGATTTTATAACCGATTATTCCGTAAAAATATGCGGAAAATGCGGTGAAAGCAAATTTGAAGTCAAAGAAACGCTGTGGCACAACAGCTATCGTTTTGCCTTTGATGTCACAAACTGCAAATTTTGGTATCCGAAAAATTACGGGGAGTCGAATTTATATGAAACAACCGTTGAATTGTATTACAAAGACGAACTGTGCGATACGTACAAACTTAATATCGGTATACGCACCGTGGAACTTGATATATCACCGACGGAAAGCGAAGACAAAGTCGGGGATTTTTGTTTCAAAGTAAACGGCATATGTGTATTTCTTATGGGGACAAACCATGTTCCGCTTGATGCATTTCACTCACAGGATACAAAAAGACTTTCAAAAATGCTTGAGCTTACGGACGACATCGGTTGTAACGCCGTTCGTATGTGGGGCGGCAATGTATATGAAAACGATGATTTTTTCGATTTCTGCGATAAACACGGAATACTTGTGTGGCAGGATTTTATGATGGCGTGTTCAATGTATCCGCGAGATTGTGAATTTGCGGAAAGGCTTGAAAAAGAAGCGGTATATCAGATAAAACGTCTGCGAAACCATGCATCGCTTGCACTTTGGGCGGGGGACAACGAATGCGATTCCGGCATGATATGCAATTCAACGGGAAATCCGAACGACAACACCATCACACGCGAACTGCTCAAACGGCTGACAGCGGCTCACGATTTCACAAGACCGTATCTGCCGAGTTCACCGTATGTGGACGACACGGCATATAAGAACAGATTTACACTGCCGGAGGGTCATCTGTGGGGTCCGCGCGATTACTTTAAAGGTGATTTTTACAAAAACGCAAAAAGCCGATTTGCGTCCGAAATGGGGTATCAGGGTTTTCCGTCGCGCAATAGCTTGAAAAAATTCCTTAAAAATCCCGAAAAGATTTTCAAAGATGGAACGAATGTCCCAACAGAAGAATATCTGGTTCATTCCGCATCTCCCGAAGCGTCGGAAAAGTCGCCGTATGCTTACAGAATAGGGCTAACATACAGCCAGATACTTAAGCTGTTTGACAAAGCCGAAGAAAATTTTGACGATTTGCTGAAACAAAGCCAAATTTCACAGGCAGAGGCGAAAAAGTTTTTTATAGAACGAATGCGCATAAAAAATGGGAGTGCACCGGTATTATCTGGTGGAATCTGCTGGACGGCTGGCCACAGATTTCCGATGCCGTTGTCGATTACTATTTCTGCAAAAAACTTGCATATCATTACATCAAACGTTCGCAGAATCCGTTATGCTTGATGTTCGATGAACCGCGGGATAAAAAAATCCGGCTTTATGCAGTAAATGATTTGCAGAGGGATTTTGAGGTTAAATACAAAGTTACGGAAATGTACGGCAAAACCGTTGTCGCACAGGGAAGCAAAACCGTTCCCGGTGATTCGTCCGTGATGTTCGATTATATCGACATTGACGAAAATGAACAGAAATTTTATTACATAGAATGGGAATGCGGCGGTGAAAAACATAAAAATCATTATTGCACAAATCTTTTTGAAATAGATTACGGCGAATATTGCAAAGCAATGAAAAAATGCGGATTTGATGAATTTGAGGGGTTTTAAATGAAAGAGAAATTGATTGGATTTGACATAGGCGGCACAAAATGTTCGGTAAGCTTGGGACATGAAGAAAACGGAAAGCTTATGATTGACAGCAAAAAAGTTATACCGACGGAACTTGATGTTTCGCCATATGAAATGATAGAAAAACTTTGTGGGATTGCAGAGGAATTTAATGCTTGTGCCGGCACGGTCGGCATATCGTGCGGCGGTCCGTTAAATTCGGAAACGGGTGTTATACATTCTCCGCCGAACCTTCGCGGCTGGGAAAATGTAAAAATCATTGAATATGTACAAAAAAGAATGAACTGCGGTGCATATATTCAAAACGATGCCAACGCCTGTGCCGTTGCGGAATGGAAATACGGCGCCGGCATCGGGATGAGCAGTCTTGTGTTTTTCACGTTTGGCACAGGGCTTGGTGTAGGGCTGATACTCAACGGAAAATTGTACGGCGGCACGAACGGTATGGCAGGCGAAGCCGGGCATATAAGATTGAGCCGTTTCGGTCCGGTCGGATACGGAAAAGCCGGGTCTTTTGAGGGCTTTTGTTCGGGAAACGGAATAGCGGAACTTGGAAAAATGTTTGCAAACGAAGCGTTTCAAACGGGCAGAAGTGTTTCGTATTGTCAAAACAAATCGGAATTTGAGGGAATACCGCAAAAAAAATTGCCGAATATGCCGAACGCGGCGATGCGGACGCACTGAAAGTTTTTGATATATGCGCCGAAAAACTCGGTGAGGGATTAGCGGTTATAATTGATATTTTAAATCCCGAAGCCATTATACTCGGAAGTATATATCAACGGTGCGAGAATCTGCTGAAAAAACGTATGAACGAAGTGATTGAACGAGAAGCACTTCATTATTCGCAGAGTGTTTGCAAAATACTTCCGGCAAAATTGAAGGATAATATAGGTGATTATGCCGCACTGTCGGTTGCGGTAACAAAAGGCGGAAGATAATCACGGCAAATACGGCGAAACGGTCAATCCGCTTCGCCGGACTGCATCGGCAGGTTGCGTAGACATCCTTTTTTGCTCATATTTGACAATTATACTCATCAAATATTTAAGTCGCACTTTTCATACATTTCAAAAACGCATTCGGGTGGGCTCGGTTTATCATCAGTATTTTCTAAATTTGTGTTGCAATTTTATCTGAATTATGGTATACTGTTTTTATTGAGTAATCAAAAGGAGTGGATATCGTGAACGGTAAAATGCTTATGAATATCGGGGAACAGCTGAAAGACAAAGATATAATAACGGAAAAACGGCATTTTGCTTTGGGGGACGGTGCTGTTCCGCATTGGCATGATTATTTTGAATTTGAAATAATTCTTTCAGGCAAAGCCGAACATATATACAACGGCGAAAAATATATTGTTCAAAGAGGCAGTGCATATCTTTTGTCATACTGTGATTTTCATTCTTTGAAGGCACTCGGCGACTTGGATATGATTAACATACGTTTCGATGAAAATCTTGTAAATTTGGATTTGATTCGGTATATAACGCTGAAACCGAACAGGCTGATATATAATTTCGGCGAAAATGAAACCTGCGATATATTAAAAAGTATCGGAACTGTTGAAAACGAAATATCAAATCCCGATATATTCGGAAATGTTGTTATATCGGGGATATTATCAAATTTAATCATATCATTGCTAAGATTAACATCGGGCGAAAACAGTCAATCCGTATCCATGCTGATTCAACGTGCGACAGCTTATATAAATACGCATTTTAGGGACGAAGTTTCACTTTCTCGGCTTGCGGCATATCTTTCGGTATCCGCAAATTATCTCGGAACGCTTTTTAAAAAACATCTCGGAACATCGTTTAACGATTATCTCAACAACGTGAGGTTGAAATATGCCTGCCGATTGCTCGCATCCTCTGATTTGTCCGTTAAAGAAACGGCATATGCTTCGGGCTTCGGGTCAACGGAATATTTTTCGTATGTATTTAAAAAGAAAATTAATGTATCACCCACGAATTACCGTGTGCTTGTCAAAACGTAATTATTCCGTACAATCACTTGACAAATCATAAAATTTGTTGTATATTATATATATGCAGATTAGAAAGGATATTGCTGATTATGAATAAAATAAAAATATTTGCGGACAGTCCGGGGGATATTCCGCAGGAACTCGTAAAAAAATACGATATGGGATTTTTGCCCGTAGCACTCAATTTTAACGGAAAAGACCACAGGGATTATATTGACATTACACCGCAAGAGTTTTATAAACTTCTGCCGAATATGGAAGAAATACCGACAACGTCGCAGATTCGCGTTCCGGAATTTGAAGAAGCTTTCAGGGGGGCACTTGAAGACGGATATGATACAATCATTTGTTTCACGCTTGCACAGGAAGCGAGCGGAACGTTTAATAACGCAAACCTTGCGAAAAATATGTTGCTTGAAGAATATCCGAATGCCGATATAACAATTGTTTCTGGGTCGCTTTCATATATATACGGCAGACTTGCGGTTGAAGCGGCAAAACTTGCGTCGGAGGGGGCGGACAAAGATACAATTTTGAATGCCGTGAACGCACTTGCCGAAAACTCCGGGCATTTCTTTGTTGTAACAACTCTCAAATATCTGAAAAAAGGCGGAAGAATAAGTCCGGCGGTTGCCGGGATAGGCGATATTTTAAACATAAAACCGATACTTGCCGTCAAAAACGGACTTGTCACCGCCGTCGACAAAGTGCGCGGAAGCAAAAAGGTTATTCCGAAACTCATGTCTTTCCTTAAAGAATCGGGTATTGAGGGTGCAAAAGAAGTATATATTTTTGACGGAGCCGCCGCCGAAGAGGATATTTCTGCGGTGAAAGCGGCACTTAAAGAAAATTTCGGTATTGAAGATGTTCGCATTTCGGTTGTGGGACCGGTAATCGGTCTGCATACCGGACCGGGAATATACGGTGTGCTTTTCTTTAAATAACGGAGGAATTATGTTTGATAATAAATGGGACGAACTTTTACGCGAAGAATTTGAAAAACCGTATTACCGAAGTTTGTGCGAATTTTTGACCGACGAACGCGAAAAACACAATATTTTTCCGCCGGAAGAAGATGTTTTCAACGCTCTGCGATACACGGATTATGATGATGTTAAAGTGCTTATTGTGGGTCAGGACCCATATCATGAAAAAGGGCAGGCTCACGGGCTTTCGTTTTCGGTTCGTGCGGGAATACCTCAGCCGCCGTCACTTAAAAATATATTTAAAGAATTAAACATGGATTTGGGATGTTACATTCCGAATAACGGCTGTTTGACAAAATGGGCAAAAAACGGAGTTATGCTTTTAAACACCGTGCTCACAGTTCGCGAGGGAGAAGCAAATTCGCATAAAAACAAGGGATGGGAGCATTTTACCGACAAGGTTATATACTGCCTTAACGCACGTGAAAAGCCTGTTGTTTTTCTTCTTTGGGGGGCAAACGCCAAAGAAAAGCTTTCAATAATAACCGGGAAACAGCATTATGTGCTTTCAACGGTTCATCCAAGTCCGCTTTCGGCAACAAGGGGATTTTTCGGATGCCGTCATTTTTCAAAAGCGAACGCAATTTTAACCTCTTTCGGTGAAACTCCTGTGGATTGGCAGATTGAAAATGTATGACGAAAAAAAAGCAATTGCGGAAAAACTTTGCCGCATATGCAGGGAACTCAATATTGAATATTACGGTTTTGCCGACACACCTGACGGCAGTGCGGCAGTGTTTCTGTTTCCGTACAACACAGGTGTGACGCACGGCAATATATCCAAATATGCCGCTGTATGCGATTATCATATCGTAATAAAAAAATATCTGACGAAAATCGGCGATTATCTCGGTGTGCCATACAAATGCTATGCCGATGTGTCGCCTTATGACGAAGTATCGCTTGCATACCGCGCCGGTCTGGGATATATGGGTGAAAACGGACTTATCATAAATAAAAAATACGGGTCTTATGTGTTTATAGGGGAAATTGTTTTAACAGGTCTTTTTATGAATATCCGTGAAAAACCGCTCGGAACTTGTATGGAATGCGGCAACTGCAAGCAAAAATGCCCCGCCGATGCCATATGTTTCAAAGAAAGGTGCATTTCGGGAATATCGCAGAAAAAAGGCGAGCTTACAGTAACGGAAATTGAAATTTTGAAAAAAGGCAAACTTATTTGGGGCTGTGACATATGCTCCGAGGTATGCCCGATGAATGTCAATGCCGCAAAAACCAATATTCCCGAATTTAAAAATACCGTTAAAACATCGTTATATAAAAGTGAAATAGCAGGGCTTTCGCAGAAGCGGTTTAAACAAAAATTCCCCGACCGGGCATTTACATGGCGCGGCATAAAACCGTTGCTCAGGAATATGGATATAAAGGAGGCGGTTGAAATGAAAACCGAAAAATCTTGCGGTGCGGTAATATTTAAATATGAAAACAGAGAACTTTATGTGTTGGTTATAAAACATAAAAAACAAGGACATTATTCTTTTCCGAAAGGGCACGTTGAAGGCAGTGAAAACGAAGAAGAAACTGCAAAACGTGAAATTTTTGAAGAAACCGGGCTTAAGGTTTCTTTAGATATGGGGTTCAGGTATATTGTTACGTATTCTCCGGCAAAAGGGGTCATGAAAGATGTTATTTATTTTGCGGCATCGCCTGTCGGCGGTGAATTGAAACCTCAGCCGGAGGAAGTATCGGAAATCAAATGGATTGCGGCAGAAAACGCATTTGACACGGTTACGTTTGATAACGACCGAAAATTGCTTTCGGCGGCATTGCAATATATAAACAAATTGGCGTAATTGCCCCAAAAGAACCAAATAAATTTTGAATCAAATTTAAAGTTGATAAAAAACCTGCCTTTAAGAGTCGGCGGCGGTTTTTGCCGTAACTCTTAAAGACAGGCATTGTTTATTTAAGGAACACTTCAATAACCGGTATAACCGAATTCGGTTTTATAGCCGGCAATTTGAATCCCACGCTGTTTTTATGTTCACCGTCGCCATAGCCGACAAAATCCGATATATACACAACTTCGCTGCCGTCGTGCAGGAACTGTGCATAATCTATTTTATCCGCAATATCCTCCATTTCAAGAAAAGCAACGGGATATTCCATAAGATGAATATAAAGTTTTTTGCCGTCTTCAGACTGCGTAAGACGTGTACCTCTCGGTGCTTTAAAGCACGGTTCAGCCATTGTACATCCGTATATCGAACGTGAATTGTATTTCATCCATTCGGCAAACACATCAAGTGCTTTTTCGGCACGGCTGTCTATGTAACCGCGTGATGTGGGACCGATGTTCATAATCATGTTTCCGCCGACGGAAACGGTGTTTATAAGCAAACCGATAAGCATTTCGGGAGATTTCCAGGTGAGTTCATCACGGTTATATCCCCAAGAACCAGAAAATGTCTGGCAAGCTTCCCAAGTGATATATTCACCTGTTTTTTCGTCTTTCATCCACTCAAGCATTTGATACTGTTCGGGAGTACGCAAATCCTGTTCTATGTCCGTTCTGTCGTTTACGATTATATCGGGCTGCAATTTACGCACAAGCTTGATAAGCTCTTCGGAATCCCAATCCTTCATTCCTTTTCCGCCGAAATTGCGCATCCACGGCTGATATTCACGTGCCGTGAACGAATTTTCTTTTGAAAGCGGTGTTGAATTTTTATCCGCTTCGATTTTTTCAATACCTGTATCGTATGAAAAATCAAACCAGAGAATATCTATTTTTCCGTAGTTTGTCAAAAGCTCGGTAATCTGATTTTTCATATATTCGGTATAATTTTTCATATTTCTGTTTTTATCGAGTTCTTCGGCATTATCATCACCTCTTCTCGGATGAAGATAATCAATTGTGTAATCGGGATGATGCCAATCGAGCAGGGAATAATAAAAACCTATACGCAACCCCTCTGCACGGAAAGCATCAACATATTCACGAACCAAATCTCTGCCTGCCGGAGTGTTTGTGCATTTGTAATCCGTATATTTTGAATCGAACATACAAAAACCCTCATGGTGTTTAGTTGTCATAACAACATACTTCATGCCGGCGGCTTTTGCTTTTTTCGCCCATTCTTTCGGGTCATACATATCGGGGTTGAAATATTTGAAATATTTATCGTAATGTTCCTCGGAAATTTTTTCGTAAGTTTTCACCCATTCGTGCCTTGCCGGCATTGCATAAAGTCCCCAATGGATAAACATACCGAATCTGTCATGGGTGAACCACGAAGTATCTCCGGGAGTTGCTTTTGTTTTGTATAATGACATTAAAAACACAGCCTTTCTTGTTTTTTTATTTCAGTATAACATATTTTTGATATGCCGTACATGGAAAAATATTTTTAAAATATGTACATTTGAGTATATTTTAAAACCTATCGCCGAATAAAGTTATATTCATCGCACAGCCTTGAAAGCTCATATATAAATTCGGCGGTTTCGGGATTAAGCATAAGTATTTTACCGATAAATTCAACTTTTTTAAGAAACTTTTTATCTATCAAACTTAAATCATCGGCATATGCAACCGGACACATCGGTTCTCCGCGAGGGTCAAGAATAATTTTAAAATCGCCCTCAACCGAAATATAGGGGAGGAGCGGAAAAATCCTGCACGCAAGCGGACGTAAATCTCTGCTGCATTTGCCGCTGCAAAACATAATCGGTACGTTTTTGCCAAGCACTTTAAAATTGCTTTCTTTCGTTTCAAAATCCGCCGACATCGGTTTTTCGTGCGGAAACAAATACATTCCGCCATCACCTTTGCAGCAAGCCGCACCGCAAAGCATTCCGCAGTCTTTTTTAAACGGTGTGGCATCGCCTATTATATCGTTTATTTTTTTATAAAATACTTCGGATTTCATCAGCGTTCCTCTCTGAAATAGTTTATTCCGCATCCTTTTGGCTGAGAAAATTCTTTTGATTTTCTCATTGAGGTTGCAATAAGCACTATTGCCGTTATAACAAACGGAAGCATATCGTAAATGGCAATCGGTAAAAAGCTTGTGGGAAGATAAAGTCTTAACACTTTAAGTCCGCCGAACAAAATCGAACCGAATATTGCCGCAATGGGATTCCAGTTTACGAATATTACAAGAGCAACCGCAATCCAGCCCTGACCGCTTACACAGCCGTTATCCCATATTCCGCCGCTGTTTACGAGAGAAATGTAAACTCCGCCGAGACCGCATATTCCGCCGCCGATTAGAATATGTATATATTTCATTAAATCAACGTTGATTCCGGCAGCATCGGCAGCCGCGGGATTTTCGCCCACACTTTTAAGTTTCAGTCCCATATATGTTTTGTTGAGATACAAACCAACGGCAATTGCAATGATTATGCCCACATAAACCATTATGCTGTGCGAGAACAGCAGCTTTCCGATATACGGAATGTCGCCGAGGAGCGGCAGTGGTTTTTCACTTACAATAGCTTTTATTTTTTCGGGAAGCTGCGGTGCAACTTTGTTGTTTGCGGTTATCATAAGCGTACCGAAAAATTTTGCAAATCCGCTTCCGAATATTGTGAGTGCAAGACCCGTAACGGTTTGATTTGCCTTAAGAGTTACGGTTAAAAACGCATAAATCAACGCACCGAGCGCACCTATGAGAAAAGCACCTATAAGTGCAAGAATAAGGCTTTCGGTTTTATAAGCAAGGAAAAATCCCATATATGCGCCCATAAATACCATGCCCTCAACACCAAGGTTTAAATTACCTGATTTTTCGGTTAAGCTTTCTCCCGTTGTTCCGAATAAAAGAGGAAGTCCCGCTTTTATTGCGGCAAAAAGAAAATTTATTACAGTATTCATTTTCCGCCTTCCTTTCTTACAGCTATTTTATAATCTCCGAAGAAATCAAATGCAAGTATCACAAAAAGTATAATTCCCTCAAGCACGTTGGCAACCTCTGTTGAAAGTCCCATTGTGCTTTGCATAACATTGCTTCCTTTTTCGAGTATCGCAAGCAGCATAGATATTACAATACATACGAACGGATTAAGACGAGAAAGCCATGCCACGATAATCGCTGTGAATCCAACGCCGCCGGCAACGCTTTCGCCCAATGTGAAAGCAACTCCCGAAACCTGTATAACACCTGCAATTCCGCAGATTGCTCCGCTTAAAAACATTGTTCTGATTACGATTTTATTAACGTTCATGCCGGCATATCTTGCAGTGTTTTTGCTATCGCCGACAACGCTTATTTCATATCCGTTTTTTGTATAATTAAGATATATAAACACAACAACGCAAAGTACGAGAGCAATTATCCATCCTGCGTGTATTCCGCCGACTTCGGCAAGTCTGGCATTTGTAACAAAAGTGGCTATTTTCTGGAATCCCGTTGATTTTGGGTCTTTCCAGGGGCCTTGAGTTAAAAATACAATTATGTTTAATGCTATGTAGTTAAGCATAAGCGTGAAAAGTGTTTCGTTGGTATCGTATTTGCATTTGAAATATGCCGGTATCGCACCGAGAACACCGCCGCCAACGGCACCTGCCGCAAACATTATGAGCATAAGCGGCAAATGGGGTAAATCCGCATGGAAAAGTGCAAAATACGAAGCGAAAATACCGCCCATTATAATTTGTCCCTCGGCACCGATGTTCCAGAATTTCATTTTGAATGCCAAACTCACTCCGAGTGCCGTTATCAAAAGCGGAATTGCGATTTTAATTGTTGCAACCGTCGCCATTTTGCTTCTGAAAGCTCCCGAAATAATAGCCGAATACACTTCAATCGGATTTTTGCCTATAAGCGCAATAAATATTCCGCCGAGCAAAATTGCGAAAACAAACGCAAACGCCGAAAGTGCCGCACGTTTTGTGCTTGAAATGCTCTTACGTTTTACAACATGAAGTTTTTTATTCATCTTCGGGTTCCTCCTTTTTTTCGGCAGCTGTCATCATAAGCCCGATTTTTTCTTTTGTGGCTTCGCCGGCTTTCAAAATACCCGTTACTTCGCCGTGACAAAGCACCATAATTCTGTCGCAAAGTTCAAGCATAACGTCCAAATCCTCGCCGATGAAAAGAACCGCCGTTCCTTTTTGTTTCTGCTCGTTAAGTAAATCATATATAAGATAAGAGGAGTTTATATCAAGTCCTCGAACGGGATATGCGGTTATAAGCACATTGGGACATGAACCGATTTCTCTGCCGAGAAGTACTTTTTGAACATTTCCGCCCGAAAGCGTTTTAACGGGAGTGTATATATCGGGAGTGGATATACTGAGTTCGGACACAAGCTCGTTTGCTGTTTTTTTAGCTTCTTTTTTGCTTAAAAACGGGCTTTTGCCGTTTGAATAATTCTTAAGCAGCATATTATCGAGTATGCCCATTGAGCCGGCAAGCCCCATTCCGAGCCTGTCCTCCGGAATGAAACTCATGCTTATTCCGAGATTTATTATTTCCTGCGGAGTTTTGCCGACAATATTTACTTTTTTATGAAGAATTGCACCCTCATCAACCGGGATAAGTCCGGCAATCGCTTCGCAAAGCTGTTTCTGACCGCTTCCGGCAACACCGGCAACCCCCAGAATTTCGCCGGCATGGAGATTGAAAGTGACGTCTTTCAAAGCCGTTACGCCATCGCTGTTTTTAACCGTGAGCCGATATATTTCCAAAAGTTTTCCGCTGTGGTTCCGTTTGGGGCGGTCGATGGAAAACTCAAGACTTTTGCCCACCATAAGCTCGGCAAGTCCTTTAACATCTTTTTCGCTTGTTTTAACGGTTTCGATACATTCGCCCTTACGCAATACGGTTACCCTATCGCTGATTTCTTTAACTTCCGCAAGCTTGTGAGTGATTATTATTATCGCACAGCCGTCGTTTTTCATATTTCTTAAAATATCGAAAAGTTTTGTTGTTTCCTGAGGAGTAAGAACTGCGGTAGGCTCGTCCAAAATAAGGATTTTTGCACCTCTGTACAGAACTTTTAAAATCTCCACGGTTTGCTTTTCCGATACGGACATATCATATATTTTTTTATTGGGGTCAATATCGAGTTTATATTTTTCACTTAAACGTTTAACCTCGTCTATTCTGCCCTTTTTCAAGAAAAAACTTTGTTTTGAACCGAGTATGATATTATCTGCCGCCGTGTAGTTTTCAACAAGCTTGAAATGCTGATGTATCATGCCTATTCCGAGTTTTAACGCATCTTCCGGACTGTTTATTGCAACGTTTTCGCCGTTTACGGAAATCTCACCGCCGTCCGGTTTATAAATACCGGCAAGAATATTCATGAGCGTTGTTTTTCCGGAACCGTTTTCGCCCAGCAACGCCAGAATTTCACCGCCGTGTACATCCAAATTGATATTTTTGTTTGCAACGGTTTGTCCGAATGTTTTTGTAATGTTTTTCAGTTGTATCGAAACATTATCCATTATTTTGCCTCCTGTCTTTGAGATTTATAAATTACTGTATATTCATACTTAATTGGGTATTTAAATGCAACAGTTGATTTGTATTGCCGTTTGGAACGTAATTTGTCAACAAAGCTTCTGTCATTGGATTGCGATTTTGCATTTTTGCTCCGATATGATAATAATGCTCTTTTGTCAATTGATTACAAAACCCCCATATCATATCAATATATTCGTTTTTTCTAAAAGAATTATGTTCCCATGTGGAAAGCATAAATTTTGAGTTTTTTTCTTTTAAAACAGCACATAATTGCAGTTCTGACGGCTCGTCCCAACTATCGTAATAATCCACATGACGTCCTATATATGGAGGATCACAATAAATAAAACTTTTTTCATCGGAATCTGATATTGTCTTTTCAAACGATTGACAGAGAAACGTCCAATCATTGTTTTGTAACTTATTTTCAATATATTTAACTTGATTGACAATTTTGGTTATATATGCTTTTGCAAATCGCTGCGGCTTATGACCGTAAGGAACGTTAAATTTATAGTCTTTATTAAATCTTATCATTCCGTTAAAACAGGAACGATTCAGAAAAAGAAAATCAAGGGGATTGTGTGTATTATTAAATCGCTCTCTTACTTCATAGTAATATTCATCATCTTTTTCAGATAATAATGCACCTTCTTGCTCAAGAAATTCCCGAACAATAAAACTGTTTATTTTTTTATTTTTAATTTGATTGTAAAAATTAATAATATGTATATTGGTATCTGCAAACACAGCAGTACAAGGAGCTACATTAAAGCCCACAACTCCGGAACCCATAAACGGCTCAACCCAAATAGTATCTCGTTCTAAAATTACGTTTGATTTAATCAAATTAACCAACTTGGTTTTTATACCTTGTATTTTTATCGGTGGAATATATACTTTTTCTGTATCCATATTAGCCTTTTCTTTTTACTCCTTTCGGATTATTTAAACTTTCCGGTAATCCACGGAATTTGAGGTACTCGCTAAATGAAGAAAGTTTTTTTATTTTCCCGTTTGAATCGGGAATTTCCATTTTGCCGAAGTTCATCCAATAATTATCAAACAACTCTTCTCCGGCTTTTGCAAAAACACCGTTGCCGTTTATTATATCGGTAATTCTTTGTATACTGCCAATATTGGCTGTATTTCCGCTTCCGCTTTTATCACTGGCAATTTTCCATTTTTCTTCTGCAAAAAAAGTGAAATTGTGTATGACAGATGGAATTGTATCAATAGTGTCTACGGTGTAGATTTTGGTTTCTTCCGATTTATCAATGGCTGTTCTGCTGTAAATTATTCCTATACAAAAATGTCCGCTGTAGCTGTTGTACGGATATTGAATGTTTTTTGTACTTATCCTGTTAATGAAATATTCGCCGTGAGCCCCAAGTGTAAAACCGTTACAAAAATCAGGATACTGTTCCAAACGATATGTGGTTTTTAAATCAACAGCAAATTTAATATTTCTGTTTAACTTTGAAACAAACGTCAAATCCGGATACCAATTTTGACAAGCTGCCAATTCTATCTCATATCCTATACTTTTTGCAAAAGCTAAAAAATGAGGGAACAGATGCAACTCCAAAACTTTTGAAATAATCTTTGTATCTGTAGAAATTGTATAAATATTTTTGAATATATCTATAAATCCGCGAATCGTCCATTCATCATCTTTGGAAATTTTGTTTGCCAACATATTGGCGAATTTTTTTAATTCTACGGTGAAAAACTGCTTCTCTGATGTATATGGCAATATTATCACTCCCTTATAATATAAACTCCAACACCATAAATTTATTATAGCATATATTTTGCGATTTGTAAATAAAAAATATATGTTATAATAAGTTCATGAATTAAAACTAAGCGGACGCCGCACATTCCGGCGTCCGCAATTATAATTATTTTACTTCAACATTGTTGAAATACCAGTTGATTTTTCCTGTTATTGTTGCATCGTCAAGAACTTCGTCCGCTTTGCAAACAACATTACCTGCATTGTCTGTTATATCAGCCGATGTAAGAACAGGCTCGTCACCGTTGAATGTCATGAGTTTACCTTCAAATACTTTGAAAGAACCGTCTTTAATCATAGCACGTGCGGCATCGATTTTTTCTTTTGTGCTTTCAGCACAGTTTTCCGAAAGTTCGGAAACGTCAACAAGTCCGTCATCCATTCCGCCGAAGTAGTTTTCGTTTGTCCATTTGCCTTCCATTGCTTCTTTTGTAGCTTTTGTATAATATACACCCCAGTTCCAGATAGGTGCAGTGAGGTGAGCTTTCGGAGCATCTTTTGTCATATCGGAGTTATATCCGCAGCCCCATACGCCCCTTGCCTGTGCTGCAAGCTGTGGCTGAGCTGTGTCGCAGTGCTGTGCGATAACGTCGCAATCCATATCGAGAAGAGCTTCTGCCATCTGTTTTTCAAGTTCAACGCTGAACCATGTGTTTGTTACTTTAACGTAAACTTTTGCATCGGGATTAACCGAAGCAACACCCATTGCAAAAGCATCTATTCCGCCTGTTACCTCTGCATTATCGTTACCCATTGCGGCAACATAACCGATTTTACCGGTCTGTGTTTTAAGACCTGCGGCTATACCCGAAAGGAAACGAGCCTGATATATACGTCCGAAATAGTTGTTGAAGTTTTTATCGTTTGATTTGTAACCTGTGCCGTGTGAGAATATTACATCGGGATAAGTTTCCGCAAGTTCTTCAACAGTATCCATATAGTTAAAGCTTGTTGCGAAAATTATTTTACAACCCTCTTCAATACATTCTTCAATTGCCGTTCTTGTTGCCTGTGCATCCGTATCGGGAATGTTGTTTTTACGAACAATTTGGTCATCGTTCAATTTTAATTCTTTCTGCATTTCCTGAATACCCACATCGTGAGTGTAGCTGTAGCCGGAACCGTCCGCGGGGTCGCCTATGTGGATAACACCTACTTTGAAGTCCGAGGCGTTTGATACATTGTCCGAAGTTTTTCCGTCATCTTTTTTACCGCATCCGGCAAAAGTGAATGCGCACATTGCCAAAGTCAAGACAAGTGCAGTGATTTTTGAAATTTTTCTCATGTGAAAAATCCTCCTTGTTAAAATTTTATTTTAAAGCATTCCGCTTTACAGACTTCTGAATACGGCTTGACCGTTTTCGATGGAATCAATTACCGCAAGAGATTTCAGGTTAATGCCCATATCTCGTATGGTTTGACCGCCGGGCTGAAACCCTTTTTCAATTGCAATTCCAATGCCGGCAATCTCTGCCTTTGCTTGATTTGCAATATCCATAAGCCCCATAAGAGCCTTGCCGTTTGCAAGAAAATCGTCAATAATCAATATTTTGTCGTTTTCGGTTAAATATTCTTTTGCAACACGAATTTTATATGTTTTGTTTTTTGTAAATGAATAGACCTCACTGCAGTAGGTATCGGAACTCAAATTTTTTGCTTCCGATTTTTTTGCAAAAACAACGGGAACGCCAAATTCCCTTGCCGCCATACAGGCGATTGCAATGCCCGAAACCTCTACGGTGAGGATTTTTGTTATGTTTATATCGTTAAAAAGTCTTTTAAATTCTTTGCCCATTTCTTCAAGAAGGCGAATGTCTATCATATGATTTAAAAACATATCTACCTTTACTATATCGGTACCTATAAAAACCCCGTTTTCACGTATCTTTTGTTTTAATAATTCCATGTCGCACCTCTTTTGAATCAATCATATATAAATATTCTATCAAATAATCGAAAAAAATACAATACTTTTTATGACATATTCGGATTTTTTGTCAAATTAGTGCAAAATTTTTAATATTTTTATCTAAACATTATGCAATTTCATTAATTCGACGCCATACGGCAAGACGTATGGCGTCGAATTGTCAAGCGTGTATTTACAGTGCCGATTGCGTATCGTTCGGGTCGCCGTTTATTGCAAGGTCATACTCATGTGTCCAGTCAAGTCCTCTGTATTCCGCTGCACGGTCGTCGTTTTCTATAAATTCCATAAGCAAATCGAGCATATCTTTAGACCACGTGTTTTTATCTATCTGCGCCGTTGTGAATTTGTTAAGTGTTATCATTTCAAAACCGAAAAGGTCCTTAACCTGTGTTTTTGCCGCTCCGCCAACAACTTCTTCAACAAGATGGCTCGGAATGAACAGCACACCGCCGCCGGCACCGAAAACAACGTCGCCCGGCAAACATACGGCATTGCCTATTCTCGTTGCCGTGTTATATCCCGTCATTATGAAATCACGAATCGGAGTCGGGTCTATTCCTCTGTAATATACCTGTGTGTTTTCCACTTTTTTCATCTGCTCGGTGTCACGTATTCCGCCCCATATAACAGCACCGCCGTTTTCGTTTTTCGTTTTGTTTTTAAGTGCCGTTGTTAAGTTTCCGCCCAGGAATGTTCCTTTATATATCTTATCATACATATCTATTACGGGAACGTCGCCCTCAACAAGATTGTCTATAACCCATTGATTATATGTACCCGTTCTGTTTTCGCTTCTGCCGATGTCTTTCACAACCTCGTCCAAATCGGGACGATACGGGCAATACGTTGCCGTTACGGCTCTGCCGATTAATTTTCTGCCGTCATCATGCAACGTGTGAAAACGTCCCTCGAACTGACTTTCGTATCCTTTAACGAAAATCGGTTTCCAAACCTCCTCCAGCGTAAGCGTTTTCAATGCTTTTAAATATTTATCATCAACTTTCGGTCTGCCGTCGGCAAATCTTTCGCCTTTCCATTGCGGAGTAAGCGCAATTATTTCTTCTCTGTCATTAAAATGCATAGTAAATCTCTCCGTTCCAAATTATAATTTTTAATCCGTTTATAATCTCATTCCGCCGTCAATAATAATTTCCGCACCTGTGATATATCTGCCCTCGTCCGAGCAAAGCAACAGTGCCGACGGGGCAATATCCTCAGGCTCGCCGACATATCCGGCAGGAATGCTGCTGATTATTTTTTTATTAAATTCCGCATCGCTAAGTGCCTGCGTGTTTCTCGGTGTATTTATCGCTCCGGGTGCAATGTTGTTCACGGTTACTCCGAACGGTGCAACATACGGTGCAATGTTTTCAACAAGCTTCTTTTGAGCCGCTTTTGTCACTCCGTAAACCGACAGCTCCGGATGATTGTTATATTGATTAACACTGCCGATTGTAACTATTCTTCCCCACTTTTTTTCACACATATGCGGTACGTATTTTTTTATAAGATAATATGTTGATTTCAAATTGCAATCGATTTGCACATCAAATTCTTCATCGGTATACTCGTCCCATTTTCTTTTATATTGAATGGATGCATTCAAAATGAGTATATCTACGTCCCCTGTTGTTTTGTAAAGCGTATCTATTTCGTCCCTTTTTGTCAAATCAGCACGTATCGGAACGGAATTTTCAATTTTTTCGCTCGCCTTTTTACATTTTTCCTCACTCGTTGCACCGTTTACAAAAACTTTTGCACCATGCTCGGCAAGCGTTTTTGCAATCGCAAATCCAATACCTTGCGTCGCACCGGTGACAAGTGCGGTTTTTCCCGTTAAATCAAACATTGAAATAACCTCCTCTGTATTATTCCGATATACCGAACTCCGCATTATCTTCATTAAATACGGCAGTATATTTTTTCACACCGTCCGCCGTTTTCACTTCAATTTCATATTCGCCGTAAAAACCTCTGAAAGAATATTCATCATCAGTTACCGCGGTATCTATATTTGTTTTCCACTTATGATTTATGAGGTTGTCCAACACTTCGTATGCAGGTTTTTTCGTCATATCAAAATGAACAAGACCTGCACAATACATATTTTCCCCCTCTTCGGAACCGAGCGGAGCGTATGCCGCATAACCGTCAACCAAATTCCACCAAACAATACTTTTCATATTTCTCGTTGCAAACCATGTGGTATACAAAGTTTCAACAATTTCGGCCTGAAGAGCTTCGTTTTGCGGAACTTTTCCGTTATAGCTCGGAATTGTGATTTCGGAGATATGCATCGGAAAATCATATGCATCGAATATGTCAAGAATTTCCAACATAAACTCGGCATTTAAGAATATTTGGTTATTTTCAAATCTTTCTTTCGGCTCGAAAATGTGATACTGAAGTCCGATTTCATCAATAGGCAGACCTTTTTTTACAAACTCCTTCAGCTGCATATTGAACGCCATATATTTACCTTCGGTAACATAATCGAGCCAAATTGCATTGCCTGTTTCATTAAGAATTTTAATGTTGTTCTTAAAATATTTTCCGCCCAATTCCAATGCATATTCGTCCCATTCCTCAAAAAGCGTGTTTTTCCCTATTCTGTAATTCGACGCCGATTCGTTCACAACATCAAAAGAGGGAATTGAATCGCCGTAACGGTCGGCGATTTCTTTAAAACGTTTTTCGAGTTTTTGTTTTCTTTCTTCCGTACTGTATTTTTCAAGCCATTCGGGGACAAAATTACTCCACGTAAGGCAATGCCCCTTAGGTTCTATGCCATATTCGCGGCAAAAATCCAAAACAATATCCGGTGCCGGACGTCTGTATATATTTTCGCTGTCTCGGTCAAATCTGGGTTTGCCCTCTTCAGGTTCCAAATCCGACCAATAAAACGGAACTACGGCCTGATTAAAAATATTTGCAAACAATTTTTTAAATTCGGTTTCTTTTTCCGCCTTTTCAAAACTGTTCAGCATAAATCCCGTACATCCGAACAAAAATTTATGCTTTGTCTGGCGGATTGATACCTGCTTCGCCTCTTTTGTGTTAAATTTTAATTTAAAATTACCTTTTCGATATTTTTCAATTCCCTCGGAATTTCTTTTATCCAAAATATCTTTATTTTCGATGTAACTTTTTAAAACTTTTTCTCTTTCAAAAACTTCATACATACTATCACCTGGTTTCTCTTTAATCAAATCCGGTTTCGTTCGGCTTATACGTCAAGTATTATCTTTCGTACATTTGACGCACATTTTGAAAAATCAACCGATGCCGATACATCTCTGCCGTTTACGGAGGCTGTTATTTTATATTTGCCGTAGAATCCTCTGAACTTTGCCGTTCCGTCCGAAATCACGGTTTTTTCGTTTGTGGTCCATTCATTTTTAATAAGATTTTTCAGCACCTTATAAGCTTTCTTTTCGGAATAATCCGGGTCTATCAACCCTATTGACGGAATGTTTTCATCGCCGGCAACGCGTTTGGTTGACATAACACCGTCGTCGGGTAAATTCCACCATGTAAGCCCCGTTACGGCAGGATGACTGAAACACACTTTGTAAAGCTGTTCCGCAGCCAATGCCTGAAGTTCCTCGTCTTTTCCGTCTTCAAATTCCGACGGTATACTGATTTCGGAAATGTTGATGGTTTTTCCGAGTGTTGCATAAGTATCCAAAACACAATAAAGCCGTTCCGCATTATATGCATTTTCGGGGTCTTGTGTCCCCATGTGACATTGCAGCCCGATTTCGTCTATTTCAACACCACGGTTAATCAAATCTTTGAGGTTTAAATAAAAACCACTGTATTTACCCCTAAATTCATTAAATGATGCCCAAACGGTATCGTTTAAAATAAGTTTATTTGCCGGGAACAGGTTTCTTGCAAGTCTGAACAGCCACACGCAATAGTCATCTTCAACAAGCATTGCTCCGTTAAGACGTGTTTTTCTGTCACGCATATACACATCAAATAATCTTGACGGCTCGTTTACAACATCAAAACATTCAATACTTTTTGAATACCTGGAAGCTATTTCTTCAAACCGTTTAACTATATATTTTTTCAGTTTTCTGTAGTCATTCGGCAACCAGTCCGGAACAAATTCGGTCCAGAACAGCGGATGTCCTTTCATTCTGAGATTATGATTTTTGCAAAATTCCACAACCTCATCTGCCGGCGGACGCCTGTAAACATCTCTCGGCGTACCTTTGTCATAACGCAGATAATCTTTTTTGGGTTCGGTTCCCTCCCAGTAAAGCGGCACGGTTGCGGTGTTCATAATTGCGCAGAATTTATCTTCGTATTCTTTGTTTCTTTCATTTGTTTCATATTCACCGAGCATAAATATATTTGCCCCGAAATTGAAATCCAAATCCGTCATAACCGCATTTATAACCTGCCCGTCCTTAAGCGGATTCCCGTCTTTATCAATCAATATAAGTTCAAAATCACCTTTGCGGTTATTCTCGATGTCGCGGTCTGTTCTTGTTTTATAGTACGCTTCTCCGTCTTTTAAATATCCGTAAATATCTTTTCTCATATTATTTGTTCTCCTCTCGTGATTTAATCGGAACCGGCAGGCTCTGTTCCGCGTTGTTTGCCGATTTGTTATCTCATCATTGCCATATATTATATAATATATTTCAAATTGCGGTTCAGCCGCGCGGTATATGCGAATTGAACAAATTTGTCCCGTTTTGTCAAATTCACATCGGTCATACCGTAAAATGTTTTGCGACCGCAAACTTCATTGTTTGTACAAGTTTTGATAACAAGTGTTTTTTCTGCCGGTTAAATTAAACGTTTTCAAGTATCTCGCAAACTTTGTATTCTTTATTATATTCCATCTCAAATCCGCAGTGTATCTTTGATGTATATGCTTTCGGGTCTTCTGTGTTGCTTTCAAACATTCCGTAATGCGTTGGTATTCCGACTTTGGGATTGATTATGTTTGTGAGCTTCACAGCTTCATCGGCGTTCATATTGCCGAGCTTTCCGTTGATGCAGATGAACATAATATCTATATTGCGGTTTTTCAGGGCTTCAAGCTTTTCGTTATATTCGGTATCACCGGAAAAATACATTGTAACACCGCCGTGTTTTATGATAATTCCGATTGCCGGGACGCTGTGGTCGGCAAAAACCGCCGTAAGGCGGAAGCCGCCGATTTTAAATTCCGCACCCTCGTCAAAAGGTTTATAATCGGTAACACCGCATTTTTTCAGTTCTTTTTCCGCATCACTCGGAGCAAGAAACAGCATATCATCTTTGTGCATAAGCGGAATTGCATCAATATCAACATGGTCGAGATGGTTGTGAGTGCAAACGACAACATCGCTTTTTAAGTCCTCCGGAGCAAACGGTGCGTCAACCATTCTGCCGCGTTTTGCGATACGGTCAACCACATTGGAAAGATATGGATCTATGCATATTTCGTTATTTTCATCTTTTAAAATATATCCGTTTTGCCCTATCCATTTTATTTTAAGCATCAGCTCCACTCCCTGTCGTTTGCCCATTCATTATCCCATTGTTCGGTAGATTCCCAAACTCCGGGATATTTTTTGTGTATATGTTCGGCGATAAGTTCGTCGTTAAGTTCGTCAATGCCGAGACCCGGTTTGTTCGGAACATTTACAAAACCGTCTTTAAAGAGCGGATTGTCAATTCCCACAGCCAAATCATTCCACCACGGAATATCAACCGAGTGAAATTCAACAGCCAAAATATTTTGTACAGCCGCCGCCGCATGAATTGCCGCCATGCAGGCAATTGGGCTTTCTGCCATGTGTATTGCCATCGCAACACCGTATTTGTCACACATATTTCCGAGTTTTTTTAGTTCGGCAACGCCGCCGACTGTAAGTATATCGGGGTGAACAACCGAAACGCCGCCTTCGCTCATTAAAGGTTCAAAATTTTCCGCAAGATAAATGTCTTCGCCTGTGCAAACGGGAACGTGGCAAGCGTTTGATATTTTAACATAATGTTTTGTATAATGCCATGGTGCAATATCTTCTATCCATGCAATATTATATTTTTCGAGCCGTTTTGCAAACATAATACAGTCTTCTATGCAGATATGTCCGAAATGGTCAATTGCAAGAGGCACTTCATATCCAATCACGTCACGCACTTGTTTTACATATTCTTCCAAACAATCCATGCCTTTCTGCGTAAGATGTATTCCGGTTGCATGATGAGGAATGGTAAATACCTCGTAATTTTTGCCCAGCATCATATCCATGTCAACCGAACCGCTTTGATGTACGATTGCTTTCATTGAATATTTTTTCAAGTCTTCCAAAAAACCGGTCGGAGCGTTTAGACAGCCGGGTTCATCATATAATTGTTCAATGCCCAAGTCCATTTTAAGGAAGGTGAATCCCTGTTCCATACGTTTTTTCAGCGCATGACCCATGTCTGTTCCCGTATGCTTGCCGTCAACATCGGTATCGCAATACATTCTTACTTTATCACGGAATTTTCCGCCGAGCATCTGCCAAACGGGAACGCCCCAAGCTTTGCCCGCCAAATCCCATAAGGCAATCTCAATACCCGAAACGCCGCCGCCCTGACGCGAATGACCGCCGAATTGCTTGATTCTTCTGAAAAGCTTGTCCACATTGCAAGGATTTTCTCCGATAAGTCTTGATTTTAACATAAGAGCATATGTTGCACTTGATGCATCGCGCACTTCGCCGTAGCCAACAATCCCCTGATTGGTATAAATTTTGATAAGCGGACAGTGTTTTGGTGCACCGTTGATGTTTGCAACGCGAATATCTGTTATTTTAAGTTCTGACGGAGAGGAGTTGATATTTACATTTTCCGATATTCCGTCTTTAATGCTGTTGTTCATAAAAATCCTCCTTGATATTGTGTGATTTACACATTGACATTTTGTTCTTTCTGTATTATAATATATCATATAAGGCAAGAAAAAGCGACCACTATTTTATTGAATTTGTCCACTATTTTATGATTGGAGATGTAAATGTGAAATACGGCGAAGCGATTTTAAACGATAAAAAAGGCAATCCCATACTGAGGACGTTCTATTCAACCGTAAGCCGTGGAAAAAGGCAGTATCGGGAACATCATCACACCGAATGCGAACTCTCTACAATTATTTCCGGCAGCGGAATTTATACGGTTGCTCAAAAAGAATATGATTTTTCTGCCGGAGATGTTTTTTTGTTCAGCGGCGATGAAGTGCATTGCTTGACGGATATATCCGATAAGTTTTTGATTTTGAATGTTCAGTTCAGTCCGCAATTGTTATGGTTTGATACAGATACTTTTTCGGTATTGCGCTTGTTTGTTGACCGCAGTGACAAATTTGAGAATAAACTGAAAAAAAATCCGTATACAAATATAATTCACAATAATATAACCTTGCTTCACAAGGAATTGTCCGAACAGCGCGACGGTTATGCAATGATGGTAAAATATATTTTGTATTCAATACTTTTGACAATTGTCCGCGAATATGATTATGTTGATTTAAACAAGGAGTACATTTATCCGAAAAGTACAATAAAATCAATAAAAGCCGCACTTGATTATATTGATGATAATCTGTTCAGCGCATCATTGAATTTGAATGACATAGCCTTTCGGGCGTCAATGTCTCCGACTTATTTTTCAAGTACATTTAAAAAAATGCATTCTGTTTCTCCGTGGGAATATATTACGGTAAAACGGGTGAACAAAGCTGTTGAACTTTTGAAAACAACAGAGCTTACAAAACTGGATATTGCCCAAAGATGCGGCTTTTCAAGCTCATCAAATTTTTATAAAGCTTTTTCAAAAATAACGGGAAAAACTCCGTCTCAAATCTGCCAAACAAACAATTCGCGGTTGGGTGGTTTGCCCGAACGGATTAAAGAGTAGGATATAAATAATGACACAAAACGCAAAGTTTTAAAAACTGCATAGCATGGGGCAGGGTGTGGTTTCGCCCTGCCCCATGGCTTTATTTTTCGGGGAAATCAATTTCGTCAACCAAACTTTGCAGGGCTTCGATAAGCTTTGCTCGGTTTGTCGCACCAATCTCATAAAGCGGCGGCCGAAGATTCATACCGGAAAAGCCCATTTCGGAAAGTGCCGCTTTAACGGGAATTGGATTCACCTCGCAGAACAATGCTTTTATAAGCGGCATAAGCTTAAATTGCAGTTTTTGTGCTTCTTTGATGTTTCCGGATTTGTAAAAATTGCAAATATCTCCGGTTTCTTTCGGACGTATGTTCGCAACCACCGAAATAACACCGGCGGCACCTATGGAAAGCATCGGAAGAATAATATCATCATTGCCCGAATATACATAAAAATCACTGCCGCAAATCTGCCGTATATCCATCGCCGCCGCAATACTGCCGCTTGCTTCTTTAATTCCGCATATATTATCCGTTTCGCTTAATATGCGGCAGGTTTCGGTTGATATATTCATGCCGGTTCTTGACGGCACGTTATACATGATAATCGGAATATCAACACTTTCCGCAATTTCGGTATAATGCGAAATCAGCCCACTTTGCGTACATTTGTTGTAATATGGTGTAACAACAAGCAATGCATCTGCACCGACGGCGCAGGCTTCGGCAGAAAGCTTAACCGCATGTGCTGTGTTGTTGCTTCCTGTTCCGGCAATAACGGGAATCTTCCCCCTAACCTTTTTAACGGCATACCAAACAGCATTAATCCGTTCTTCATCGGTCATGGAGGAGGATTCCCCGGTTGTTCCGCACACAACAAGTGCGCTTATATTGTTTTTTATTTGAAAATCAATTAATTTATCGAAAGTTTCATAATCAATGCCTTTATCGTTAAACGGTGTAACAATGGCTGTCGCCGCCCCCGTAAACACAGGCTTTCTCATAAACTTTCCTTTCCGCTTATATCAATCCTTTTGCACAAAGAAGTTCCGCAAGAAGCACTCCGCCGCCGGCGGCACCTCTCAGTGTGTTGTGAGATAAGCAAACAAATTTATAGTCATACTGAGTATCTTCTCTTAATCTTCCGATTGAAACCGCCATACCGTTTTCAAGGTTTCTTTCGGATTTTATCTGCGGTCTGTCGTTTTCTTCAAAATAGTGGAGGAAATGTTTCGGTGCGCTCGGCAGATTCAGTCTTTGCGCTTCACCCTCAAAATTCTTCCATTTTTCGATGATTTCTTCTTTTGAAACCTTTTTATCGAACGATACAAAAACCGCCGCAAGGTGTCCGTCCGATACCGGAACTCTTATGCACTGCGCCGTAAATTCGGGTTTTGATGCATTAACGATTTTTCCGTCTTCAACTTTTCCCCAAAGTTTAAGCGGTTCCTGCTCCGATTTTTCTTCTTCTCCGCCGATATACGGAATAACGTTGTCTATCATATCCGGCCAAGTATCGAAAGTTTTTCCGGCACCAGATATTGCCTGATATGTGCAGCAAAGAACTTTCGACGGTTCATATTCAAGCAGAGGATGAATCGCCGGAACGTAACTCTGGAGTGAGCAGTTGGACTTAACCGCAATAAATCCTTTTTTTGTTCCGAGACGTTTTTTCTGTGATTCGATAACGTCGGTGTGGTCCGGGTTGATTTCCGGCACAATCATGGGAACATCCGGGGTTCCGCGGTGTGCGCTGTTGTTCGATATAACCGGACATTCGGCTTTTGCATATGTTTCTTCAAGTTTTTTTATTTCATCTTTTTTCATATCAACGGCACAGAATACAAAATCAACCTCGGCGGCGATTTTTTCAACGTCTGATTCCGCATCCATAACAACCATGTTTTTGACGGATTCGGGCATTTCGGTCTGCATTTTCCATCTTCCCGAAACAGCCTCGGCATATGGTCTGCCGGCACTTCTTGAACTTGCCGCAAGCACCTTTATGTTAAACCACGGGTGATTTTCGAGCAGTGTTATAAATCGCTGACCCACCATTCCGGTTGCTCCGACTATTCCTACATTATATTTTTTCATGAAAACTACCTCCGCTTATTAATATTTGCATTATATTAATATAATATCATTTTTATTGTGTTGTGTCAATCTGATTATTAACTAATATTTTGAAAAAATTTAAAGGATTTTTTCATATATATGTCGAATTTATTGTTATAGACGTATTTTTTGAGAGGTAATAATATCATGAATTTTAAAATATATACGGCAGTGTTTTTTCTTATGTTGCTTGCGTCGTTCAACGCAGCCGCCGTAACCGTGGGATTGTATTACGGAAGCTCTGCGCCTTCGGAACTTGAAGTTGCATCGGGAGACGGTCTTGTGTGCGGAGAAACGGTGCTTTCAACCGCAATAACGGCAAAAAACGAAAACGGAGTAATAAATATATATGACAATGATAGCGGAAATATTACTGTTTCGGGGAATGATTTGAAAATAACCGCCGGAGGAAATATATTCAAACTGAACGGTATCAGATACAGAGGAAGCATTGTTTTGAGTATCGACGGAAACGGAATACGTGCCGTAAACGATGTTGATGTTGACGATTATGTGAAAGGTGTTGTTCCGAAAGAGGTTTCGGCATCGTGGAATGCGGAAGCGTTGAAAGCACAGGCGGTTATATCGCGAACACTGCTGTATTCTTCTTTTATGGGCAAACATGACGGGTTTGACGTGTGTGCAACAACAAACTGCCAGGTATACGGCGGTTATGATGTTGAAACGAAAAATACCAATGCCGCGGTTGAGGATACCGAAGGGCTTATTTTAAAATACAACGGCAAGCCGGCACAAACGTATTTTTCCGCCGGCAACGGCGGATATACCGCCGACAGCTCCGATGTTTGGACGGCGGCATTGCCGTATCTGACCGAGCGTGAAGACCCATATGAAAGATGGAACGAAATAAAGGGATTGAGCTGGTATGTCAATCTTACAAAAGATGATATAAAAGCCGCCGTGCAAAAATACGGCGGAAATATTGGTGATATAAGAAGTGTTAAAATAACCGCGGCATCTCCGGCCGGCAGGGTTACCGAACTCACGGTTACGGGAACGGATGGGGAATATAAGTTCAAAAAAAATGCCGCCGCATACGCTCTTGGACTGCGCAGTCAGTTTTATGTGTTGACCGGCGGAGAAAATGTGATATATTCGACCGACGGAGCAATCGGTACGTCTGTTTATGCAATTGATTCGGACGGCAACATAAAATCATCCGGTATCTGTGCGTTGGATTCAACCGGAATTGCGGAGCTTGAAACAGGTTCGGGAGTATATACGTTTTCGGGGAAAGGATACGGTCACGGTGTCGGTATGAGTCAGTGGGGAGCTTATGAAATGGCAGACCGAGGGTTTGCGTATAATGAAATTCTTGAATTTTATTATCCCGGTACAACACTTTGCGCAATCGGGGAATAAAAAGGCGTGTGTCGGGCAGGTTTGAAATATGTTTTTGGGGGGCGGATAATATCTGCCCCATATTGGTTTGGGTACCGTCGCGAGCCTAATCGCCGATTGATAATTCGGTGTTAAACATGTCTGTTCCTGTGAGTTTCGGCAAAATAACATTTTTTCTCACCTCCGACGGTGAAATTCCGTATTCGTTTGCAAAACTTCGGTTCATTGTTCTCGTACTTCCGAATCCGCTTTCGTAAGCTATATCGGTGATTGCTTTTTTCGGCGATGAAACACTCCGCCGCCGAAACGTTGAATAACTTTTTTCTGCCATTTATTGAAAAAGTAAAAGGCTTAGGCGCAGCGGGTGTACACTGTAGGCTTAAGTCTTTTAAAATAAATATATATTAACAAGTCACCTGTGTGACATGGTTGCAAAAAAGTGGGGGTGTGTACCTTAAGCCGCAAAACGGCTTAAGGTACGGTTACACTTTTCAGTGCTTATATATGATAATCTTTAGATTATCCGCAATTAATTGGCGCCTCTTGAAGATGTATCTTCAAGCAATGTTACATCAAAAGTTTTTGTTTCGCCGTTTCTGTTTACTTCGATTTTAAGTATTTCTCCGGCTTTGTGTTTATCGCGGATTTCGTTGATTTCTTTTACCGATTCAACAATTTTTCCGTCAACAGATGTAATCATATCGCCTTTTTGTATACCGGCTTTTTCTGCTGCTCCGCCTTCGGCAACATAAGCAACATAAAGCCCTGACGGCATATCGTTTATTGCCGCAACATCGGGAGAAATTTCTCGTATGGATATACCGATGAGCGGTCTGCCTTTTACATATCCATCTTTCATAAGGTCCGAAACTATCGGTTTTGCAGTATTTATCGGAATTGCAAATCCAATTCCTTCAACGTTGTTTCCTGAGAACTTCATTGAGTTTATGCCGATGACTTCGCCGTATGCATTCACAAGCGCACCGCCCGAATTACCGGGGTTGATTGCCGCATCCGTTTGGATAAGTGCCATGGACGTTCCGTCGTCAGAGGTTTCGATTGTACGATTAACGGCACTAACAACGCCGACGGTTACCGTGCCGGCAAGTTCCTGACCGAGAGGATTGCCTATAGCAACGGCAAGTTCGCCAACCTGACATTCGTCAGAATCGCCGAGTGTTGCAACAGGGAGTTCGGTTGCTTCTATTTTCACAACCGCAAGGTCTGTTTTTGGGTCTGTGCCGACAACCTTTGCATCATATTCTTTACCGGTGTTTAAAACCACTTTAATGCTTTTTGCACCGTCTATTACGTGATTGTTTGTTACGACATATCCGTCTGCCGTGATTATTATACCCGAACCGGAACTTGCCGATTCAATTGCCTGACCGAAAAACGAATATCCAACCGATTTACAGCTTATGCCTACAACGGACGGAGCAACATTTGCCGCAATTTCAACCGTTGTCATTGCTTTTCTGTCGCCGGTTGCCATTTTTTCAAATCCGTATGCGCCGTCTTTGCTTCCGACCGAAACAATTCTGTTCACCGATGCTGTTTTAAGCGGACTTCCGTTCACAAGAACATATCCGGTTGTTGCAACACTTGAAAGCATTATTGCGGCACAAAGCCCGATACCGATTTTTTTCATAACTTTGTGTTTTTTCTTGTTTTTAACCGTTTCTGTGTAAAACGGCTGCGAAGTCAAGTCCTTCGTTTCTTCTTCATTATACCATTTGTAATCGTTAAAATCCGACATATTTAACGCCTCCGTATATCTTATCTTTTTTTCTATGCTTTTATTATACAACATAAATTTGAATAAAATGTGAACGAATTATTAAAAATTTTTAAATTTATCAATAGTTTTGATTTTAAAAATCCGTGCGAAAACATTGACATATCGGCTTTGTTATGGTATAATAAATGCAGAAAGAATTGCAAAAGCAATTCTTTACGGACTAACGTCCTTACTGTGCTTCGCACAGCTGCATCATTGACGGCTTCGTAAAAATGCCATTGCAAGCAAGCATTTTTACTTCATGGAAAAATAAATGCAGAAAGAATTGCAAAAGCAATTCTTTACGGACTAACGTCCTTACTGTGCTTCGCACAGCTGCATCATTGACGGCTTCGTAAAAATGCCCTTACAAGCAAGCATTTTTACTTCATGGAAAAATAAATGCAGAAAGAATTGCTTTTTGCAACTTATTTTACATAATATAAACAAAATTCAAAGGAACATAAATATGACAGATTTCAGAAAAGGTATAATAAGAGGATTGCCCATAGGGCTTGGATATTTTCCGGTATCGTTCACTTTCGGTCTCATGGTGACGTCAAACAGGCTTCCGGCATGGTTTGCTGTGATTCTCTCTTTAACAAATTTAACGTCTGCCGGGCAGTTTGCCGGCACACAGCTCATTCTCGGCAAGGCGGCACTTGCAGAAATTGCACTTGCCACTTTCATAATAAATATACGATATATGCTCATGTCGCTTTCGCTTACGCAAAAGCTTGAAAAAGGTGTTTCAACACGCCAGCGGCTCTTGTTCGGCTTTGGTGTGACAGACGAAACATTTGCCGTTGCCGCTTGTGAACCGCGCGCATTGTCGGCAAAATATATGTATGGGCTTATAACAATGCCGATTATCGGTTGGACTTTGGGAACGGCTCTCGGTGCTGTATGCACCGCCTTTCTTCCGCCGGCTGTCGGTGCGGCGATGGAAATCGCGCTTTATGCAATGTTTATAGCCATAATAATCCCACCGGCAAAAAAATCCAAACCTGTGTTTATATGCATTCTCATTGCCGTTGCAATTTCGTGTATGTTCAGATACATCCGCATTTTCGATTTTATCTCGGACGGATTTAAAATAATAATCACAACGCTTATTGCGGCGTGTGCGGCGGCACTGCTGTTTCCGCATACAGAGGAGGAATAAACATGGCATATTTAATTTCGGGCATTGTGGTTATGGCACTTGTAACATATATTCCGCGTGTACTGCCGCTTGTCATTTTCAGAAAAGAAATAAAAAGCAAGTTTTTGAAATCGGTATTGTTTTATATACCGTATGCGGTGCTTGGCGCACTCACGTTTCCGTCGATTTTTTACGTTACAAAAGACAGCTTTACGGCGGCGGCGGCAACGATTGTTTCAATAATCCTTGCATATTTTGAGCAAAGTCTTGTTGTTGTTGCGGTTGCGGCAATTTTGACGGCATATTTATGCGGAATGATTATATAATACCGAATTAACTTATTAAATTCATGGTTGAATTAAAGACAGGGGAGAATTATGATGGACGAAGTTGTACTTATAAAAGTCGGAGAAATGATTTTGAAAGGGCATAACCGAAAAAATTTTGAAGAAAAATTATTGAACAATATACGTGACGCTTTAAAAAACAAAGGTAACTACAAGGTATGGAAAGCACAGGCAACTTTTTACATTCAGCCGCTTGACGAAACGGCGCGTATGTCGGAAGCTGTTGAATGTGCAAAAAAATTATTTGGCATAACAAAAATATGTCCGGCGTATATTGCACAAAAAAACATGGAAAATATTTATTCGGTAATAGCGAAAAGGCTTGCTCCCGTGCTTGAAAAAGCACACACTTTCAAAGCCGAAGCAAAACGCGCAGACAAGTCGTTTCCACTGAAATCACCTGAAATTGCCGCAGAAACCGGCGGTTTTATATTAAGCAAGTTCAAAAATCTTAAAGTTGATGTAAACAACCCGGATTTGGTTGTGAATGTGGATATTCGTGAGGATAACGCTTTTGTGTATTGCGAACGCATAGACGGTGCCGGCGGTTTGCCGACCGGAATGTCGGGCAAATGTTCATTGCTTTTGTCCGGAGGGATAGATTCGCCCGTTGCCGGGTGGCTTATGGCGAAAAGGGGCGTTAATCTTGAAGCAATAAACTTTTTCAGCTATCCCTACACATCTCAGCGTGCCAAAGAAAAGGTTATTGCATTGAAAGAAATTCTTGAACAATACGCAGGCGGAATACCGCTGCATATTGTGCCGTTTACCGATATTCAAATGGAAATAAAAGACAAATGCCCGGCAAGTCAGCTTACTATAATAATGCGCAGATTCATGAACAGAATTGCACAGGAGATTGCATTGAAAAACGGTTCTTCCGCACTTGTTACGGGCGAAAGTCTTGCGCAAGTGGCAAGTCAAACTCTTCAAAGCATGGTGGTTACGAACGAAGTTGCAAAAATACCTGTTTTGCGTCCGCTCGTGGGTCTTGATAAAATAGAAATTATAAATTATGCAAGAAAAATCGGTACGTATGATACGTCTATTCTGCCGTATGAAGATTGCTGCACGATATTTGTGCCGAAAAATCCCGATTTAAAACCAAAGCTTGACAAAATAAAAGAATCCGAAAGCAAGATTGACGTTGAAGGTCTTGTTAAAGCGGCAGTTGAGGGAACAGAGACCATTGGATAATTATGTATATATTTTAAAGTGTTCCGACGGCACACTTTACACCGGCTGGACAAACAATTTAAAACGGCGCATTGCCGCACATAACGCCGGGAAAGGTGCAAAATATACAAAGCCGCGGCTTCCGGTGACACTTGTTTACTGTGAAAAATGGGGCACAAAAGAACTTGCTCTGCAAAGAGAATACGAAATAAAGCAAATGCCGCGGAAGCAAAAACTGAAGCTTGCGGAATCATATGTAAATACGGGGATTTGACATTTTGCGTCAAATCCCCGTAAAATCAAATTCGGGAATATATTTTTTTCCGGAAGATGTTACGTCCTGCACAAAAGCATTTTCAACACCAAGATTTGCGGCAAATTCCACAACATCTTCGTATTCGGATTTGCCGACGGGGCGGCAAAGCTCCGCAAACTTGCCGTTTACCGGCGTATATTGGCTCATTATGCTTATATAAATATCATTTTTATATTCATTATATAAATATCTTAAAACACGTTTTGAATCATCCGCACAACCGGGCAGAACCATATGTCTCACAATAACTCCGCGCTGCATTATTCCTTTTTCGATTATCGGCTTCGGCTGAAGGCGTACCATTTCGGCAAGTGCTTTTTTTGCAACCGCAAAATAATCGGGTGCATTTGAATATTTGCCGGAAATCACGGGAGAAACGTATTTAAAATCCGGAAGAAACACATCTGCCGTATTTTTCATTGCAGATACAGTATTAACTTTTTCATATCCGCCGCAGTTATACACAACAGGGATTGTAAGCCCGTTTCGTCTTGCAACGGTCACGGCCTCGATAATTTTATCGCTGTAATGTGTCGGCGTTACCAGATTTATATTATGTGCGTTTTTTTGCTGAAGTTCGCAAAATATTTCCGCCAGCTGTTCAACCGAGATTTTTTTGCCGGATATGCCGCCGGATATTTCTGAATTTTGACAGAATACACATTTTAAACCACAGCCGCAGAAAAACACCGCTCCGGACCCGTTTGTTCCGGAGATGCATGGTTCTTCCCAAAAATGCAGTGCGGCGCGCGCGGCATATATTTCCTCCGGCATACCGCAATATCCCAAGTCGTTGTTTTGCCTTGACACGCCGCAGTTTCTGGGGCATAAATTACATTTCATCAATATATTCTTTCAGTATACGGCTTAAATTATCGGCAATGATTTTGTGTCCGTTTCTAAGAGGGTGCAACGGTTCAACGGGAACCCAACCGGAAGAATTTATAAATACAATATTTTCTCCGTTCTTTTTGTTATATTCGCTTATGAACTTGCCGAGAGCATCGGCATGTGCACCGCAGAAAGCACTGAGTGAAAAGATTTTTGAATCGGGATTGTGTTTTCTTATCACAGCAAGCAGTTTTTCGTAACCGTCAAGATAATCCGAAACAGCCGAACAGCTGTCGTTTGCACCGTGATTTACAACAATATAATCCGCGCTTTTGTGACAAATCGGATTTTCGCGGAAGTTATAAGGATATGCTTCATATGCCGCCGGAACATTGCCGTTGCCGCCTTTTGTCGCTCCAACGGCTCCGTATCCCATGATTATCGGCGAAAGACCGAGGTTTTCGGCAGTTCTCCATGCATATGTCGCACATACATCATCGTGATAAACACGCATTTCCATGTTTTCCTGCGGAATACGTTCCGGGTCAACATCGGCATCCGTGAGTATGCCTTCTGTGATGGAATCGCCCACAAATTCGATGGTTTTGCGTGTATCGGGTTCTAAATTCACGGGTTTCTCAATTTCAACACCAATGAACGCAACTTTTTGTTCAAGCGGTATATTCCAGCGGTTTTTCACTTCAACCTGACTTTTATATATTACACAAATTGTATGTATACCGTATTCCGCGGTTTTTATGCGCAAAGCCGCACCCACGGCTGTTTCTGTCATCGCGCCGCCGTCAACACTTATCCAAAGATGAGCACGTTCGCCGGCATCGCCCGATAAATCAAATTTCAGCAATGCCATACTGCCTTCAAATTTAATGTAAATTCTGCTTCCTGTCGTTGTTGTTACGGCCTTGTCCGCAAATTTTGCCCAGCGGCCTTCAAGAAGTATTGATGGTTCGGAATATTTTACAAACATTCAATCATTTCCTTTCATTATAAAAAGTTTTAATTTATTTTTACTTCATGCTTCGAGTGTCACTGCCGCACACAAGCGAAAAAAGAATTTGTACGGCAATGTTTTCTATGCTAATTATACCACAACACATACCGATATGTCAAGCATATACCCGATTAATATTTCAAAACTTCGCATATTAAATGCGTTTTTCACAGCGAAAAAATATTGTTGTGTTTGCTGTGAAAATTGTCCGGCACAAAAGTTTGATTGCGGTTATATCGGCACAAGTGTGTGTTGTGCCGAAGTTTGATTTTTGACGAAAAAAAACCGAAGCAAAAAACTTTGCTTCGGTTTGGAGCGGAAGACGAGATTCGAACTCGCGACGTTCACCTTGGCAAGGTGACGCTC